>JADZAF010000147.1 GCA_020852755.1 Bryobacterales bacterium
ACGCTCCCATGTGCCCCAGCGGCGGAGCCTGCCCCACCCCGGGAGCCTGCGGCCTGAACTGATCTCCGTCCCCGGCTTTCGCGGGCTCGGCGTCTTCTGGCGGCGGCGAGGATTGTGTCGCGACGCGTTCCGGCGCGGGCTTTTCGCCGTCCGGGATGCCGCCCCGTGGGAACCGGCGGCCGTGTTAGCATTTTTTCGATGAGTTCGCGCACGATCTTCCAGGTGCTAGAGGCCACGGCTGCCCGCTACGGCGAGGCGACCGCCCTGGTACAGCCATACACGGAGGACTCCGAGCGCCGCTCCCGCACCTGGACGTGGAACCAGTACAAGCAGGCCGCGGAAGAGATCGCCGCGGGCCTGCGAAGGCTGGGACTGGGCAAAGGCGACATCGTCGCCATCAACTCGGAGACGCGCGCCGAACTCTACCTGGCCGATCTGGGCATCATCACCAACGGTTCCATTGCCGCCGCGATGTACCCCAGCTACCCTGCCGGGGAATTGATCCGGACCATTGAAAACGCCGGCGCCAAGGCCGTCTTCGTGGAGAATCCCCGGACATTCGAAGCTCTGCGCCGGGCAAGAGTGGACCACTGGTTTCTTTTGCAGGGCGAAGCCGGCGGAGCCATGACGTTGGATGAACTGCGCGCCCTGGGCCGCCAGGCGCTGGGCAGCGACCCGGAACTGCTGACCCGGATTCATTCCGAAGTCAGCCCCTCGGATCCCGCGATCCTATACCTCACCTCCGGAGCCACCGGGCAGCCGAAAATGGTGCTGGTGACGCACAGCGCGGTGGTCACCAACATCGACATGGGGCCGCAGGTGCTGCCGCTGACGCCGCAGGACGCTACGGTGGCCTATCTGCCCTCGGCGCACATCGCGCAGCGCGTCGTGATCGAAATGGTTCCGATACGCATGGGCATCCCGGTCTACTTCGCCGAGAGCCTGATGAAGCTGCCGCAGGAGATCCGGCAGGTGCGTCCGACCCTGTTCCTTGCCCCTCCGCGGCTTTGGGAGCGCACCTACACCACCATCTGCACCGAGATCCGCAAACGGCCGGCGCCGGTGCGCAAGCTCTTCTACGGCGCCCTCGGCCTGGGTATGGAAGCGGCCCGGTTGCGCCGCGAGGGCAAGCCCGTGCCCGCCCGCGTCAGCGCCCCGCTCAAACTGGCCGACCGCTTCCTGTTCCGCAAGATCCGCGCGAAGTTCGGATCCCGTCTCAAGGTGGCGGCGTCGGGCGCGGCGCCGTTGAGCAAGGACCTGGCCGAGTTCTATGAAGCGATCGGCATGCCGCTCACCGAAGGGTACGGCATTACCGAAGGGGGCATCGTGGCCCTCAACCCGGTGGGCCGGGCCAAGCCCGGCAGCATCGGCCGGCCGTTGCCGGGGGTTGAAGTCCGGATCGCCGAGGACGGCGAGATCCTGGTGCGCAGCGGCTGTCTGATGACCGGCTACTACAAGGACCCGGAGGGCACCGCCGAAGTGCTCCGGGATGGCTGGCTGCATACCGGCGATGTAGGCCACCTGGATGACGAGGGATACATCTACATTACGGGCCGCAAGAAAGAAGTGATCGTCTCCTCGACGGGCAAGAAGATCTACCCGGTCCGGATCGAAAACCTGTTCAAGCTGGAGCCCCTGATCAGCCAGGTCCTGCTGGTGGGCGACGGCCTGCCGCATCTCACAGCCCTGTTCACCCTGAACCGCCAGGTGGCCGAGATGTTACGAGGCATGGAGCCGTACAGGGACCGCCCGGACGCAGAGATTGTCTCCGCCCCGCCGGTCGCGGCCGAACTGCAGAAAGCCGTCAGCCGGGTGAACCGCCAGCTGGCTCCTTTCGAACAGATCCGCAAATACCGCATCCTGCAGCGCGACTTTTCCATCGAAGCCGGCGAGCTGACCGCTACATTGAAGGTACGCCGCAGCCGGGTAATGGAAAATTTTCGGGAAGATATCGAGGAGCTGTACGCCCGTTAGGCGGTTCCGGTCTGTCTCTGTAAAATTTCTGTTAAATCTGTCCCAGACAGCGGATTCAAGCCGTTTTCGCAGCCGAGAAAGCTTTGGAGCCTTGGGTCCGAAACTCGTATTTCTCGATAGCGATGGCGGCTTTTCCCCCGTCCACCCTGACCACCCGGCCTAATGCCACCAGCTTCAAAGGACAGGAGTTATCCAACTGAGCGGGCCAGTTCACCGACAATTCCAGCCGGTTGCCCGCGGCCAGAGGCTGCTCGGTGGTGAACAGCACGCCGCTGCTGCTCATATCCAGCGTCTTGCCGGCCCCGCTGTGCAAAACAGTCTTTCCGTCCAACATCTTGTATCGTACTTCGCGCTCAATCGGGAAGCGATCGGACGAGCGCCGGTCCGGATGAGAGAGTCCCTTGTCCGCCATGAGTTTCGTCGCCTGAACTTGATGATGCACAAAAGGTCCTTACCGGCTCAATAGCGCGGCAGATTCATTTTTTCCTTAGTACTTTAGTCTAATCCCGGAGGCCGATCGTTTCACCCTGGCTAGTGAAAATTTAATCGGCTCTTGGGTGGAAATCCGGCCGCCGGCTTACTGGACTACCAGGTTGACCAGTTTGTCGGGTATCACGATTGTCTTGACCACTCGCTTACCGCTCAGGAACGGCTGCACCCTGGGGTCCTGGAGCGCCCTGTCCAGCACTTCTTCGCGGGCGCTTCCGAACGGCATGGAGATGCGGCCGCGGAGGCGTCCATTTACCTGGACGACGATTTCCGCCTCCTCCTCCCGGGCGATTTCCGGATCGTAGGCGGGCCAGCGCTGCCGGAAGACCGGCTCCTCGCCGCACCCGGTTTCTTCCCAGATCTCCTGCGACAGGTAGGGGGCGAAGGGCGCAAACAGAAGGGCCAAGTCTTTCAGAATCTCCCGCATCACCGGGTCCGAAATTCCGGCCTCGCCGGCGTAGAGCTCATTCACCAGCTCCATGATGGCCGCGATGGAAGTGTTGAAATGCCAGCGAGACTCGAAGTCCTCGGTGACCTTGCGGATGGTCTGGTGCAGTTTCCGCAGGACTTTGCGGTCGGACTCACCGGAGCCGCCGCGTTCCACCCCGGCATTACGGGTGACGAAACGGTATACCCGGGAGAGGAAGCGGTAGATGCCTTCCACGCCTTCGTCGGTCCAGTCCACGTCCTTTTCCGGAGGCGCGGCGAAAAGCACGAACATGCGCGAGGTGTCGGCGCCGTAGCGGGCCGCCACGTCGTCGGCCGCGATCACGTTGCCCTTGGATTTGGACATCTTGACGCCCTCGCGGATCACCATGCCCTGGGTGAACAGCTTCTTCACCGGCTCGTCGTGCGACACCAGGCCGATGTCGCGCATCATCTTGGTGAAGAAGCGCGAGTAGATCAGGTGCAGGATGGCGTGTTCCACGCCTCCGATGTACTGGTCAATGGGGAACCAGTAGCGGATGCGCGCGGAGTCGAAGGGCGCCCGGTCATTGTGTGCGTCGCAGTAACGGTAGAAATACCAGGACGAATCGATGAACGTGTCCATGGTATCCGTCTCACGCCGGGCCGGCGACTGGCAGCGCGGGCAGGCCGCGTTCACGAACCCGGGCACTTCCGCCAGGGGAGAACGGCCCTGCCCGGTGATGCGCACGTCCAGCGGCAGCCGGACCGGCAGCTGATCCTCGGGCACCGGCACGATGCCGCAGCGCTCGCAATGGATCACCGGGATAGGCGTGCCCCAGTAGCGCTGGCGCGAGATGCCCCAATCCTTGATGCGATAGGTGACGGCCTTCCTGCCGAAGCCTTCGCGCTCGGCTTTTTCGTTCATGCGGCGCTGCGCTTCGGCGCTGGGCAATCCGGAGAACTCCCCCGAATTCTCCACGATGCCGTAATCGCAGAAAGCGGCTTCGGAATCCCGGCCCAGTTCGCCGTCCACGGGACGGATGACCGGCCGTATGGCGATTCCGTACTTGTTGCAGAACTCGAAGTCCCGGTCGTCGTGGGCCGGAACCGCCATGATGGCGCCGGTTCCGTACTCCAGCAGCACGAAGTTGCCGACCCAGACCGGGATGCTCTCCCGGCTGTAGGGGTTCACGGCGTAGCGCCCGGTGAAGAAGCCTTCCTTTTCCAGGTCGCCCGGATCGCGCCCGGCGCGGGCGTCCACCATGGCCTTGGCGCGCGCGCGGCCCTCCTCGCCGGCGATCTCCCCCACCAGGGGATGGTCCGGCGCCAGGATGACGCAGGTGGCTCCGTAGATGGTGTCCACGCGGGTGGTGAAGACCCTTATGGCCTGGCCCGTGTCCGCCACCTGGAAATCGGCCTCGGTTCCCTCCGACCGGCCGATCCAGTTGCGCTGCATGGTCAGCACCTTCTCTGGCCAGCCGCCCTCCAGGCCCCGGATGTCCTCCAGCAGCTCGTCGGCGTAGGCGGTGATGCGCAGGAACCATTGCTCGAGGGCGCGCTGCTCCACCGGCGTGCCCTCGTGGCGCCAGCAGCAGCCGTCCACCACCTGCTCGTTGGCCAGCACGGTGGCGCACTGCGGGCACCAGTTCACCAGC
Organism: Bryobacterales bacterium; assembly: GCA_020852755.1. Classification (GTDB taxonomy): domain Bacteria; phylum Acidobacteriota; class Terriglobia; order Bryobacterales; family Bryobacteraceae; genus JADZAF01. The sequence goes on from JADZAF010000147.1 coordinate 4,527, forward strand.
GCCTTTTTGCGGTAGGCCAGGCCGCGCTCCAGCATCTTCAGGAAGAACCACTGGTTCCAGCGGTAGTATTCCGGCTCGCAGGTGGAGACCTCCCGGTCCCAGTCGTAGCTGAACGCGAAGCGCCGGTGCGTGGCCTTCATCTTGGCGATGTTCTCCAGGGTCCACTCGCGCGGGTGCCGCTGGTTCTTGATGGCCGCGTTCTCGGCCGGCAGCCCGAAGGCGTCCCAGCCCATGGGATGCAGCACGTTGAAGCCCTGCATCCACTGGAAGCGGGCCAGGGCGTCACCGATGGCGTAGTTGCGGATGTGGCCGATGTGCAGCTCGCCGCTGGGGTAGGGCAGCATTTCGAGCACGTAATACTTGGGGCGGCCGGCATCCTCGCGGGCGCTGTACAGATCGGCGTCTTCCCACTTCCGGCGCCACTTCAGTTCGATCTGGTTGTGATCGTACGGCTTCTCGGGCATAGTCTTCTCAGTGCTTCCAGGTTGCGGCGGTCGTCGCCTTCCTTCTCCACGGGCGTCTCCAGGATAAAGGGCTTGTCCCTGAGCAGCGGGTGCGCCAGGATGCGGCGGAACCCGCGCGCGCCGATATGGCCCTCGCCGATGTGGGCGTGGCGATCGATCCTGGATCCCAGCGGCATCCTGGAATCGTTGGCATGAATCACCTTCACGTTGTCGAGGCCGAGCACGGCCTCGGCCCGCGCGAGCGTCTCCTCCAGGCCCCGGCCGGCGGCGATATCGAATCCGGCCGCCAGCAGGTGGCAGGTGTCCAGACAGTAGCCGGTCCGCAGCCGGGTGAGCCGGGCCGCGGCGTCCCGCATGGCGCGCAACTCCTCGAACCGCGAGCCCAGCACGCATCCGGCTCCCGCGATGTGCTCCAGCAGCAGCACGGGCGCTCTTCTTCCCAAACCGTCCGCCGCTTCGGCCAGGGCCTCGGCCACGGCCCGGATACCTTCTTCCACGCTTCTGCCCCGGCAGCTGCCCGGATGCACCACCACGTACTCCGCGCCGATGGCTCGCGAGCGCTCGAGTTCCTCCCGCAGCGCCGCCACCGACCGGCTCCGCACGGCCGGGTCGCGGGACCCGAGGTTGATCAGGTAATTGGCGTGCACGGCCAGCGGCTGGAGTCCGAAACGCGCCCGGGCCGCGCGGAACCGCTCGACCTCGGCCCGGCCGGGCTGGGCCGAGCGCCACATGCGCGGGCTGGCCGAGAAGATCTGGAAGGTATCGGCGCCCAGTTGGGCCGCCCTTACCGCCGCTTTTTCCAAAGAACCCGCCCGGGACGTGTGAATGCCGATCCGCAGAATCTCATCGTAGCAGACCGGGCAGGACCGTCCTTTCCAACGGGGACCTGCGGACCGCCCTTGGCTACGTCCAGAGGTTGAAGAGCCCCTGGTTGCCCTGCTCGCCCAGGCCCTTCTCCAGGGCCTTGGTGAACAGCTCGTAACCCAGGGCGGCGCCGGGGGCTTCGAGGCCCAGCTGCCGGATCCACTCCATGGTCAGGCGCAGGTCCTTCTGGTGCAGGCGTATGGAGAAGCCGGGGGCGAAATCGCCCTCGATGATCTTGGGCCCCAGGTTCGACATCATCCAGGATCCGGCCGCGCCGCCGGCCACGGCGCTGACCGTGGCGCGCTCGTCCAGTCCCGCCGCCCGGGCGATGCGCATGGCCTCGACGGTGGCCAGCAGGCTGAGCGTTCCGGCCACCTGGTTGACCAGCTTGACCTTCAGGCCGTTGCCGTTGGGTCCGGCGTAGATGACGTTGTTGCCCATGACGTCCAGCAGGCAGCGGAAGCGCTCGAAGACCTCGCGCTTGCCGCCCACCATGATGGAGAGGCGGGCCAGGCGCGCGCCCGGCTCGCCGCCGCTGACCGGGGCGTCCAGCATATCCACGCCGCGCGCGGCCAGCCGGGCGGCGAATTCCATGGAGGCGCCCGGCGCGATGGTGCTCATGTCGATGAGCGCGGCGCCCGGCCGCAGACCCTCGGCCGCGCCCTCCTCGCCGAACAGCGCGGCTTCGACGTCCGGCGTGTCGGGCACCATGGTGATGACCGCGTCATTGCCCGCGGCGGCGCCGGCCGGCGTGGCCGCCTGCCGCGCTCCCCGCGCCGCCAGCGCCTCGCAGCGCGCCGCCACCCGGTCGTACACGGTGAGCGAATGTCCGGCCTGGATGAGATTGGACGCCATGGGCGCCCCCATGATGCCCAGGCCGATGAAGCCAACGTTCATGATCCTTCTCCCTTTGATGCAAGCTGAAATTCGTATTCTCTCAGGAAACGGCGGGGTGGGGGGCGGGCCGTGTAGAATTGAAAGAGCACTCGGTGTCTAAGCAGCCCGACGCGTCTCCACTCGCTTGATCAACTTCGCAATCTGGCCGGGGGTCGCTCCGATGGCCAGCAGTGACCGCATCATCAAGTCGACGGTCACAGACTGGTCCGCCGCTTCCATCTTGGCAATTCGCGACTGGCTGGATCCCAGTTGCTGCGCCAGAGCGGCTTGAGTCATTCCGCGTTGTTCCCGCAGTTGCCGCACCCCGGCAGCAAGTGCCAGCTTCACCTCTACGAACTGTGCTTCCTGGGGATCCAGATTCAAGAACTGAGCCGCGTCTCCAACAGCCCACCCGTTCCGTTCCAGGCGGGCCCTCCTGGTGGTGTTCATTTCGGCTTCCTCCCTGTGCCCGTAGCTGACCTGATGTAAGCTGCGAGCCGTTTGTTGCAGTTCCTCACAACCTCGTTCGGTGTGGCAGCGGTCTTCTTGCTGAACACATCGAGGATTACCACGGCGTCAGCAGCGACGTGATATACGATCCGCCAAGTCTGGTTCTCGTCGTCGATTCGGAGTTCATGGCATTGCAATCCAATCGATTGCATTGGCCGGGAATGCGGCAGACCGAGACTCTCGCCTTTCTGCAATCTGCGCAGCAGGAATCCCGCTTCAAGGCGAGCTTCGGCGCTGAAGGGGGGCGTCTTCACCTCGCCTCTCAGCCAAACCAGCGGTTTGTCCTGCTTCCGCGCCATGGTATCTTTATGTCCAATATGACATAAAGTGAACTGGGGTGGGCCCGATTTTTGAGACAACCAGTGAAGAGTACGACTTTGGATTTTGCCACGCTTCACGGTTGGCGTTCGAGTTTTGCCAAGGTTTTGACAGGGTCAGGGCCAGCTGGTCGTTGCGGGGCTCCGGGAAGTATTTTAAAATCAAAGAGCTGGAAATTGTCGGGGCGTAGCGCAGCCTGGTAGCGCACCTGCCTTGGGCGCAGGGGGTCGGCAGTTCAAATCTGCCCGCCCCGACCAAGAGAAGCAAGGACTTGGGAGCCGAAGCTCTAACTGCCCGGCACCATCACTCTTGCATATCGGACGGATCTTCCTGCAGCACGCACATCACGAGGTCCCCGCCGTCGCCCCCGGACCGCCGCTTCAGTCGTCAGAGTTTCTCCGGCGCGAACTTTCCGAGTGCGTTGCGGGTTCTTGGATTTCGCTCCGAGATCATCGAATATAGGCACGGCCAATACTCCGAGACGAGTAGGCCCGGTCCTTGCATGTTCCGCCGGACGAAAGCAGAGGTGCGCAAGACTTTGTGTCGCCGGAGGTCGTCCAGGAATATCGGAGAGTCCAGCGTGCATATGCGTTCAATGCGGCCAAAGTAACAATCGCCGGCCCTCCAGCCCGCGGTGCCTTTCCGAAGCTGATGGCCGGCAAAACGAAAAACCTCCGTGATACTACAGCTTGGATAGGCACGATACATCAGCAGGAGATCGCCATGCGTGACGCGTTTTGACAGTGCCCAGTCCATTTGGTCACGCTCGTCCAGCCAGTGCCACTGGCTCTTGATCGCGGCTTGTATCCAAACCGTGAACGGCGTCCCGAAGAACTTTTTCAACTCGATCACTTCGATGCCGTCGGGAACGCTTGGCCAATCGTGGCTCCAGCAGATGATGCAGTCGCACTCCTTCGGGTCGTGAGCATGCGCCTTGAAACTGCTGGACCTGAACTCGAACTCAATTCTGACGCGCTTCTCGGACTCGCCCGCATGACGGTAGGCGATGCAGTCCGGGTAAGCGGCCCGGATCTCTTCAATTCGAAACTGCAGTCGCTTGGCGACGTGTGCGAAAAGAAAAACGACACCCGTTCCGGGGCGCGTATTGTAGAGGCGCGCTCTTGAGTAGCGGCGGTCTGTACCGGTTCATCATCTCGCGAAGATAAAGCGACAAAACAACATCGTGCCCGCCCTGCCCCGGACTGTCAAGAGCGCGATCCCTGCGACCCGCCAGCCGAAGTCTCCCAGCGATACCGTTTCGAGACGCTCACCGGGTCGAATTCGAATGTCACTCTTGCAGATCTGCCGGACGCGGGAGATTGAGTGAGGGACGATGATACTGTCCCGGGAGTTCTCGCGTCACGCGAGGAATGCCAAGGCCAAGGAGGTATTCCACCGCAAGACAACAAGCGCGGCGGTCCCGCTCCGCCTGAGTCATCGCACGCTCTGCCGAGCGTTCTCCAAGCTGGCACTTGTCCATACTTCTTCATGCCAGTCTGGCAGGGCAAGAAGCGGAAGGTGAATACCCGCTCCGATCTCCGCTTTGTCAACGGCGCCCGCCGTTGATCGAAATGCCGACTGCCCGGTTACCTGACCCAATGCGCAGAGTCTATTCCACTGCCCTCGATGATCGCTCTCATCGTGCCCAGCGGCAGGATTCGCCCACGACGGTACGGCACGATCACCTGCTTGCGGTGGAATCGTTGCGCCACTTTTGATGGCTGCCGGAGGAGCCGGCCAGGGTGAAACCATTTCGCCGGAGGATCGAGATCACCTGGCCGGCGGTCAGCCGCGGTGTCCCGCGGTCACCCAATCGTTACCTCGATCAGCTTCGCGGTTGGCGACACCTCGATCTCGGCGGGCGAGAGGTACAGCCGGATTGCCTCTTCGATTCCTCGCCTCGCCTCATCTTCCGTCTCGCCAGCCGAGGCACACCCCGGCAACTCAGGGCAGATTGCGGAGTAGCTCTCGGTCTCCTGGTCGTACTCCAAGACCACACGGAACCTCATGCTTGAAGTATAACGCCCACGCTCTCCCGATGGCTCCGGGAGCCTCTGAGCGACTGCAGACAGTGTTGTAGCTGCCTGGTGCTTCCGGGTTCATCAAGGTTCCACAGGCTTCAACCGGCTGCCTGTATCCGAGTGAAATGCAACACGTTGAGAACAGTGAGTGCTCGCTGGATAATGAAAACGGTCTTGGGCGCAGGGGGTCGGCAGTTCAAATCTGCCCGCCCCGACCAATGGGCGCGGGGAGCTGGATGGCGCGGAAGCCCCGGAAAGCGAATCGGAGTGTACGGGCGGTCCCTGCCGAGCGCAGCGAGGACGGGGTGGATTTGACTCTTATCCGCTGGATGCTCTCTCTGTCCCCCACCGAACGCCTGCGTGCCGCACAGGGCAGCGCGCGCTTCCTCTTGAGGCTCCGTGCCGGCCGAGCCAATCCCTGATTTCCGGCGTGTGCGCCGCGCTGCACGGGGCTCCCGTCACCGCCTTCGATCTGGATGTCGTTCACTCGCGCTCCCCGGAGAACGTCGCGCGCCTGCTCGCAGCCCTGGACGAGTTGGGCGCGCTCTACCGCGCCCAGCCCGAAAAGAGGGAATCAGGCCGGCGGAGAGCCACCTGTCGGCACGGGGCGCTAGTCACTCATGACCCGAATCGGGCCGCTGGACGTTCCGGGTCTGATTGGCGCAGGGCGTCAGTATTCCGATCTTCTGCCGGACACAATTGACTTAGAGGTTGGTGAGTGGCTCAGAGTCCGCTTGCTGAACCTCGAGACACTGATTCAAGCAAAGCAGGAAGCGGCAGCGGAGAAGGACCGGGCTGTGCTGACCATTCTCCGCCGGGCACTCGAAGAGAAGTCGAGAGGCTGATCGGCTTCCGGCGCCCCCCGCCGCCCCGCGCCAAACCTCGCCAAGCCGCGCCATGCGGCCGGTGGCGCGCTATTGCGCTTGTGCCCGGAGGGCTATTCCGCCGACTCTAGCCACAAACGGGAGGTCCACGGAAGTGGCTACAGCCATGTTGCACAGGAACGACTTCGGAAGAAGGCTGCTCAGGAACGGCGGATATCTGCTCATCCCGCTGATGGCGATGGGAATCCTGTTCGCCCAGGAGCGAAGCGGTGAGATGAATGGCACCGCGCGCGATCAGAGTAAGGCCGTTGTGCCTGGAGTGGATGTCAGGGCGATGCATAAAGAGACCGGCCGGGTCTTCACCACCAGTACGGGCGGCGACGGAGCGTACGTCATCCGGGCGCTCGAGCCCGGGCGGTACTCGGTGATGTTTCAGGTGACGGGCTTTTCCCCGGTGGAATACGCCGACGTGATCGTCACCTCCGGCAAGGTCATCACGGTAAATGCCGACCTGTCTCTCCAGCGGCAGCAGCAGTCGGTCGAGGTGGCGGCCGCGGCCCCGCTCATCGACACCACCACGACCGCCGTCGGCCACAACGTGTTGCGGGAAGAGTTCAGCCGCCTGCCGAAGACCCGCAGCTTCCAGTCGCTGGCGGCCGTCTCCCCTTCCGTGAATACCGGCAACGTCACCGAAGGCGGCTTTCAGGTCAACGGCGCCAGCGGCTCGGAGAACCTCTTCGCCGTGGACGGGCTCTCCACCAATTCGCTGGTGGAAGGCCACTCCCGGCAGGATGCCGCCTACGAGATCCTGGACGAGGTGCAGGTGAAGACGGCCGGCATCGAGGCGCAGTACGGCGGCGCCCTGGGCGG
>JADZAF010000148.1 GCA_020852755.1 Bryobacterales bacterium
CCCATGAGTCCGGAGAGTGACGCCCGATACATGCGCGCGGTGGTGACGGCGCGGCGCGACATTACGGGGGAGTTGTGGATCGTCAAAGTACGCCCCCGGGAGCCGCTGGTTTTCAAGCCGGGCCAGTACGTGACGGTGGGGCTGCCGGAGGGCGGCAGGATCGTGGAACGTCCCTATTCGTTGGCTTCGGCTCCGGGCGAGGAGGAGCTGGAGTTCTTTCTGGAACTGGTGCGGGAGGGCCGGCTGACGCCGCATTTGTACCTGCAGCCGGTGGGCGCGGAGGTCTTTCTGCGGCGGTCGGGCAAGGGGCTGTTCCTGTTCGACCGGAACCGGGCGCGGCACTTCATGATGGCGACGGTGACGGGGGTGGCTCCGTTCGTGAGCATGATCCGCCACCTGGCGGCGCAACCCGCCTCGCGGGCGCCCGCCCAGGTGACGCTGCTGCAGGCGGCCAGCCAACCGGCCGAACTGGGGTACGCGGACGAACTGCAGCAGCGCGCCCGCGAGTGCGGCTGGTTCCGGTACATTCCCACCGTCAGCCGCCCGTGGCTGGCCCCGGGATGGAGCGGGGAAACCGGGCGCATCGAGGACGTGGCGCGAAAGCACCTGGACCTTTCCGGATTCGAGCCTTCGGACACCACGGTATACCTGTGCGGGAATCCGCATATGGTCGCCAACCTGAAAGCGCTGCTGGAGCGCGCGCGCTTTCCCAGGAACGCTATCCGGGAAGAGCTGTTCTGGGTGGCGTGACCGGCTCCGCGGTTCTTCCGCTTCGTGCTTAAATGAAAGCCTCAAGCGAGGCGATTCGATGAAGCGCACAACGCCGTTGTGGCTGCTCTGCCTGCTGGCCGGAGCGGTCCTGCCCGCTCAGCCGCCGTCCGGCGCCGGTCCGGAGAAAGGGCTGGTGCTGGCCAACGATCATGTACGGCTGGAATTCGAGCCCGGAGGGATGGGCCTGGCGCAGATGACGGACCGGGCCGGAGGAAGGAATCATCTGGGACGGGTGGAAGGCGGCCGTCTGCTGTGGGAGATCACCTTCGGGAGAGGCACGCAGACCCGCGCGGTGAACAACAACTACAAGCCGTGCAACTACGCGCGGATTGAGAAGACGGCGGGCGGAGGCCAGCGCGCCGTGATGGAGTGGAACGATCTGCGCTGGCACCTGGAAGACCGGGTGCTGAGCGTGCGGGTCACGGTGGAGCTGCCGGCCGACTCGGGCGTGGCGCAATGGCGGATCTTTGTGGAGAACCGCAGCGACTACTGGGGGCTGTGGTCGGTGGCGTTTCCGCTGGTGAGCGGCTTTCCGGAGAAGGGCGCGTACGACATCGCGCGGCCGGTCTTCGCCAGCGGCGGGCATTTGCTGAAAGGCTGGAGCGAGCGAATCCGCGGGCGATATCCTTCGGGCGGCTGGCCGATGCAGTTCCTGTCGCTGAACCGGGGCGCGGATGGAGTGTATTTCGGATCGATGGATCCGGAGGCGCGGGCCAAGGACTTCGTGGTGGAGCCGGGCGACCGGCTGGTCCTGCTGCACTACCCGGAGAACATGGGAGTGGCGGGCTCGGATTATCCGGACCACTACCCGGTGGCGCTGGGCGTGTATCGCGGCGGGTGGGTGGAGGCGGCGCAGCGCTACCGGCGGTGGGCGCTGCGGCAGAAATGGGCCTCGGCGGGGCCGCTCTCGCAGCGCACCGAGATGCCGGACCTGGTGAAGAACGCCGCGCTATGGATGCAGGATAGCTGGGTGTGGAACAACGCGTCCGGCACGCCGCGGGAGATGAACGCGCCGTTCCTCGAATTGCAGCAGAGGATGGGAGTGCCGATGGCGCTGCACTGGTACAACTGGCATCACATGCCGTTCGACAACCTGTACCCGCACTTCCTGCCGGCCAAAGAGGGTTTCGCCGAGCGGGTCAAGGAGCTGACGGGGCGCGGGCTGCTGATCATGCCGTACATCAACGGCTCCAGCGCCGACATGAACATTCCGGATTTCGCGCGCTTCGAACCGCACGCCATCAAGGACGAAGCGGGCGGTTTGCGGCAGCACTTCTACTCGGACAGCGCCGGCCGCCTGCTCTCGATGTGCCCGACGCGGGAGTTCTGGCAGGCGGCGATCTCGGGCCTGATCGACGGGCTGGCGCGGGAGTACGGGGTGAACGGGGTGTACGTGGACCAGATCTCGGCCATGGAGCACGAGCTGTGCTTCGACCGGACGCACGGGCACCCGGCCGGCGGCGGGCGCTACTGGGCGGACGGGAACCGCGACCTGCTGCGCAAGATCCGCAATGAAGCGCAGCGCAACGGGCGCAGGCTGGCGATCACGTCGGAGGGCGCCGACGAGGTATTCTTCGACCTGCTGGACGCCAACCTGACCTGGGCGCAGCCGACCGACTGGGAGATCCCGCTGATGCAGGTGGTCTATTCGGGCTACACGCTGTTTTTCGGCAGCCCCTGCGACTACAGCCAGAGCGAGCGTTTCTTCAACTATGCGCAGGGGCAGGCGCTGATCGACGGCCGGCAGAACGGCTGGATGGGGTTCGGGCTGATGAAGCCGGAGCACGCGCGAAAGCTGGACTACCTGCGGGAGTGCGCGCGCTACCGGGTGGCGGGCGGGCGCTTCCTGACCTTCGGCCGGCTGCTGGAGCCGGTGACGCCGCTGAAGCCGGTGCCCGTGTTCAGCGAAGACGCTTTCGGCTGGCAGCGCAAGCACCGCGGCACGGCGCCGGCGGCGGAGGCGCGGCTGTGGCAGGCCGAAGACGGGCGCCTGGCGGTGTTCTTCGCCAATTACGTGGACGAGCCGGTGCGGTTTGCCTACCGGGTGGATCCGGCCCGGTTCGGATTGAAGGGCGGGCGGTACCAGGTGAGGGAACTGCGGCCGGCGGGTGAGGGAACGGCGGAGGCGGTGTCCGGGGTGGTGGAGCGAACCGAGGAACTGGCGCCGCGCCGGATCAAGGCGATCGAGATCGCAGGAGAGACGGGAAGATGAAACGCAGAACGTTCTTGAGCGCGGCGGCGGCGGCGGGGGCGGCGGGCCGGCCGGCGCGGGCGGTCCGTATGGGAGTGATCGGCGTGGGAGGCCGCGGCACGGGCCTGCTCTCGGTGCTGCTGACCATGGAGGGAGTGGAGATCCCGGCGCTGTGCGACATCGACCAGGCCAAGGTGGAGCGGGCGCAGGCGCGGGTGGAGAAATCGGGCCGGGCCAAGCCGGAGGGATACACCCGGGGAGAAGAGGATTTCCGGCGGCTGCTGGGGCGCTCGGACCTGGACGCGGTGCTGATCGCCACGCCCTGGAACTGGCACACGCCCATGGCGGTGGCGGCCATGCGGGCGGGCAAGTACGCGGCGGTGGAGGTGCCCGCCGCTTTGACCTTCGAGGAGTGCTGGCAGCTGGTGGACACCCACGAGGCCACCGGGGCGCCCTGCATGATGCTGGAGAACTGGAGCTTCCGGCGCGACAACCTGGCGGTGCTGAACATGATCCGCCAGGGCCTGTTCGGGGAGATCGTGCACTGCCATTGCGCGCATTCGCACGACTGCGTGGACCACTGGTTTTTCGATCCGCAAGGCAACATGCGCTGGAGCGCGGATTTCCTGGTGAAGCGCAACGCGGACCAGTATCCGACGCACAGCCTGGGCCCGGTAATCAGCTGGATGGACATCGGATGCGGCGACACGTTCGCGTATCTGACGGCCACGGCCACGCGCTCGCTGGGAATCAACGCGCACCTCAGGCGCAAGTTCGGCCCGCAGCATCCCAACGCGGCGCGGAAGTACGCGCAGGGGGATATCGTGACCTCGGTGGTGAAGACGGTGAAGGGCAACAGCATCGTGATCAACTACGACATGCAGCTGCCGCGGCCGTACGACAACCGCTGGATGATCCAGGGCACGCTGGGACTGTATTCGGAGGCGCAGCCGGCGGTGTACATCACGGGGACGAGTCCGAAGTATCACGAGTGGGAACCGTTCGCGCCCTACCAGGAGAAATACGAGCACGCCTGGTGGAAGGAATTGCGAACCCGGGCGTCGGAGATCTCGCACGGCGGGACGGACTACCTGGAGCTGCAGGAGTTCCTGCGGGCGGTGCGGGAGAAGAGGCAGACGCCGATCGATGTGTACGATTCGGTCATGATGAGCGTGATCACGCCGCTCTCGGAGGCGTCCATCGCCAAGGGAAGCGCGCCGGTAGCCTGCCCGGATTTCACGCGGGGCAAGTGGAAGACGCGCAAGCCGGTGTTCGGTGTGGTGTAAGAAAGGGGACAGAGGGATTTCATTCGCCGGGCGAATCGGATCCCTCTGTGGAATTCGGTCAGCTCAGCTCTTCCGGTCGGCTGGGGCGCGGCCCATCTTCTCGATTTCGTTGAAGTAGACGCGACGGCCCTCGTCCATGGCCAGGTTGGAGAGGATGACGGCGGTGGAGTCGGCCAGGCCGAGCTCGAGATCGGCGCGGGGGCGCGCTCCGGTGCGAACGCAATTGAAGAAGCTGTCCATCTGGATGTCCACCGGGTTGCGGTCCTCCTCGGGCAGCATGACACCCTTGGCGTAGAGCCAGCGGCGGGCGAACTTCATCTCGCGTTCCAGGAAGGACTCCTTGCCGGTGATGGTGTCGCGGTCGAACAGGATGGGCAGCGCGCGGGAGCCGCGGCCGGTAGAGGCCAGGGTGGCGCCGGCCAGGGCGGCCTTTTCCTTCTTCTCCTCGGCCTTGGTGAGTTTGGCGCCCGGCTCGTAATACCACATGCCGATGGCGGGCTCGTTATCGGTGCCTACGGTGATCTCGATGGAGCCGCCGGTCCCCATGATGAGCTCGCCGAATTCGGTGCGGGCGCCGCCAAACAGGGCCAGGTGGTTGTTGGTGCTGATGGAGGTGTAGACCAGCTTCTGGCCCTTGGGGTAACGGAAGATCAACTGGATGTTGTCGTAGACGTCGCGGCCGTCCTTCATGTAGTCCAGGTTGCCGACGCCGACGACGAACTCGGGGGTGGCGCCGAACATCCAGTCCGCCACATCGATCTGGTGGGAGGCCAGCTCGGCGGTGAGGCCGCCCGAGAATTCGCGGAACAGGCGCCAGTTCAGCTCGCGCTGCCGCTCCGGGAACTGCTTCATGGTCCAGCCCGGATTGCGATGCCATTGGGCCTGAACGTGGGTGACCTGGCCGATGATGCCCTTTTCGATCATCTGCCGGGCGGTCTGGTAGAACTTGCTGTAGCGGCGCTGCAAGCCGACCTGGAGGACCTGTTTGGGCCGCGACTCGGCGAGAGCGCGCAGGGCGTGGACCTCTTCGGGCTTGAAGACCAGGCTCTTTTCGCAGAAGACGTGCTTGCCGGCTTCCAGGGCGTCCTTGGTGACGGGGAAGTGGACGTACAGCGGGGTGGTGACGATGACCGCCTCGATGTCCTTGCGGGAGAGCAGCTCGCGGTAGTCCTTGTACCCCTGGGGCTTGTCCTTGGAGGCCTTCATGCCATCCTTCAGGTTGGGCTCGTAGATGTCGCACACCGCCACGCAGCGGCCCGAATCCAGCCCGTTGAGGTGCCCGAGCAGGTACTTACCCCGGCCGCCGGTCCCGATCACGCCGAACTGGACCTGGTTGCTGGCGGCATGCACTTTGGGAATGAAAGCCGGGGCTTTCGCCTTGGCCCCCGGCAACACCGCCGCGGCGGCACCGACTGCTCCGGCGGTTTTTACGAATTTGCGGCGGGAAACGTCTTTCGCGTCTGCCATTTCGGACGTCCTTCTGCGAATAGGGAATTCAAACCGATTCTAGCATAGCGGAGGCGGGGGCCTGGCTGGACCGGCGGAAGCGTCCGGGAGTGTCCCGGGCGGCTCAGAGAAAGACGCCCCAGAGGCGGCTTTGAACGTCCTTGAGGTTGGAATGGGCGGCGTCGAGTTCGGAGACTTTCTCGCGCAGGGCGCGGATGAGGCGGGCGCGCTCGATGCCGGCGTTGATGACCAGCAGGAGGGCGGCGTTCTCCCAGGGCTTCTCGAGGTACTGGAAGAGGGCGACCTCGTTGATGGCCTGGATGGCGCTCTGCTTGTCGGCGTGGCCGGTGAGCAGGATGCGGGTAGCTTCGGGCTGGAGGTCCTTGGCACGGGCCAGCACCTGGATGCCGTTGAGGCGGGGCATCAGGTAGTCGGTGACGATCACGTCCACGGGCTGGTGCTCCATGAATTTGACCGCTTCCTCGGGATTGGTGAAGCCGTGGATGTGATAATCGGTTTCCAGCCGGAGGAAAGCCCGGATGCTGGTGATGACCATCTCTTCGTCGTCAACAATCACAATGGCGGGCTGCGAGTTCTTCTCCACGGTCAACTCCTGTTCGGCTCTGCCGGCCTGGGGTGCTCAATGGGGATGCGGATGTGAAAGGTAGTGCCGGCGCCGGGCTCGCTCTCGAAGTCGATCGAGCCGCCGTGCCGCTCCACCACGATCTGCCGGGAGATGGACAAACCCAACCCGGTGCCGATGCCGACCGGCTTGGTGGTGAAGCCAGGCATGAAGATGCGCTGGACGTATTCGGGCTTGATGCCCCGGCCGGTATCGGAGATGGAGACGCGCACGCAATCGCCTTCCGGACGGGTCCGCACGGTCACCTTGCCCTCGCCCTCGATGGCCTGCCCGGCGTTGACCAGGATGTTGAGGAACACCTGGTTGAGCATGGAGGGCAGGCACTCGACCTCGGGCAGGTCGGCCAGGTCGGTTTCGACGACGACGCGGCGCCGGAACTCGCAGCCGGCCAGCTTGAGGGTGTTGCGTATGCTCTCGTTCAGGTCCACCTTGCGCCATTCCGAATCGTCCACGCGGGCGAAGGTCTTGAGGCCTCGCACGACCGAGGAGATGCGCTCGCAGGCGATCTTGTCGACCGCCGCCAGGCTCTTCATGATCTCGATGATGTCCAGCGCCTCTTCGATGCGGGAGGCGCCGAGCTGCTGTTTGAGCTTCTCGAGCGAGCGCAGGATGACTTCGTTGTTGGAGAGGATGGACCCGATGGGGGTATTGATCTCATGGACTACGCTGGCCAGCAGGCGTCCCAGGGAGGCCATCTTGTGCGCCTCCACGAGCTGGGCGTAGGCGGCTTCCAGCTCACGCTGTAATTCCGCGACTTCAGAACCGGCGTCTTCGGGCATGGAATTTTTATTATGGCGCAACGCAGCGGGACGCGGCCTACGCTTCACCTCCGGCCCGCCCGGTTTCGGCCGCCGGGGCCTCCTCCACCAGCTTACGAAAGCGCTTCACCAGGGTGGAGAACATGGCGGCGGTGATCTCGATATTGTCCGCCAGCACGTCATAGAAGTCGTCCCGGCCGATGCGCAGGAGACGGCTGTCCTCCATGCCGCGGGCGGTGAGCGGCATGGGGTCCTCGTCGAACAGGGCCCAGGCGCCCAGGACCTGGTTGGGGCCGGCCACGACCAGGGTCTGGCCGTCGCGGCTCAACTCGACGGCACCGTCGATGACGATGTAGAGGGCATCCATCGGCTTGGCCGGTTCGAAAATGACCTTGCCGGGCGGGTATTTCACTTCCCGGGCGATGGCGGCGATGCGCGCCAGCTGCTGGGGCGTCAGCCCGTTGAGCAATTCCACGCCTTCGAGGGCGATCACCTTTTCGACGATGTTCAGTTCGGCCATGATCTTACGCCTCCCGGGGGAGTTTCGGTGACAGGCTACCTAACCCCCGACTCCCCGGTTTGGGGGTTGTGTAGCCTGTCACCGAAACTCCCCAACGCTTCTCCGGCTGCGCGACCCACTTCGGCCACTTCGGCCCCGGCGCCGCGGGCGGCGGCCTGAATATCGGGCGCCAGGCGGCGGATCTTCAACTCCGCCGCGGCCGCCATGGCGCAGGCCACCAGCCAGGGATCTCCCGAGCGAATCAGTTCCCGGATCGCGTCCTCGGCGTCCTTCTGCCGGATCCCGAACAGGTCGTGGCCCCGCTCGACGGCGCTGCCGGAAGCGTCCAGCAAGGGCATCAGCACGCGCTTCAGCTGGCGGTCGAGCACGTTGTCGAGAAACTCCAGGGCGGCGGAGTACTGCTCGGCGCGGCGCAGGTTCACGGCCAGGTAAGCGGCGTACATTTCCTTGGGCGGATAGCGCAGGCCCAGGAGGCGGAACATGCGTTCCAGGGTCTGCTTCAACCGCTCCTCGATGCTGGAGGCCAGCAGGGCGGCGGCCGAGCGGCGGCGGCCGCGGGTCTCGCGAAAGGGCTCCAGGGCGGCCATCAGCTCGAAGTAGTAGCGGGCCTCGTTCAGGATCTGCGTGGAGACGGATTCCTCGCCGTACCTGAGGCCGGGGGCCTCTTCGCGAAGGCGGTTCAGGGCCTTGAGGACGGCGCCGCGCACCAGCAGTTCCGGGTGGGCGATGGAGGCGAGCAGGGTATCCACACTGCGCTGTTCCGGGATGCGCGAGAGCACGCGCGGCACATGGCGGCGGACGGCCACCGGCAGGCTCTCGTCGCCCAGAATGTCGCCCAAGGTGCCGACGATCCGGGCGCCGTAGGCGGCTAGAGCGTCGATGGCCGCGCCGCGCAGCCGCGGGTGGGCAAGGTGGCGGCAGAGGGCGAACACGTAAGCGCGGTTCTTCAGTTGTCCGGCGGCGGTGGAGGCGGCCGCAGCCACCATGGGATCGGGATCCTCGAGCAGGTGGTGAAGAGCCTCGGTGCCCTGATCGCCGGTGACGCCGAGGGCGATGGCGGCCAGGCGGCGCCGGCGCGGATCGGAATCCTGGGAAGCACGGGAAATCCACTCATAGCTGACCACCTCCGACAGCGGCCCGTTCTGGGCGCCGGCCGCCTCCAGGGCCCCTTCGACCACCTCGCAGTCGGGGTGTTCGAGCAAGCCGGCGGCCAGACGGGCCGGATCCGGGGAGAGCGCCAGGAGGTATCCGACCGCCGCCTTGGTGGCTCCGTCCCGGGACGCTCCGGCCTGGACATCGGCCTGGGCCTGTTCGAGCAGGTCCGGCGAGGAGCGCTGCCGCGCGAGATCGTAGACCTTGCTGCGGACCTCGGTGGAAGGACTGGAGACCAGCTTGCGCAATTGCGGTTCCAGGGGATAGCCCGGTGCGTCGGCCAGAAGGGAGAGGGCGTAGGAAACCTGGCGCGGGGCGCCGCGGGCGATGGTCTCCTCCAGTAAAGCGATGGTGGCGGGATCGCCGACGTTGAGCCGTGCGCTGCTCAAGTCCAGGCGCTGGTTAGCCAGGCGCTTGCGGACGGTGGATACGTATTCCTTTTTCGCGCGCTGCGACAGGATCATCCAGGCGGCGCAGAAGCCGATCACCAACCAGGCGATGTGGCGCGGGCTGGGATCCAGCCGCCAGGTGATCAGGGCCAGGAGAATTCCGCCCAGCCCCCGGCCCATGCGGTCCACGAAGATGTCGACGAAGGCCTTGGTGCGGTTCTTCAGGTCGCCGGGCAGGGGCAGGTAGAGCAGCTCCATGCCGGTCCGGTTGAAGGTGTAGCGGGTGGCAGCCTCGGTGAGCCGGACCGAGCCGGTGGACCAGACGTTCGGAGCGAAGGCTGTCGCCAGGGAGCCCAGGGAGATGGCCACGGGCATGATCTGCAGGGTCCCGCCGACGCCCATGCGGTTGACCACGGCGGCGGTCAGGAAGAACTGGAGGACGAAGGTGATCAGGTTCAGATAGATGCCGTAGAAACTGCCGAAGAAGGCGGTCAACTCGTCGCCCTGGTAGGTTCTCTTGGCCATCCAGCTGAACTGGAACTCGACCAGGACATCCACGATGTAAGTCAGTGTGATGATGGCGATGATGACCTGGAGATGCCGGTGGCGCCCAATGGCGCTGAGAATGTCGTGGAAGCGGAATTCGGCCTCTTCGGCCTCGGCTGCCCGCGCCGCCTGGAGCGAGACGCCCTTGGAGTAGACGGTGAGGCGAAACGCGCCGTAGGCCAGGATCACCATGACGGCGCTGATCAACATCAGGTTGTGGGTGCCGACGATCTGGACGGTGTAGGCGGTGAAAGTGCCGCCGAAGGCCGCGCCGATGACGGCGCCCAGGCCCAACAGGCCGTACAGGCGCTTGGCCTCGCGGGCGTCGAACACGTTAGCCGCGACCAGCCACCCCTGGGAAACCAGCACGATGCTGAAGAGGCTCACCCAGACGTTGAACACGTACAGCATCCAGTTCAGGTTCAGGCCGATGAGCCACCACATGGCGACCAGGCAGGCCACGGCCAGGCCCATGGCCCAGGTGACGGCGGTGGCGAGCGAAGTGCGCAGCGCCAGCTTGGTATAGAAGTAGGCCAGCACTCCCCCGGCTGCGGCGATGAGGATATAAAGGAAGGGCAGCTTGTCGATGTCGAACTGGTTGAGGAACAGCGCCCGCGAAACGGGCTTCAGGATGTAATAGGCGAACAGGACAAACAGCAGGTAGAGCGACATCGACAGGGTGCGCAGGTACTCACCCTTTCGCACGTCGAAGGCGCGCCGCCACAGGGACTTAAGCTTACGCATCGCGGCTGCCGCTAGATTAGCACATCCCCTTGCGGGGACTCCGGGACCGGCCTGGAATCCGGGCGCTACACTGGAAGGTGCCTCCCCGAGGCGGAATGCCGGAAACGATTGGAATCGCGGGGACCGGACGGCTGGCCCAGGCCCTGGCCCGCCTGCTGGTGGACCAGGGTGCGCCGGTGGTGTGCATGGCGGGGCGGGATCCGGAGCGGACCCGGCGGGCGGCGGCCTTCGCGGGTGCGGGCGTGGAGCCGGCCGGGTATGAGGGCGTGTCCTGCCGCGCGGGCCGCTGGCTGATCGCGGTCAGCGACGCCGCGCTGCCGGAGGTGGCCGGGATGCTGGCCGCCGCGCATCCGCAGCCGGGAATCGCTCTGCACACCTGCGGGGCCCGGGACGAGAGCGCGCTGGCGGACCTGCGCGGGAGGGGCTTCGCCTGCGGCACGCTGCACCCGCTGCAGACCGTTTCGGATCCCCTGCAGGGGACGGCGGCGCTGCGCGGGGCGGCCTTTGCGGTTTCGGGCGACCCGGAGGCGCGGGAGTGGGCGGGGGAGATCGCCGGGTGGCTGGGCGGGACGGTGCTGGCGGTTCCGGGCGAGGCGCGGGCGCTCTACCATGCCGCGGCGGTGCTGGCGAGCAATTATCTGACGGCCCTGATCGATGCCGCGCAGGGACTGCTGGCGCGGGCAGCGGGCGTGGATCGCGAGGAAGCCCTGCGCGGCCTGGCCCCGCTGATCCGGACGGCGGTGGACAACACGCTCGACCGCGGCCCGGCGGCGGCGCTTACCGGGCCGGTGGAGCGGGGCGATGCCGCCACCGTGACTGCCCACCTGCAGGCGCTGGCGGGCCAGCCGGAGGAGGACTTGTACCGGGCGGCGGGGCTGCACGCCCTGGACCTGGCCAGGCGGAAGGGCCTGGAGGGCGGGGCGGCGCAGCGGATCGAGGCAGTGCTACGAGGAAACGGAAGCCGGCAATGAACAAGCAGGAGCGTGCCATACGCATACCCGACCTGGCCGCCAGGAAACGGCGCGGGGAGAAGATCACCATGCTGACGGCCTACGACGCGGCCATGGCGCGTCTGCTGGACCGGGCCGGCATCGACGTTATCCTGGTGGGCGATTCGCTGGGGATGGTCGTGATGGGGGAGGAGAACACCCTGAGGGTGACCCTGGACGACATGGTGCATCACACCCGGGCGGTGAGGAACGGAACGAAGCGGGCGCTGGTGATCGCGGACATGCCCTTCCTGACGTACCAGACTTGCGTGGCCGATGCGGTGCGCAACGCCGGGCGGCTGGTGCAGGAGGGCGGAGCGGCGGCGGTGAAACTGGAGGGCGGGCAGGCGGTGGCCGAGGTAGTGTCGCGGCTGGTGGAGATCGGCATTCCGGTGATGGGACATATCGGGCTGACGCCGCAGTCGGTTCACAAGCTGGGGGGTTTCCGCCGGATGGGCCGGCGGCCCGACGAGGTAGAGCAGATGCTGGAGGATGCCCGGACACTGGAGAAGTCGGGAGCCTTCGCGGTGGTGCTGGAATCCATTCCCGAGGAGACGGCGGCAGGCATCACGGCCGAGCTTTCGATTCCCACCATCGGGATCGGAGCGGGGCCGTACTGCGACGGGCAGGTGCTGGTGAGCTACGACGCTTTCGGCCTGTTCGAGGAAGGGGCGCCGCCCTTCGTGAAGGTCTATGCCCGTCTGGGGGATGCGATTGTGGAAGCTACCCGGGAGTACATCGCGGACGTGGAGAGCGGGCGCTATCCGGCCGCGGAGGCGAAAAGGGCGGCGCGATGACGGCGGCGCTGCTTTCGACGATCGCGGAGGTGCGGCAGGCGGCGGCAAAGGCGCGGCGCGGCGGCGCGGCAGTCGGGCTGGTGCCCACCATGGGCGCGCTGCACGCGGGTCACGGCGCGTTGATCGAGAAGGCTCGGGGGGAATGCGGCTTCACGGTAGTGAGCGTGTTCGTGAATCCTATCCAGTTCGACCGCGGCGACGATTACGAGCGCTATCCGCGCACGCTTGCCGCCGACCGGGAGTTCTGCGGTGGACTGGGCGTGGACGCGGTGTTCGCCCCGGGCATGGAAGAGATGTACCCGCGGCCGCAGTTGACCTTCGTGGAAGTGCCCGCGCTATCGGCCGGGCTGTGCGGCGCGTTCCGGCCGGGGCACTTCCGGGGCGTGGCCACGGTGGTGGCCAAGCTGCTGCATATCGTACAGCCGGACCGGGCCTATTTCGGGGAGAAGGACGCGCAGCAACTGGCGGTGATCGAGCGGATGGTGAGCGACTTGAACCTGCCGGTGACCATCGTGCCGGTTCCCACGGTGCGCGAAGCGGACGGGCTGGCGCTGAGTTCGCGCAACCGGCGGTTGAGCGCGCAGGAGCGGGAGGCGGCCCCTCTGCTCTACCGGGCGCTGCTGGCCGCGGCGGAGGCCATACAGGGCGGCTGCTCCTCGGGGGAGGCGGTGAAGCGGAACGCGCTGGCGGTGCTGGACGGGGAGCCGCGCATCCGGGTGGAGTACCTGGAAGTGGTGGATCCGGGGACGCTGGAGCCGGCCGCCGCGATTACCGGCCCGGTACGGGTGCTGGTGGCGGCGTGGCTGGGGGAGACGCGGCTGATCGACAACCTGCTATGCGCGCCCGGGCATTAGTTTCGGTGACAGGCTACACAACCCCCGGCCTTGAGTTTGGGGGTTGTGTAGCCTGTCACCGAAACCCGGAGGACTGAAGGGAGAGGAAGGCCGCAAGCTGGAGGAAGAAGCGCGCCAGATGGGTGTACTCCCATTGGTTGCGGAGGCGCACCCAATCGGCGGGCGGGTTTTCCAGGGGCCACTGCTTCATGGCAAGGTTGGCCGGGTTCACCCAGATCCACCAGGCGGCGTGAGCCATGACGAGAGCGACGGCGCCCAGCATAGCCCAGCGGAACGAGGATTGCCGCCCGCGGAGCAGAACGGCCAGGCCAATGGCGGCCAGGACCGCGCCTACGTCCACGAACGCGCCGATAGTCCCGAAGCCCCAGTAGAGGGTGCGATGCAGCATGAGGTAGAGGGCGGCATCGTACTCGAGCTTGGGCGGCAGTTCGAGCGCGTGGGCGAAGGCCATCCCGAGGGTCAGGGCGGTGAGGGTCAGGGTCACGAAACGCCAGGCACGAATCATGGTTTCACTCCCACATACGCACGCGCGAACAGGCGGGCGATTCCGTATAGCGGCTGCGCACGGACGCGGGTGAGGCCCGCCTGTTTCAGCCAGCCGAGCAGCGCGGCTTTCGGGTAGGGGCTGTAGCCGTACTTGAGGCGGAACCAGTGATCGGGAGCGCCGCGGCGGGTGGCTACCAGGACCAGGGGCCTGCCCGGACGGAGAACGCGCGCCATTTCACGAACGGCGTCCAGCGGCTCGGGCACGTGCTCGAGGACCAGGCCGCTGAGCACGAGATCCATCCGCGCTTCGGGATAGGGCAGGCGGGAGATGCTGGACAGGGCCAGCCGCGCGGGGACGCCTCGACGGAGGAACTTGGCCCGGGCCATGGCCAGGAGGTTCGGGGAGAGGTCGATGGCGTGGATTTCGGCGGCGGCCGGGCCGAGATCCAGAAAGGATTCGATCAGCAGGCCGGCGCCGGTTCCGCAATCGAGCACGCGGAGCGGGCCGGGGAGAAGGCCCTCGCGTTTCAGGCCGTCCAGCAGCCGGACGTAGGCCGGGTGGTAGGCCAGGCGATACAGGCGGGAATCCCAGTAACCGGCGTTGCGGTCGTAGACCCGGGCCAGTTTCCTCTCAGGCACGTTTCTGTCACCACTGTAGCGCAGGGGCACGGGAGCGCAAATCCAGGGCTGTTCGCGATTGTGAAGCGGACGTCGATGGGCGGGTTTCGGCGCGCGGTATAATAACCCTGCGTTTGACTCCGCCATTGCGCTTCTGCAACTATTGACGACACGGAGGGGTTGTCGTTCCAGGAGGGCGGCAACCCCTTTGGTTTGTGCGACGTTTTTGTATATCGAGGAGTGCAATGAAAGAAACGGGTACCGTCAAGTGGTTTAACGCGGCGAAGGGATATGGTTTCATTCAGCGGGAAAATGGTGATGACGTCTTTGTGCATTTTTCGGCTATTCAGTCGGAAGGCTATCGCAAGCTGGATGGAGGAGACCGGGTCGCATTCGAGGTAACACAGGGACCGAAAGGGCTGCAGGCTGCCAACGTAACTTTGGAGGCCTGAACCAGCCGGACAAGATGGACGCAAGCGCCGGCCCGGGAGGGCGGCCGGCGCGTCCTTGGAAGGAGATTTGATGAGCAAGGAAGACAATATCGAAGTACAGGGGGTGGTTCTGGAGAAGTTTCCCAGCGGGTTGTTCAGTGTGCAGTTGGATCATGACCGGGTAGTGCTGGCCCATCTGGCGGGGCGCCTGCGGCGCAACCGCATCCGGGTTCTGGCCGGCGATCGTGTCACCCTGGAGCTGTCGCCTTACGATTTGACCAAGGGCAGGATCACGTTTCGCCACCGGTAGCCGCGGGGCCTTGTGCGCTCCCGGCCTCCCTTTCCGTCGGGTTCCCCCACTATAATCTAAGAGCCGTTACTGATGAGGAAGGTCCTATTTGTCCTGGGGACCAGGCCGGAGGCGATCAAGTTGTGCCCGGTCCTGCTCCACCTGAGAGAACGCGCGAGCGAGTTCGGGGTGAAAGTGTGCGTTACCGCACAGCACCGGGCCATGCTGGACCAGGTGCTGGCGGCCTTTCAGGTGGAACCGGATTTCGACCTGGACCTGATGCTGCCCGGCCAGACCCTGTTTCAATCCACGGCCCGCATGGTGGCCGCGCTCGGGCCGGTGCTGGAGAGCGCGAAGCCCGACCTGGTGCTGGTGCAGGGCGACACGACCACCACGCTGTGCGGCGCTCTGGCGGGGTTCTATGCCCGGGCGCCGGTGGGACACGTGGAGGCCGGCTTGCGAACCGGAGACATGCAGCAGCCTTTCCCCGAGGAGATGAACCGGGTGCTGACCGGGAGGCTGGCCGCGCTGCACTTCGCGCCGACGGAAGGGGCGGCGCGCAACCTGGTTTCGGAGGGGATCGATTGCCGGCGCGTGGTGGTGACGGGCAATCCGGGCATCGACGCCGTGCTGTATGTGCGGGACCGGCTGGCGGAAGGGGAGCTGAAGGGCGCGGACTGGAGTGCGCTCGATCCGCACCGCAAACTGATCGTGGTGACGGCGCACCGCCGGGAGAGCTTCGGCGAGGGCTTCGAGCGGATCTGCTCGGCTCTGGCTCAGCTTGCCGCGCGGCCCGACGTGCAGATCGTGTACCCGGTCCACCGCAACCCGAAGGTGCTCGACCCGGTGACGGAGCGGCTCAGCGGTTTGAGCAACGTGATCCTGTGCGAACCGCTGGATTATGTGCCGTTTGTGGATTTGATGCGCCGGGCGCACCTGCTGCTGACCGACTCCGGGGGCATCCAGGAGGAAGGGCCGTCGCTGGGGAAGCCGGTGCTGGTGATGCGGGAGAAGACCGAACGGCCGGAGGCGGTTGAGGCCGGCACCGTAAGGCTGGTAGGAACGGACGTCGAAACGATCGTGCAACAGACCACGCTTTTGTTGGACAATCGGAATATCCACGGGCGGATGGCGCGCGTTCACAACCCTTACGGAGACGGACGGGCGAGCGGGAGGATCGGAGACGCAATCGCCTCGTTTTTCAAGGAGTTTGAGGCTTGAAGAAAGCTGGGGAAAATACCGAACCTGAGGCCGCTCCGGAGAGGAAACGGAGAGGCCGCTCGTATAATAGGGTCGGAGGCGGGGGCGATCCGATGAAGTCCGGGCAACCTGGTTCAAAATCCAAGAAACACAACACGGACGTAGCGGAAGATCTTACCGCGGTGCTGTCGCAGAAGGTGGTGGGGCAGCCGGCGGCCACTAAGCTGATCGTGCCGTACATCCGTATGTTTCAGGCGGGACTGGCGCCGGAGGGACGGCCGGTTGGGGTGTTCCTCCTCCTGGGTCCGACGGGCACGGGAAAAACCAAGACGGTGGAGGTTCTGGCCGAGATCCTGCACGGCAGCGAGAAGAACGTGCTCAAGGTGGACTGCGGCGAGTTCCAGATGGAGCACGAGGTGGCCAAGCTGATCGGCGCGCCTCCGGGCTATCTGGGACATCGCGAGACGCAGCCCATGCTGACGCAGCAGAAGCTGAACGCGGTGACCAGCGAGAAGTGCAACCTGTCGGTCGTGCTGTTCGACGAGATCGAGAAAGCGGCCCCTTCGATGACCCGGCTGCTGCTCGGCATCCTGGACCGGGCGACCCTGCGGCTGGGCGACAACTCGACGGTGAACTTCGACAAGAGCATCGTCTTCCTTACGAGCAACCTGGGCTCGCGGGAGATGATGCGGGAGATCACCCCCGATTTCGGATTCCAGGCGGGGGCGCTCAAGGAACGGCCGGACCTGACCTCGAAGCTGCAGGCGATTGCGATGGCCTCGGTGCGCAAGCGCTTTTCGCCCGAATTCGTCAACCGGATCGACTGCATCATCACTTACCAGCCGCTGGACAACGAAGCGCTGGCCGCGATCCTGGATAACCAGATCAACGAACTGCAGCGGCACGTGAATACGCGGCTGGGCCCGCGCTGTTTCACCATTGAAGTGCCGATGGACACGCGCCACTGGCTGCTGCAAAGGGGAACCAGCGCCGAGTACGGGGCTCGCGAGCTGAACCGGACGATCCACCGCCAGTTGACCCAGCCTCTGGCCACGCTGGTGGCGACCGGGCAGATCGAACCGGGCTCGCGCGTCCGGGTGGATATTGCGGAGGACAAAGAGAACCTGGCCTTCCGCACGGCCGAGGGAGAAGAAGCGCCCATACCGGCCAATCCCCGGGTGCTGATCGTGGACGACAACCGGGACCTGCTGCACTTCCTGGAGCGGCTGATGGCGGAGTCGGGGTGGGAACTGATCACGGCGGAATCGGCCGGTGAAGCGCAGCGGATGGTAGGGCAGAACCGGCCGGACGCCGCGCTGCTGGATTACCTGCTGCCGGACCGCAACGGAGTCGAACTGGGGCTGGAACTGCGGCAGCGCCTTCCTTCGCTGCCGGTGATCATCATGACCGGTTCCGTGCTGCCGCCGGAGGACGAAGTGGTTTGCGACCAACACGACTTTCCGGTGCTGCGCAAGCCGTTTCTGGCCACCGACATCATGAACCAGATCCGCAACCGGCTGATGCCGGCGGCCAAGGCGGGCGGATAGTCGGCCGTTCGGAATTGCGGCGCGTCGCGGCCTGGCCCGGAGTTCCGCCCGGGAGCGGCTGGCCGGTTTTCACCACTGCAGCTTGAGCGCGAGTTGAATCACTCGCGCGGACTCCCCGGTCTGGATGATCTCCTGAGTGCTGGGCGGCGCGACGGCGGCGCAGCAGGTATGGCCGAAGACCGTGGAGAGGATCTGGGGGGAACCCGCCGAGGCGTCCCTGGGGTTGTCGAAGTTGACGTGGTTGAAGGCATTGAACATCTCGGTGCGGAATTGCAGCCGCAGTGTTTCCGTCAGCCGGAAGATTTTCTGAACACCCAGGTCGAGGTTCCAGTATCCCGGGGCTTCGAATACGTTTCGTCCCATCCCGTTGCCGCCGGGCGGGGGAATCCGGAAAGCGCCGGCGCCGGCGAACAGGACCGGACCGATCACCCCGGCGGCGCTCTGTAATCTCACCTCCGGCCTGGCTCCCGCCAACTCCGCCCGCGATTCGTGCGAGTAGTTCGAAGTCCTCACCCCGCTGCCCACGCTGAAAGGCTCTCCCGACATGCAGGTGTAGATGGCGTTCAGGCTCCAGCCGCCCACCAGGTGGTTGAGGGGGGCCGGAACACCGCGCGCGAAACGCGCTCCCCGGCCGAAGGGAAGTTCGTAGATGGCGTGCAGGTTGAGCGCGTGGCGGCGGTCGAAATCGGACCGCGCACGCTCCTGGCGCCAGTCGCGGGTATCGGCGGGAGTGCGGGCGTTGGCGGCGCTGAGACCGCCGCTGGAAGTGGAGCCCACGGGATCGACCGACTGGTTGTCTATGGATTTGCCGAAGGCGTAGGCCGCCCCGGCCATGAGACCGTTCTCGAAGCGCCTGCGCAGCGTGGCCTGGCCGCTGTGGTAATAGGAATCGCCGCCGGAATCCAGATAGGTGATGGTGGAGAACTGCTGGTTGGGCCGCAGTCCGGCCGCCAGGGTGGTCTGTTCGATGCGCCCAGCGAAAGAGCCGGCCGCATTCTGGGCCAGTTCGCCCGCCGTGGTGCTGGAGTTGACGAAAGCGGCGCTGACGATGCCCGAGGAGACCAGGGGAACCGGCAGGCCCGAGACGCCCGTGGGGCAGGCCGAGCCGTCGGCCCGGCAGCCCCGGTCTCTGTTCTGCTGCATGGCGAGGAAGGAGGGCAGGATCGGCCCGGCGTTGATCTGGTTCCGGTCGTAAGCGCGGAACAGGCGCGTGCCCCGCCGGCCGACGTAGCC
This sequence comes from Bryobacterales bacterium, assembly GCA_020852755.1. GTDB lineage: Bacteria > Acidobacteriota > Terriglobia > Bryobacterales > Bryobacteraceae > JADZAF01. Next base: position 18,891 of record JADZAF010000148.1, read on the forward strand.
CGCCTGCACAACCAAGCCGTACGGCAGTTCGCGCTGCACCGTGAAATTCCACTGATGCACGGTGGGGAGGCGCAGGCTGGGGTCGAACACGATGGCCGGGGGCGCGCTGTTGTAGGTTTGCGGCGGCAGTTTGAGGTAACTGGAAGGTTTTGTGGCCGGGACCGGGAGTTCGAGGGGAAAACCCTGGCCGATGCGCGTGTCGGAGGCGGCCGCGCAGCCCGGCGTGGCAGCGCCGCCGGGAGTGGCCGAGCAGGACGTGGTGAGGCCCGGGACGCGGCCCGCTACGGCGGTCACCTGAAACGAGGAGAGCGTGTCGAAGGCGATGCCGTAGCCGGCGCGGAGGACGGTTTTTCCAGCCTGGCCCGGCGCCCAGCTGAGGCCGATGCGCGGCGCGAGGGCGCCCAGGTTGTTACGGGCGAACCAGCGGTTCGCGCGGACGAAGGCGACCGGGCCCTGCGAGCCGTCGATCGCCCGGTCGGGCACATATACACGGCCGGCCGCTTCGGTGGGGGCCGGGTTGATCTCCCATCGCGCACCGTAATTCAGAGTCAGGTTGCGGCGTAGTCTCCATTCGTCCTGGAAGTAGAAGTTGTACTGCTTCATGCGGTGGCCGAGCGACCAGAGGGTGACGCTCTCCCCGCTGCGGTAGGGCAGGAAGGAATCGCTTTCGAGATCGCCCAGAAAAGCCTGGGAGAGGCGGGCGGGGATTCCGAGGATGTCGTTGATGGAGCCTTGCAGGCGGCTGAGATCGGCGCCGTCGATGCCGGCGCGGGAGGAGGAGGCGACCGCGGGAAGGTCGAAACCCTCCGGCGGGCGAAACCACGGTCCGAAGGAAAGGGTGGGGGTGACATTGACACCGCCGGGCTGGCCGCGCTGATCGTTGTGCCGGTAGAAGCGGAGATTCGCGCCCAGCCGGATAACGTGCGAGCCGGCGGCGACGCTCAGGTTGTCCAGCACCTGGGGCGTGGTGACGGCGCGGGCGCTGCGCGGGCGGGCGATGAACGGCTCATCTACGTTGGCGAAGTCGAAGGGCGGAATATCGGGGAAGGCCGGATTGGCCTCACCCTGGGTAAACAGGTAGACGAAGCGTGAAAAGCCCAGGGTGAGTTCGTTTACGATGCGCGGTGAAACCACCCGGCGATAACTGACGGCCAGGTTTTTCGCGGAACGGAAGACCTCGCCCATGGGCGGCCAGCCGGGGAAGAGCTGGGGCCGCGAGTTGTTGGGATCTCCCCCCAGGGTATTCTGTTCGGATTGGAGCCAGCGCGCGAAGAGGGTGTTGTTGGCGTCGAAGGTGTGGTCCAGGCGGAAAAGGAAGTGGGGCCCCCGGACGCGCGCGGGTGAATTCCACAGGTAAGTGGCGGTATTGAGGCCGTCGCCGGCGGCGAAGCTGTTCGGCCGGGGGTAGGCGGCGAACAGGCGGGCCATGACGGGATCGGCCCCGATACCCCGCGGATCGCTGGCGAACATGTTGTAGCCGGCGACGCAGTTGCGGTCGCCGGCGCCGGCGCACTCCCGCACACCGGGCCGCAGCGCCCCGGTTCGGGGGTCCACCAGCAGGGGGCTGTTACGGGTGATGGTCTGGCCGTCCAGAACCAGCGGGTTCCGCGGATCGGCCACGAAGTAGCGGTAGTTGCCGGCCAGCGCCTGCGGGGTATAGATCAGGGGGGCGCGGAAGAACACCTGGTCCACGGGCTGCTGGAAGTCGATGCGCTGTCCTTGCCAGCTTCCGAAGAAGAAGGTGCGGTTCTTGCGAATGGGACCGCCCAACTCCAGGCCGAACTGGTTCAGCTTGATGTCCGGCTTGGGCGTATCGAGCGCGTTAGCGAAGTAATCGGTGGCGTTCAGCGCGGTGTTGCGGAAGAACTCGAAGGCCGTGCCGTGGAAGGTATTGCCGCCGGAACGCGTGGCCACGGAGATGGAGGCTCCGCTATTGCGTCCTTCTTCGGGGGCCGGGTTGCCGGTGACCACCCGGTATTCCTGAACGTTCTCGGGGTTCAGCCGGTAGATGTTGGACATCGGGTTGGGCACGGTGGATTCGTTGGCCTCGATGCCGTCGATGGTGACGTTGAAGGCGCGGTCCCGGGAGCCGTTGACATGGATGCCGCTGCCCTCCGCTCCGGCGGAACGCTGCACCACTCCGGGTTCGAGCACGAGCAGGCCGAGGGGATTGCGTCCGTTCAGCGGCAGCTCCGCGAGGGCCTTGCGCTCCACCACGCTGCCCAGGGCGGCATTCGCCACCTGGAGACGCTCGAAGGCGCTTTCCACGTGGATCACTTCACCGGCGTCTCCGACCTGGAGCGTCAGATCCACGTTCAGCGGCGTGCCGACTTCGAGAACGTTGCCGGGGCTTCTGGAGATTTTGAAGCCTTTCAGTTCCGCCAGCACGGTGTAAGCGCCGGCCGGGAGAGAAGGAAACGAATAGATTCCCGTCCCGGTGGTGTTTACGCGGTAGGTCTGGCCTGTGGATTCCCGGATGGCGGTCACGGCGGCGTTGGGGACAACGCCGCCGGAAGCGTCCACCACCCGGCCGGTGATGTGGGATGTGCCGGTCTGAGCGGCAAGGGGCAGCAGGGCCAGGAGCAGGGCGGCCGGAAGCCGGCCGATGACCGGCCTGGGGGCGAGCGGCCCGCCCCGCCTTACGGTGCGGGCGCGGCCGCGGCCAATCCCGGGGTGGACGTTCGCAATCTGCCGCGGCGGCAGCGGCGCCGCCCCTGTTCCGATCGGCATGAGTCTCCCTTGTTCGGATTGAAAGGGCTTGAAATTCCAGCCAGCTCCACAAGTGTATTTCCCGCCGCCGCCCCTTGTCACCCGCCGTCCCGTTGTGTAACCATACTCCCGAACCGCTTACAGGAGGTTTTTGTGTTATTACGAAGACTTGCCCTGGTAATCCTGGTGTCCGTGTGCTCGCTGACCGCGCAGGAGTTCCGCGCCACGCTCCAGGGAACCATCACCGACCCCTCCCAGGCCGCCGTCCCGTCGGCGACCGTGGTTCTGAGGAACGTGCAGACCGGTATCGAACGGGAAATGCCCACGGACGAAACCGGCCACTACCTGTTCCAATTCGTGGCGCCCGGGAGCTACTCGCTGACCGTGAAGGCCAGCGGATTCAAGACCACGGTGCGCGAAGGGATCGCACTGAGCTTGAACGACAACATCCGGCTGGACGTGGAACTGCCGCTGGGCGAGACCGCCGAAACCGTCTCGGTGGTGGCCGACGTGGCCGTGGTGCAGGCGGAGTCGTCGTCGCTCGGATCGGTGGTCAACCGGGAGATCATCGATAACCTGCCGCTCAAGGGCCACAGCAGCCTGTACATGTACAACCTGGCGACCGGCGTGGTGGGCAACCGCTACTGGGAAGACGTGCGGCCCAGCGATACCGGCACCAACGTTCTCTTCACCGCCAACGGCGCGCCGCTGGCGTCCGGAGACGTTTCGGTGGACGGTGTGGCGAACACCGTAAACGTGGGACGGGGCCTGGCGCTCTCGCCCTGGGTGCCCCCCACCGACGCGGTGGCGGAGATGAAGCTGCAGATGGGGACACTCCCGGCGGAATACGGCCGTGCGGGGGGCGCGATCACCAACATCGTGATCAAGTCCGGCACGAACGAACTGCACGGCTCGATGTACGAATTCTTTCGCAGCTCGGCGCTGGACGCCAACCAGTTCTTCCCCCGGGGCCTCGGCCAGAAGCTCACTCCATACACGGTGAACACGTTTGGCGCGAGCATCGGGGGGCCGGTCTACCTGCCCAAGCTGTATGACGGCAGGAACCGGACCTTTTTCTTCTTCAGCTATGAAGGCAGCCGCGAGGGCAACGGCCAGAGCACCAGGACCAACGTGCCCACGGCGAAGATGCGGCAGGGCGATTTTACCGAGATTCCGAACACCATTTACGATCCGTATTCGGTGCAACTGGTGAACGGAGTGGCCACCCGCACGCCCATCCCAGGCAAGATCATCCCGGCCTCGCAGCAGGACCCGGTGGCCCGCAACATCATGAAGTACTGGCCCGAGCCGAACAACACTCCGCCGACCGCCTCGACTCCCTGGGTGCAGAACTTCGTGCAGGGCAGCAAATGGCCTACTACGCGTGACGGCTACGTGGTCAAGATCGACCACCAGCTTACCCAGAAGCACCAGACGTACACCCGCTTCAACATGGGCGACGCGTATTTCAATTTCAACTACGCGTTCGACGGACTGGCCACCACGGGACGCAACGTGGTGAACCGGCCGAACAAGGGTCTGGCCATCAACGACACGTACATGATCAACCCGCGCACCACTTTGGATACCCGCGTGGGATACGCATACGGCAAGGAACAGCAGCGGCCTTACTCCTTCGGCTTCGACCTGGGCTCGCTCGGTTTCTCGCCGCAATTCGTTAACCTGGCGCAGTACAAGGCATTTCCAAGCATCAGCATTTCCGGATTCCAGGGCCTGGCGGGCAGCGGGTACGTGGAGCAGCCCGGCTACACTTATTCGCTGCAATCGAGCCTGTCGATGCAGCGCAGCAAGCACCTGTTCAAGACCGGGACCGAAATCCGGCTGCTGCGCGGGAACTTCTTCAAGAACAACGTGCCGGCGGGCAGTTTCTCATTCGCCCAGGCCTCCACGGGCGGACCGAACGCCACGGCCACCACTTCGGGCACCGGCTTCGCCATGGCGTCTTTCATGATGGGCTGGCCGTCCGGCGGCAGCATCTTCCAGGCGAACGGCGTTTCTGTTCAGAACGTGTACTACGGCTTCTATTTTCAGGACGACTACCGTGTGTCGAGCCGGCTGACGCTCAACATGGGCATCCGCTTCGAATACGAGAGTCCGCGGACGGAGCGCTACAATCGCACCACGCGCGGGTTCGCCTACAATACCCCGAGCCCGTTGAAAGTGCCGGGAATGAACCTCACCGGCGGCCTGCTTTATGCCGGGGTGGACGGAGCGGATCGGGGCATTTACGACCCGGATCGCAACAACTTCGCGCCGCGCTTCGGATTCGCCTACAGCCTGAATCCAAAGACGATCTTCCGCGGCGGCTACGCGCTGAGTTACATCCCGCTTATCGGCTCGGTCTTTCCCGAGGGCTACAGCAACACGACCACCATGGTCACCACCCAGGACGGCTACACGCCGGTGGACACGCTTCGCAACCCCTTCCCGGGCGGGCTGCTGCCGCTGGTGGGCAACTCCCAGCGCATGCTGACCCTGGTGGGCCAGAGCGTTTCGTTCGTGGAGCCGAGCGACATGGTGCCGGTGTATCACAACTGGCAGTTCAACTTTCAGCGCGAACTGGCGGGCCGCACGATGTTCGAGGTGGCGTACGTTGGCGGGCGCGGCATTCATCTGGCGGCGCCGCCGACCGACTTCACCGGGGCGGTCAACGAGCAGTTGAACCAGTTCGATCCCAAGTACCTCTCCATGGGCGCGGATCTGAACAAAGCCGTGACGAACCCCTTCTTCGGCTACCTGACGGGCTCGCTGGGCGGCAGGACGATCTCGCAGTCGCAGCTGCTCCGGCCATATCCTCAATTCCAGGGCGTGACGCGCAATGCTCCGGCCTTCGGCAACAACGTGTATCACTCGGTGCAGATGAAGCTGGAGAAGCGCATGTCGCGGGGTGTGACCGCCCTGGTGGCCTATACCATCGCCAAGAACATCAGCGACCTGACCAACGCGCAGAATAACTACGACCGCCAGGCGGAACGCGCCCTGAGCGACTGGGACGTGCCCCAGCGGCTCACCCTCACCGCCGCCTGGGACCTTCCGTTCGGGCAGAAGCGCCACTTCGGCGCCAACATGTCGCGGGCCCTGGACCTCATTGTGGGCGGCTGGACGCTCTCGACCTTCAATACCTTCCAGGGCGGATTTCCGGTCGGTTTCGGCCTGTCGCGGAGCGCGGCGGGGACGGGCAGCGGGCGCCCGAACGCCAACGGCGATCCGTCGGCGGGCATCAGCGGACCGATCGTCAAGCGGCTGAACCGCTACTTCAATACCGACGCCTTCGCGCAGCCGGCCGACTATACCTGGGGGAACCTCAGCCCGCGGATCGGCACGGTGCGGTCGCCGGGCATGAACAACATGAACGTGACCCTCTCGAAGGACTTCCGCATCACGGAGAGAGCCAGCGCCGAATTCCGCGCTTCCTCGTTCAATTTCCTGAACCACCCCGTGTTCTCGGGACCCAATACGACGTTCGGCAATGCGGATTTCGGCCGGGTCTCCAACCAGGTGAACCAGGGCCGCCAGACCGAGCTGGCGCTCCGCATCATCTTCTGACCTATGGTTTCCAGGAGATCTTTTCTGGCGGCGGCCGCGGTGGCCGCCGCCCCCCGCTCCAGCCCGCTGGACGGGGTGCGCCGCGAAAACCTCAAGATCACGGATGTCCGGGTGACCCTACTCTCCTGCCGGCTTCCGCCGGGCAAGACCTGGGTGACCGGCCGGAACGAGTGCTGGAAGACGGACGCGGTGCTGGTGCAGGTGTTCACGGACAAGGGCCTGGTGGGCATCGGGGAATCCACGCAGTACGGCGGCCCGGAGCTGATCAAGAAGTTCGTCGAGGAACAGATCAAGCCGCGCCTGCTCGGCAAGAACCCCTTCGACGTCGAGCACCTGAGCTGCGTCTGGGGCAGCGCGCAATTCGGCGAACAGGTGGCCTGGGCGGGGGTGGACGCGGCCTGCTGGGACATCATCGGCAAGGCGCTCAACCAGCCCGTCTATCAACTGCTCGCCGCGGGGGGAAAGCCCAGCCCCCGGATCCGCATGTATGCGTCCGGCGGTGTCGAGTATGCCTGGTACAAGCGGCCCGAAGACCTGATCGACGAAGCCGTGCGGCACAAAGAGGAGGGCTACACCGCCTTCAAGTTCCGCATCGGGACCGAATGGGCGGCCAGCGGCATCACCATCCGGAAGTACGTTCCGTTTCTCTACAAGATGAGGCAGGCGGTGGGGCCGGGCTTCGACCTGATGCAGGAGTCCAACATGCGTCTGACCCTGGAGCAGTGTTTGGAACTATGTCCGGTTTTGCGGGAACTGAAGTTTCTGTGGTTCGAGGAACCCGTCAACCGCCGGGCCGAGGGCGCCATTGAGGGCCATCTGAAGATCCGGGAAGCGCTGCGGGGAGAGGTCATGGTCTCCGGGGGCGAAACCATGGTGACCCGCTTCGACTTCAAGCCCTGGGTAGACCGGGGGGCCTACGACATCGTCCAGCCGGACTGCAACACGACGGGGGTCAGCGAGGCGTGGCACATCGCGCGGATGGCGGGCCTGCAAGGCAGGAAATGCTGCCCGCACAACTGGCATGGAGGGCTGACCACCATGGCCAACGCGGCGCTGGTGGCGGGAATTCCCAACCACCTGGTGCTGGAATTGAACCAGACCTTCAACCCGCTGAAGGAGGAGGTCTTCCGCGAGCCCCTGGTGGTGAAGCAGGGCTATCTGCAACTCCCTGCAAAACCGGGCTTCGGGGTGGAACTTGCGTCCGGCCTGGAGAGGAAGTTCCCGTTTGTCCCCGGGCACCACTACCGGCCGAATCCGAACCTGCCGGCTTGAAAGGGCGCCGGCCCGCTCCTCCGTGGGCGCGGGCCGGCGGCAGATCAGCTCTTCCTGGAAGTCACGGCGGAGAAGGCCGCCACTTCCTGGTGGACCTTCTCGCTCCCGCAATCGGGGCACTTGATCCCACCCTTGTCGAGATCGGCCATGTGCAGGACAAGGGTGAAGTTCTTACGGCACTGTTCACAGAAGAACACGTAGTAAGGCATCCTGTCCTCCCTTCCTGCCCGTATTCTAGTCGAGGACGGCGCCGGTTTCCAGTGGCCGGCCGGGGCGGTAGCGAGCGGCGATTTTCCAGTGTAAATTACCTGCCCCTCCGGCTGTGTGTTTAGTATACTTGCAGGGCGATGAGCGAAGAATTGCCCGAAGTCGAATTTCAGCGCTTCTGGCGCAGACTGCAGCAGCTGGGCCTGAACGCTTACGAGGCGCGCTCCTACCTGGTGCTGCTGGGCCATCCGCGCTTCAAAGCCCTGGAACTGGCGGCCCGGGCGCACGTTCCGCGGCAAAAGATTTACGACGTCCTGGACAGCCTGCTGGAGAAGGGATTCGCGCAGGTGGTTCAGGAGAAGACCAAGCTTTTCTCCGCGGTCGAACCCAGCCTGGCTATCCCCGGCTTCATGGCCCGCAAGCGCCACAGCATGGAGCACGCCCTGACCGACCAGGGGCGCATCGGGAACGCGCTGGTGGACGATCTCAAGGAGGTCTACTCAGAGGGGCAGGGCGGGCGGGGAACCCTGGATTTCCTGCGCATCGTGACCGATCCTTCGCAGACCGGCGCCGAGTACCGGAAGATGCTGTCGGAGGTGGCCTCGGAGTACCTGGAATTCTCGCGGCCGCCTTACGCGGTGGATCCGCTAGGCGAGCAACTGGTCAAGCAGGCCCGCCTGCGCGGCGTCTGCTGCCGGATCCTGCTGGAGGCCACCAGCTGGGATCAGGAGCACCGGCAGAGCCTGGAGGAGTATGCCGCCGCGGGGGTAGAGGTCCGACAGGTGGACTCGCTGCCGATGAAGCTGGCGGTGTTCGACGGCCGGGAGGGGCTGATCGCGCTGCTCGACCCGGTGATCACGCGGCCCACCTGGACCGCGGTGGTCTTCAACCACGAAGGCATGGGACAGGCGATGAAAGGCCTCTTCGAGGAGTACTGGCGGCGGGGCCGCGGCATGGCTCCGGAACCGGCGGGGCCGTAAGCTGCCGCTGGTCCCGGCGTGTGGCGCCGCAGGTTCTCAGGCCCACGCGGGACACGCCCGCCGCCGCAGGCGCCGGCCGGTGTGCGGCAGGGCTCGCATCCCGGCGGTCAGGAACGCCGGCGCAACCAGAGCAGGGCCGCCAGACCGCCGCCCAACAGCGCGAACGTTCCCGGTTCCGGAACCAGCTTTTCCAGGCTGATGTCGTCGAAGGCGATCTGATCGGCCGAGCCGGAGAAGTTCACCGAACGGGCGATGCCGGAGAAATTCACCGCGACGTGGGCCCAGCAATTGAATAGTCCGGCCGGGTCGCCTCCGCAGGTGGTGCCGGTGACCGGCAGGTTCAGGGCAGCCAACTGGATTCCGGTTCCGTCCAGGCCGCTCCACACGGTGACCGAGCCTCCGACGTTCGCCGCGGCGTAGTATAGCGAGAGAGCGGTAGTGAAGCCGGGCAGCACGTTCATGATCACGCCGGGGCCTTGGGCGAAGAAGGCTACGCTGCTGGGGGAGGGCTCGTTGGCGAAGTTGCCGGCGCCCCCGGCATCGGCATCGATGGAGACCAGCGATTGTGCTCCGAATTGAACATTGTAGTCAGGGCCGGGACCGCTCCCGAAACCTCCCAATCCGCCGTCGTAGAAGTCCAGGATCGGCTCACCGCTCAGCAGGCCCTCGAAGTCCAGCACAATCGGGCCGGCAGCAGCGGGTGCGGCCAGAAGGCCCAGTGCGGCCACACTCAGAAACGCAAGCAAGGACAGGCTCGGTTTTCGCTCGGACATCAGCATCCTCCTCAAAATCGTTCTCAACAGGTTTCGCATCCGCGTGTCACACGGGACATCACAACCGTAAGCAGGAGCGGCGCGTAATTGCTTTTCATCTTAACCTCGGATTCCGCGGCGGACAACAGTTTATTCCAGCAGGCCCGAAAAACCCGGTACTATCAGTCACAAATGTAATTACAGCTATATGAATAGAGTAGTGAGTATTACTATTCAAGCGATCCGCAGTTGCTGCCTTTCAGTGAAGCCGGACACGTTGAGGGGCATAAGTTACACAGCGATGGCGGTTGCGGTCTTGACCCTGCCGGCGCTTTCTTCCGACGCGAGGGTGGTCTTCCATGACGACGGCGGCTGGTGCTGGTATCAGGACGAGCGGGTGATCGTGCATGACGGGAAGCTTCTCATCGGCTCGGTGGCTTCCGGGATTCGCGAACCGGAGCGCAGGGGCGCGGTGGAGGCCACGGAGTACGACCTGGCAACCGGGGCGAAACGCACAGCCGTCCTGCACCGCCCGGCCACGCCCGAGGAGCGCCGCCGCTGGATGGACGATCACAACACCCCCGCCTTCGTCGTCCGCCCGGACGGGCGCATCCTGGCCCTGTACTCGCAGCACGGCCGGGAGGAGAAGATCTACTACCGCATCTCGGAACGCCCTCGCGACGGCACGGCCTGGGGAGAGGAGCGGGTGTTCATTCCCTCGGCGGCGTCGCGCGTGACTTACACCAACCTCCACTGGCTGGCCCGCGAGAACGAGGGAAAGGGCCGCCTGTACAACTTCTTCCGGGGACTGGACGCCAGCAACAAGCCTTCCTTCGCCTGGTCCGAGGATGGCGGTGAAAGGTGGAAAACGGGCAATATCGTGATCGACGTGCCTGCACGGTTCCGGCACCGCCCCTACGTCAAGTACGCCTCCAACGGCAAAGACACGGTGCACTTCGCATACACGGACGGGCATCCGCGCGACTTCGATAACAGCATCTACCACGCGTTCTACCGGGACGGAAAGCTGCATCGCTCCGACGGTACGGTGATTCGCAGCCTGAGCGAGGGTCTGGGGGCGCCGGAAGAGGGAACCCGCGTGTTTGCGGGCGATGCCGCCAGCGTGGCCTGGATCAGCGACCTGCACCTCGACCGCAAGGGCAATCCCTACCTGGCTTTCTCCGTACAGAAAGACTCGGCGGGCATGGCCCCGGGGACCGGGGGCGCGGACCACCGCTACCGGTACGCGCGCTGGGACGGCAGGCGCTGGCGGTGCGAGGAGATCGCCCACGCCGGCACGCGCCTCTACCCCGGCGAGGATGACTACACGGGAAACATCGCGCTGGACCCGCACGATCCGGACGTCGTCTATATCTCGACCAACGCCGATCCGGAGGCGGGCAGTCCGCTCCTCAGCCGGGCCGACGGGCAGCGCCACTGGGAAATCCACCGCGGGGTGCGGCGCGAAGCGGGCGGCTGGCGGTTCACGCCTCTGACCCGCGATTCCACGGCGGACAACATCCGCCCGGTCGTGCCTATCTGGGAAGGCGGGCGCTACGTGCTGCTGTGGCTGCGCGGCCAGATGCGGACCTATACGGACTACCGTTTCGAAATCGTGGGCCTGACCGGCCGCCGGTAGGCGGGGACAGATGGCCAAGGATAGCTGCAATCCTTCGGAGGGGAGATGTGAGCGAACAGCGGTCGGCGCTCAGCTTTTTGGATTGCCGAAGCTGATCGCCAAATGCTGAGTGCTGACAGCTTGCCCCTTTTGCGAAGTAGAATCTACACCTCCACCGCGCCCTTCAAGAGCCCGGCCAGGTCCTTGATGCCCACCCCGGGACCTGACGGCAGTGACATTCTGCCGTCCTTCACGGTGATCGGCGGATCGAACCAGGTTCCGTACTTCGCGGTTCCCAGCTTGTATTCCTGGTAGCGGCCGACGTCCGCGACACAGGAAACGAAGTGCAGCATGTAGACGAAGCCGAACCCGCCCGAGATGTGAACGGTAGTGGGCATTCCGGCGGCGGCGGCCATCCGCGCCACCCGGACCGAGCGGATCATGCCGCCGTAATAGTAGAGATCCGGCTGCACGATGTCCACGCCGCGGTTCAGGATCATCCAGCGGAAGCGCCAGTCGCTGGACTCCTGCTCGCCGCCCGCCACCGGGATGGCCAGCCTGTCGGCCACCACCTTGGTGTCCTCCAGGTGATCGAACGGGCAGGGCTCCTCGTAGTAGACCGCCTTCACGTCTTCGAGCATGCGGCCGACTTCAACCGCCTGGGGCGGATCGTAGGAGCTGTTCGAATCCGCATGGATGTCGATGGAGTCGCCCAAGGTCTTGCGCGCCAGCGGAATGAGCGTGCGAGTGCGGCCCGGCAGGGCGTCCGCGTTACGGCTCATGCGCCCGCCCACGCGGAATTTCACAGCCCGCGCGCCGGACCGTTCCAGCAGTTCCTGCAGGTATTCGACCTCCTGTTGGGGCGTCGTGTCGCGGCGTCCGCTGGCCGCGTAGAACGCCACCTCCTTACGCACGATGTCACCCAGCAGGGCGCCCATGGGTTGGGCAGCGACGCGCCCCAGCAGGTCCAGGATGGCGAACTCGGCCCAGGCCTGCGGGCTCCACAAGGCCAGCCCGTAAAGCTTGTAGTTGCTCTGCCAGCGGTACAACTCCCAGAGCAGGTTCTCCAGGTCGCGCGCGTCCTTGCCGATGAAGAACGGCGCGACGAGCTGTTTGAAGATCTTGTCCAGGTATTCGGCCCGGGGCGGATTGGCCAGCGAGACGCCTTCCGCGCCGTCCCTGGATCGCACGTGGATCAGGTACTCGCGGTCCTTGCGCAGGAGCTTCATCGAGTCGATGATCACCGGCGATTTCAGCCCCTGGACCCGCAGGACCGGCGCCGCCGCGGCGCGGTCCACGCTCTCGGCGCTGACGTCCGCGGCTCCGACGGTTTCACCGCGCGGGCCGCCGGCGCAGGCAGCGAGTCCCAGGGCTCCCGTTCCCGCCGCACCGGAAAGGAAACTACGCCGCTTCCACCGCATACCGGCTCACCTCCTTGAAGGCAGTAGTCCAATCTACACCGTGCCCCGCGGTTTTGTCAGCCGGTTTGCGGCGGTCGGTGCTAGCATGGCACCGAGGCAGCCCGATGCAACTCCTGGAGCGAACCTGGCGGCTGTACAAGCAGAGCTTCAACGTCCTGGCCGCGGACACCGAGATCCTGCTGTTTCCAGTGATCAGCGCGATGGCGGCCATCCTGGTGGCGGCCGGTTTCTTCGTGCCGATGTACCAGGACGGAACGCTGCGCGAGATCGGCGAGCAGACGGCCACCTGGGACGATTACCTGTTTCTCTTCCTGTGGTATTACTGCAACTACTTCGTGGTTGTCTTCTTCAATAGCGCGCTGGTGGCCTGCGCCAACATACGGCTTTCGGGCGGCAACCCGGGATTGGGCGACGGCCTGCGCGTGGCGTTGCACCGGCTGGGACGGATCGCCGCCTGGGCCCTGGTGGCCGCCACCGTCGGGCTGTTTCTGCAACAACTCAGCGACAACCGCAACCGGGCCTTGCGCTGGGTGGGCAGAGCGCTGGCGGTGAGCTGGACTTTGATCACGTACCTGATCGTGCCCGTCATCGTGGTGGAGGACCGGGGGGTTTTCGAGTCGATCCACCGCTCTTCGGAGTTGTTTCGCAAGCACTGGGGCGAGCAGGTGACCGGGAGTTTCGGATTCGGGTTGCTGAACCTGCTGCTGGCCGTGCCGGGCATGCTGCTGGGCTGGGCCGCCTGGCCCTGGGATCGCGGCGCGGCCGTGATCCTGGCGGTGGTGTACATCCTGATCCTGGCGGCGGTTTCCTCGGCGGTGAAGGGCATCTTCACCGTCGCGCTCTACCGCTACGCCATCGACGGGGCCGCGCCGTTCGGGTTCACGGCGAATTCGATCGATCCTTCGGGCGGCCGGCGCGGTTGATCTCACTTACTCCGATTCGGCCGGGGGCGGGGGCAGTTTCTCCACCCGCACTTTCGCGATCCGGTTGCGCTGCATTTCCAGCACGGTATAGCGCCTTCCTTCGTGTTCCACGCTCTCTCCGGGCTTGGGGATATAGCCCAACCGCAGCAGCAGGAAGCCGGCCAGGGTTTCGAAGCCGGCATCGCTGGGGATCTCGATTCCGTAGTGGGTTTCGAGGTCGCGTATGTTGGTGGCGCCGTCGAGTTCGACCGTGTCGGCGCCCTCCACGGCCACCTGCGCCGCCTGGTCGTACTCGTCCTGGATCTCCCCGACGATTTGCTCCAGCACGTCCTCCACGGTCAGCAGTCCCACGATGGTGCCGAACTCATCGACGACCACGGCCATGTGAGAGCGGCCCAGCTTGAATTCCTCCAACATCTGCACCAGCGGCTTGGTCTCGGGCACGAACAGGGGCTTGCGCAGCAGGCTGCGCACGCGGAACTCGCGCGAGGGCCGGTTGGCCCGGAGAGCGGCGCGCCGTTCCAGCCAGATGCGCAGGAAGTCCTTGGCGTGCAGGATCCCGATGATGTGCTCGGGCCGCTCTTCGTAGACCGGAATGCGGGTCAGCCGGGAGCTGAGCACCACTTCGAGAATCTGGTCCAGGGTGGCGTTCACCGGCAGGGAAACGATCTCGTTGCGGGGCACCATGATTTCGCGCACGTAGAGGTTGCCGAGGTCCAGCACGCCGTGGATCATGTCCTCCTGAAACTCAGGCAGCTTGCCCGCGCTGACCATGTGGCGCAGTTCCTCCGCGGTGTGGCCTCCTCCCCGCTCGCCCTGCACGCCCAGAAGGCGGGAGATGGCGGCGGCGGAGGTTTCGATGACAGAAACGAACGGCGCGGAGACGCGATAGAAGACCAGCAGGGCTGGAGCGACGATGAGGGCCAGGCGGTCGGCTTTCTCCACCGCCAGGTTCTTGGGCACCACCTCGCCCATGACCACGTGGGCATAGGTGATGCCCAGGAAAGCGATGGTGAAGCTCAGGCCATGCAGCAGGTGGCTGCTTTCCGGCGTCAGGATGGGCCGGAAGAGGCTCAGCAGCAGGCCGTACAGGGTGTCCTCGCCGGCCCAGCCCAGACCCAGACTGGCCAGCGTCACGCCTACCTGGACTACCGAAAGCAGGCGCTCCGGGTTGGCCAGCAGGCTCAGGGCCGCCTGGGCGCCCACCTGTCCTTCCTCGACCAGTTGCCGCAGGCGGGACTCGCGTACCGTCAGCAGCGCCACTTCGGCGGCGGCGAAGAAGGCGTTCACGGCAACAATGAAGACGAGCAGCAGCAGGCGCAGTCCGTAGTGGGCATCGGCCATCGGTTAGGCCTTTTCGTTACAATTCGGAGTGTCCCTCAAGAGGGTCCTCAGATATTTCAACATAGCCGTCGCAATAATTCTGGCCGGGGCCGCGGTGGCGGTGTACTGGTTTGCCTACCGCCCTCTGCCGGACACCTCCGGTGAAGCGCGCGCATTCATCGGCGGCCCGGGGGCGATCGAGCGCGACTCTCTGGGCACACCCCACATCCGGGCCGCAACGGAAGAGGACGCGCTGTTCCTGCAAGGCTACGCCACGGCCCAGGACCGGCTGTGGCAGATGGATGCGCTGCGGCGGATGGCCGGAGGCGAACTGGCGGAGGTGGTCGGGCCCAGCGGGCTGGAGAGCGACCGCGAGGCGCGCCTCCTGCGGCTGCCGCGCATTGCCGAGGAGGCGGTAGGGTCGCTGCCTCCCGCGGACCGGGCGGTCTTCGCGGCCTACGCCCGCGGTGTGAACGCTTTCATCGAGCAGCACCGGGGGCGTTTGCCGCTGGAGTTCACCCTGATGGGCTACCAGCCGCGTCCCTGGCGCATCTCCGATTCGATCCTGGTGGGGCTGCACATGATCCGGACGCTCAGCTCCAGCTGGAGGACCGACTTATTGAAGCAGGAGATGCTGGCCGCGGGCGACAGGGCCAAAGTGGAGTTTCTGTTTCCGGTGCGTAGCGGCGGGGAGCCGCAGCTGGGATCCAACGCGTGGGTTGTGGCCGGACGGCTGACAGCGACGGGCCGGCCGCTGCTGGCCAACGATATGCACCTGGAGCCCAGTATTCCCGGCATCTGGCACTCGGTGCACCTGTGTGCGGCCGGTCTGAACGCCGCCGGGGTGACGGCGCCCGGGCTGCCGGGAGTGATCGCAGGCCACAACGAGCACATCGCCTGGGGCATCACCAATCTCCCCTTCGATGTGCAGGACCTCTACCAGGAGGAACTGGATCCGCGCACCGGGCGGTACCGATTCCGGGGGGAGTGGCGGCAGGCCCGGGCCGAGCGCGATGCGATCCTGGTCCGCGGCCGGAAGCCGGTCGAGACGGCCAACTGGGTGACCGGCCATGGCCCGCTGTGGCGCAGCGAAGGGGGAAAGCAGCTCGCGCTGCGCTGGATCGGCGCCGAGCCGGGGCTGTTCCAGTATCCGTTTCTCGAACTGAACCGGGCGCGCGACTGGCAGCAGTTCCGGGCGGCGCTCTCGCGCCTGCCGGCCCCCGCCTCCAACTTCGTCTATGCCGACATCGAAGGCAACATCGGCTACCAGGCCGCGGGGCGCATGCCGGTGCGGCGGAACTTCGCCGGCGACGTGCCGGTGGACGGCGCCTCGGGCGAGTACGAGTGGGAGGGCTTCATCCCCTTCGACCGGCTGCCCTCGGTGTTGAACCCTTCCGGCGGTCTGATCGTCTCCGCCAACCAGAACCCTTTTCCTCCCGGCTACCCGTTTCCGGTAAACGGGGGCTTTTCCTCGCCGCACCGCGCGCGGCAGGCCGAAGCGCTGCTGCGAGCGCGGCAAGGTTGGCGGGCCGCGGATATGCTGGTGGTGCAGAAGGACGTGTATTCGTCCTTCGAGCACTTTCTGGCGCACCGGATCGTCGCGGCCGCGGACCGGGTGAGAGCGCCGGGCCTGGAGGAGGCCGTTTCCCTTCTGCGCGGGTGGAACGGCCAGATGGAGAAGGATCTGGCGGCTCCGCTGATCGTGTCGCTGGCCTACCTGCACCTGCGCCGCGCGGTGGCTGAGCGTGCCGCGCCCAAGCAGGGGGCTCTGTACACCCACTTCATGGCGCCGTCGGTGATCGAACGCCTGCTGCGGGAGCGTCCGGAAGGCTGGTTTGCCGACTGGGACAAGGCCGTGCTGGCGGCCTTTTCCGATGCCCTGGACGAAGGGCGGCGGAGGCAGGGGCGCACTATCGGAAAGTGGCGCTACGGGGCCTACCTGCGGCTGAACCTGGCCCACCCGGTGGGGCATCACCTGCCGCTGGTCGGCAGGTACTTCGATCTGGGTCCCTTCCCGCTCAGCGGTTCGGGCACGACCGTGAAACAGACGACGGCCAGGGCTGCTCCCTCCATGCGCATGGTGGCGGACCTCTCGGCCTGGGACAATTCGCTGCTCAACCTGCCGGTGGGCGAGTCCGGCCACGTGCTCTCCCGCCACTACAAGGACCAGTGGGAGCACCACTACACGGGCCGCAGCTTCCCGATGCTGTTCCTGCGCATCCCCTCCCCATCGACGCTGGAATTTCGGTGACAGGCTACATAACCCCCGAACTCCCGTAACTTGTTGAGCCGCGGAGTTTGGGGGTTATGTAGCCTGTCACCGAAACTGTCATGATAGAGAGAGCTGTGGCCGGCGTGTACGTGGCATTCCCGTTCTGCTCCCGGAAGTGCACCTTCTGCAACTTCGCTTCGGGAGTGTTTCCGGCGGAATTGCGCAGCCGGTATGTCGAGGCGCTGAAGGCTGAGATCGCCCGGCACGCCTGGCAGTGGAGGCCGGAAACCGTGTACCTGGGCGGCGGCACTCCCAGCCTGATGGAGGCTGAGGAACTCGAGCCCGTCCTGGCGCTGATCCCCGGGCGGCCCTGGGCCGAGGCCACCATCGAAGCCGCACCCGGCACCGTAAGCCTCGGGAAGGCCGCGCTCTGGCGCGCCTGCGGCATCAACCGGGTCAGCCTCGGCGTGCAGTCCTTCGTCCCCGGCGAGGCGGCCCGTACCGGCCGCAAGCACACCCCCGAACTGGTGGCCGCCGAAATGGAACTGCTGCGGCGGTC
>JADZAF010000149.1 GCA_020852755.1 Bryobacterales bacterium
CCTTGCACGAGTGCTGCCGCTCACTGTCGCTGTGATTCGCGGGGCCCGGCTGCCGACCGCCGGCACTTGTTTCGGCACCTGCTGTTCGGGCTCGGCAGACCCAGCTCCCGCCCGGCGCGGGAGTCCATGCAGTTCCGCTTTGGGCCGCCGGGTGCGGGGTTATCCTGCGGGGGGTAACCGGGTATTTTCCGAATCAGCCATAGCCAAAGCCCGGCGGGCGTCGTCGTGAACATCGACGGCCGGTTCTCGGGCGACTGCCTCCGCCTGGTGGAGGCCTGCTGTGCCGCGGCGCTCTCCAGCCGGAAACGCGTCCGCCTGGTCCTGCGGGACGTCCGCGCCATCGATGCCGAGGGCCAGGATCTGCTCTGCCGGCTTGCCGGAAAGGGCGTACGCCTGCAAGCCTCCGGCGTCTACCTGTCCCACTTGGTCGGAAAGCTGCAACGCGCGACCGGCTCCACGGGGCCTGCCGGTGGCGGGAGGCAGGCATGACCGCGGCGCCCCCCCCGGCGCACTCCCGTCGTCCGTGGCGGGATGCGATCAGCAAGCCGCCGTCCCGCGGGCCGAGCGGCTTGACGGCAGCCGCGCCGCGGCGCGAGGGGCGCGCGGCACGTCCAGCCCGTTGGCCAGTTCCCGCGCCGACCGGCTGTCGGCCACCAGGTGCGTGATCAGTTGCGGGCTGTGATTCAGGACTGCCCGCAGGACCTCGGTCTTCGGCCCCCCGCACGATCCGCACGGACCCAGCAGCAGGAACACCCGCTTGCCCCGGGCAATCATGGCGGGAAGTTCGCTCAACTCCATCAGGGTCATGGTGCGCACCTCCGTTTCCACCTCCAGAGGCCCTTCCGGACCGAGCGGACGCCACATCATGTCGCCCAGGCAGTTCAACTCCGTGAGTTGCGCCAGCGAGCGCGGCGAGGAGCGCTTGTACATCTCGTACAGCAGGCTGTGTCCCTGCCGCCAGTGACCGCCCGCCGACGTCACCACGATGTCGATCGCCCTTGCCCGCTCGTACGCCTCCTCCACGTATTCCAGAGAGCGCAGCATGTCCACCCGGTCCCTGGGAACCAGGCCCGGCGTGTGGAGCCCCACGAAACTGGTCTCCACCTGCAGCCGCGGCTCGCCCGTAAAATAGCCGAAGAACGAGTTCGGATCGACCGGCGTCTCGCGGAAATTGAAGCCCGCCACCATGGCGTGAAACACGATGTGACGGGGCAGATCCTCGTGCGGCTCGCACAGCATGGCGGCGAAATGCCGGGCGGCCTTGCGCAGCGCCGACCCGCCCGCGAAGCCCAGGTGCAGTTCGCGGTCCCGCCCCCCTCTGCGGGCGATGTCGCGGACCTCGTCCAGCAGGGCCCGCGCCAGGTAGAACGAGACGTCGTCGGAAACGCCCGTCCGCACTACCGTGGCCGACGTGAGGAAAGAGTATCGATCCCGGATGGCGTCGGTCAGATCGTAATCGATGGAAGCGTGGAATCGCAGCCAGCCGCGGGACGCCGCGAAAGCGAGCAGCCTCCAGGGATCCTCACGGCTGAGCTTGATGGGCAGCGACCCCTCGATCAACTTGGGAATTTCCGTGGGTAGATACCCGCGGCAAAAATACTTGCAGACGGCGGCGGCCACCTCCTCGCGCGTGAACCCTCCCCAATTCCGGGCGCCGAGACTGCGGATCCGCTCTCGCGTGATTCTCTTCTTCACGGCATTCGCTCCGTGGCGCGGGTACACTTAGCGCCCGCGCCACCCTAAGCAGGCGGTTCCAAGAACAGATTGCCTGGTTTTTTACGAAACTGTGCTCAGCCCTGACGGGTTTGCGCATCAAATGGGCAAACCGTATGCTAATCGTTGATTTTACAGATCTTATACCTTGCAGAGCCATGTCAAGCGATGTAAGCTGAGCAGTCATATGAGCCCTGGCTACCCAAGAATGCCACATAACTGGGCAGACTGTCTACGGCAGGTGGAATGCCCCGCTTCCGCGGGCGGCGGGGATTCCCCCGTGACTCCGGATGGCAGCAGTGAGGCGGCGCTGTTTCGCGCGCTGTGGTGGGCCGTTCGCGCCCACTGGCAGGAACGGCGCAAGGTGGTCCGGGCGCCCTACCTGATTCATCCCCTGCGCGTGGCCGCGCTCCTGATCTCCTACGGTCTTCCGGAAGAGCCTTACGCCGTGGCGGCTCTGCTGCACGACACCGTCGAACACGGGCGTTTGAGCCTCGAGTCCATCCGCCAGGAGTTCGGACAACCGGTGGCCTCGCTGGTAGAGGGCGTTTCGCCGGGGCGTGCCGGCGCCGCCTGGCGAGCCCGGAAGGAGGCCTCCATTGACCGGTTGCGCGCCGCTCCCGGCCCCGTCGTCATCCTCGCCTGCGCCGACAAACTGGACAACCTGCTGTCCTTGACAGAGGACGAGAGACGGCTCGGCGACCGCGCCTGGAAGCGGATGCGCCGCTCGCCGGAGGAGATCGCCTGGTATTACACCTCGCTGGCGGACATGTTTTGCGCGCGCCGGGAGGCTGGTCTTCAGAACCCTTTGCTGGCCGAGTTCTGCGAGTTGGCCGGCCGCCTGTTCGGCTCCTGAGCCGCTTCGAGCCAGGCGCTATTTTCGGAAGGGCCGGTCGGCCTGCCGGGCCGATGGCTGATCGGGAACCGTACCGGGAGTCCACAGGCGCGCGATGGCGATATCCCGCTCGACCTTTTCGCTGAGCGCGTGAAGGTCGATCCAGCCCACCCGGTTGTACAGGCGGGGCTGCTCGTACTGCAGCGTGTATGCGGCCGCGTAGCGCTTCCAGTGGTCCAGGGCGATTTGCAGATGGCGTATGGCCGATTCCCTCTGCACTGTGTCGCGGGTCTTGTCGAACAGGGCCAGATCGACGGCGCCGCGGATCTTCTCCGCGTAGTAGTTACCCAGGTGAGCCATGGCCAGCAGGTCGCCCAGGGTGAGCCGGAGTTCCTTGTCGCCGCCCTGTGTGGCGCGCAGCCCGGGCAGAAGCTTGAGCGTCTCCGACGCCGCCGCGGCGAGCGAGTCCGCCGTTTCCAGCGGTCCCGGCGCATTCATCGCCTGCCCGGCCAGTTTCCGGCTGCGCCATTCCAGGATGTCCAGAATCCCGCTGCCCGGCATCGAGTGACCCTCGATGAAATGCTGCACCGTGTAGAAGCCGCGGTGCCGCGGATGGCTGAGGCAGGCTTCCGGCTGCCAGCGCAGGTCGATGTCTCCCCAGAAGAAACTCGTGATCCGCGGAAAGATCTTCGAGGCCGCCGACCAGGCCCGGAACAGCGTGGCGCTGTCGGTTTGGGGGAAGCGGGCCGCCAGGGCGCGCCGGAACAACTCGTCCGGAAGCTCCGGTTCGTAGCTCAGGCGCCCCCAGATCATGAACCCGTACCAGCGCTTGTGGACGACCAGCTGCCGCGGCGCCTCCGGCTCCCGGCTCAGGGATTCGCGGCCCCAGATCGTGCCGTCCGGCCCCATGTAGTAGCCGGCCAGCTTGTCCGGGCCGGGCATGTTGCGAATGTAAGCCCGGGCGTATTCCGGATCTCCCCAGCGGAAACTGTAGTAGTCGTCGTCGCGGACCGTAAGCCAGGTGCGCAGCTTAGGCGAGAGATGCGGCAGCGCCGGCTCGAGGAAGGGCGGGTTCGGGATGGAATACATGTGAGCGATCGAGTACTTGAAGCTGAAGTCGAACGGACCCGGATAGTCCTTCCACTCGCGCAGGATCTCGTCGTGGCTGGTCATGTGGTAGCGGTGGATCATGCGCACCTCCCGCCATGGCTGGATCTTCTTCGCGTCGGCCACGCCCAGTCCGTAGGTCTTCCAGAGGAACTTCTCGCTGGCGTATTCGTCCTTGCGGTTCCTCATGTTCTCGCCGGCGGTGATGCCGAAGCCGGCCAGCAGCGGATAGGTGAGGACCATCTCCCGGATGGTGGCGCGAAGATACTCGATGGTCTTCGGGTTGGACTGGTCGGCGGTGATGCCGTACTTGGGCTCGGCTCCGAAGGTGAACAGGTTCCAGGTGAACCAGTAGACCGAGATGCCGCGATCGCGGGCGCACTGCATGACCTCGCGCCAGAAGCGGATCTTCTGCTCGATGGTCATGGTCTTCACGACCTCCACGTCGCGCAGCAGTTCGGGACGCAGCATGTCGTTGCCGCTATGGCTGTAGGTATCGTCCATGGGCGCCCGGGTGCGCCAGACGTCGTTCAGCGCCACGTCTGGAAATTCAG
Source organism: Bryobacterales bacterium (assembly GCA_020852755.1). Classification (GTDB taxonomy): domain Bacteria; phylum Acidobacteriota; class Terriglobia; order Bryobacterales; family Bryobacteraceae; genus JADZAF01. The sequence continues at coordinate 4,210 of JADZAF010000149.1, forward strand.
GCACCTTGACGAGCGAGGGGAAGGGGTGGAGATTCCAGAGCGAGAGCACGTTGTAACGCTGGCGCGCCATCTCGTCGAGAAGCTCCCGCCAGAAGTCGAAGCTCCACATCTCCGGGATGTTGCTCTGGGCCGCGTGGCTGTTGTCGGAGTAGCTGGGCGTGCGCAGGTCCAGGGGGATGTTGAACTTGAAGCCGCGCTGGGCGATGTAAGGAGAGTGATCCGCCTCCGCGATGGCATCGAGCGTGCCTGTACGGACAGCCTCGGCCAGGTCCAGCCCGCCGTACATCGCTCCGGCCGCGTCCGCGGCAAGCACCGCCACCGTGCGCCGGCCGCCCTGCCCCGCGCGGCGGATGGCGTAGGACTGGGCAGAAGTCTTCTCCAGAGGCTTGACGCTCAGGGCGGCAGCCAGTTTCGAGGCGGCGGGGCCGGCGGCTATGACCAGCCGCACCGGAGCGGCGGCCTGGGCGAGCCGGTCCAGGGGCTCTTCGAAAAGCGGCGCGCCGCGCGCGGCGCAGGCCGCCCGGATCTCGGAGGCGGCGAAGCGCACCTGGGGAACATCCGGGTCATAGAACAGCGCCCAGGCGCTCTCCGCCGCCGGGGCACGCAGGGAAAAAACGAGAAACAGGGCCGTAAGGGCATGGAGGCGCGGCATAGAGGACCATTCTGTACCAGAAAACCGGTAACGCGATAACCGCGCCTACCGGGCGGCAACCACCCGGGCAGGAAGCCGGCTACCGCTTGGGCACCGCTTCGTCGGCCACGAACCAGACGTGCATCACCGGTTTTCCCCAGCCGTCCCTGACCAGCGGGTCTTCCTCGGCCAGTTTCCGCGCCTCCTCAACCGGAATGGCCGCATAAACGAAGACGCCCAGTTTATCCGGGGACCCCTCGAACGGACCGAACGACCGCAGCTTGCCTTCCTCCACCAGCTTCGTCGAATAGGCGAAGTGAGCCTTCCTGGCTTCCTCGGACGGCATGGCGCCGCCGGCCGTCTTCCCGGTGCGCATCAGGATGGCGAACGGCAACTGCACCATCCGGTACTTGTAGTTCGGATCCGATTTCAGCCTGGAAGCCAGCGGCTCACCCCACACGGCATTGCTCATCCAGCGGTACATTTCGACGCGCAGCCGCTTATTGACCACGGCAGGGTCATGGCTGGTCCACTCTTCGGCCTGGGCCACGCTCTCGCAGCGATACACCAGAAGGCCCCGCGCCCCGCCAGAGGTGGCCAGCGGTCCGGCGGCCAGCAGCCGCCCCGCCGCGCCCATCCGTTCCATGTGCGCCAGGTGGCCCTTCTGGATCTCCTCGGCCTGCTCTTTCGAAATCCCGGCCCGTTCGGGGTGGGCGTTCAGGAAACCCCAGCAGTAGTAGTGGACCTCCATGGCCGGCAGCGCGGCGGCCAGGAGCGTCAGGAGCAGCCACAGCTTCATCCAGCTATGATACTGCCGGGACCGGGCCGGCCGGCCGGGGTTTCCGCAGCATGGGGTACAGGGCCGGCGAGGATCCGGCCTGGATCGTCCCTACCACCTGAAACCCGTGGCGCTCGTACAGCGGGATGTTTCTCGGGTTGCTCGATTCCAGGTATGCCGGGAGCCGGTCGCGGTCGCATTCGGCCAGGGCGCGGCTCAGGAGCGCCGAACCGTAGCCGCGCCCCTGGAAACGGTTTTCAACCCCGATCAGCGGCAGATACCAGTGCGGCTCGCGGGGGTGGCAGCGGCCCATCTGGTCGAACACCGCGAACACGTCCGAACGGATCGCGCTGGCAACCGTGCGGTCCAGCACTCCTGCCAGTTCTTCCTCATCCGGCTGGACCTCCGGTGGCAGCCAGAGGGCGGCGCCGGCGTATTCCTCCGCCACATGGGCGGTCCCGTTCCCGAAAGCCTTGCCCCCGAACGCCCTGACAAAGCAGGGAAAATGGGCCAGGTACTGGAGCGGATCCGGATACACCCAGCGCGCGGCGGGATCCGAACTGAACGCCATGACGATGGTGGCGATGGCGTTCGGCTCGTCACATGAATTGGCGGTCTTGATGGTGACTGCTTGCATCTCTTCCCTCTCAGGCGGCACGGTGCGCCGCCTCTGACTCAGTACGCGAAGGCCGCAGATCGATTCGGCTCAGGGCCAAGTACAGGCGGCCGCCGTCCACGCCCCGATGCGGAACCGTATCTCCCGGCACTTACGCGAGTCTCAATAACCCTCACGCGGATATAGAATCCGCTTATGACTCACTACGATGCCATCGTGATCGGAACGGGCCAGGCCGGACCGTCGCTGGCCGTGCGGTTGGCCGAAGCCGGCCGCAAGGTCGCCGTCATCGAGCGCAAGCGATTCGGCGGCACCTGCGTGAACACCGGCTGCATCCCTACCAAGGCGCTGGTGGCCAGCGCCCGGGCGGCCTGGGTGGCTCGCAACGCCGCGGCGTGGGGCGTCGAAACCGGCGGCCCGGTCAGGGTGGACATGAGGAAAGTGAAGGCGCGGAAGGACGGTATCGTGGGGCAGTTCCGCCAGGGACTGAGTGACCGCCTCCGGAACACTCCCGGCTGCGACATCCACCTGGGTCACGCGCGCCTGGAAGGGCCGCACAGCGTGCGGGTGAACGAGCGGCGGCTGGAGGCGCCGCTCATCTTCCTGAACGTCGGCGGACGGGCTGCCGCACCGCCCATCCCCGGCCTCGACAGCGCCGTTCCCCTGAACAACTCATCCATGATGGAGGTCGATTTCCTGCCCGAGCGCCTGATCATCCTGGGCGGTGGTTACATCGCCTGCGAGTTCGCCCAGATGTACCGCCGTTTCGGCAGCGAAGTAACCATCGTGGAACGCGACTCCCGGCTGCTTTCCCGCGAGGACCCGGATGTCTCCGACGCTGTGCGGGAAATGTTCGAGGCCGAGGGGATTCGCGTCCTGACCGGCGCCGGGATCCGCCGGGTGTCCAGACCGGCCGTGGTGGAAACCAGCACCGGAACGGTGTCCGGCTCGCACCTGCTGGCGGCGCTGGGACGCGTGCCGAATACCCATGACCTGGGACTGGAGACCGCCGGGATCGAGGCAGACTCCCAGGGCTTCATCAAGGTGGACGACCGCCTTCGCACCACAGCTCCCGGCGTCTACGCCCTGGGCGAGTGCAACGGCCATGGCGCTTTCACGCACACGGCCTACAACGACTACGAGATCGCCGCCGCCAACTTGCTGGACGGGGAGAACCGGCGCATCTCCGACCGCATCCCCGCTTACGCTATCTACACCGACCCGCCGCTGGGCCGCGCGGGGATGACCGAGACGCAGGCGCGGGCTTCCGGACGGCCGGTATTGATGGCGAAATGGCCCATGACCCGGGTGGGCCGCGCGGTGGAGAAAGGCGAAACCAGGGGGTTTCTGAAACTGCTGGTAGACGCGGAAACCGGGATGATCGCCGGCGCCTCGCTGCTCGGAGTCGAGTGCGACGAGGTCGTCCACTCGATCCTCGACGTGATGTACGCCCGGGCTCCCTACACCGCCATTTCACGCGCGATGCACATCCATCCCACGGTCTCCGAACTGATCCCCACCGCGCTGCAAAACCTGAAGCCGCTCGAAGTCGCCGCGACCAGGTAGACCCCGCATGCCGAGCCGCGACCGGAGGGAGCGGTTTTGAGAACAACGCGCGGGACAAATCGAACCGCTCCCTCTGGTCGCGGCTCGGAAACGGGGACGCAGCACGCACCGGGTTGCGACCGGAGAAAGCCGTTGCAAGCGGGCTGCCCGCCCTCAGCCGTCCAGCTCGATCTCCTGGTGCTGCATGCCGCCGTAGGGGTAGACGGCCACACGGGGCGTTCCCTTGTGGCGCTCCTGAAGCAGCCGGATCACGTCTTCCCACTTGTCGGCGAAGGCCGTGGCTTGCGGAAACGTGTTCCTCTGCTGGCGGTCCATGTACTGCGAGTACACGATGAGCGCGCTGTTCTTCGGCAGCCGCGCATTTCTGCGCCGCTCCGCCATTCGGAAGTAACTGGTGCCGTCCCGCCCGGCGGTGCGGTTGTTCAGGTAGTGAACCGGGTCGAGGCCCAGGGGATGCTGGATGATCAGGACCCCGGTTCCGCCCTCTCGGACCGAGCGTCCGATCCAGCGCTGCGAGTGGAAGGCCTGGGCGTTCTGCGGATAGCCGTTGGCTACCACGATGTCGGCGTCCTGGAAAGTCGGCGTGCAGTAGTGTCCGGCCGCCACCCGCACCCCGGCATGGTGCGCCTCCACGATGTCTCCCGAGAACACGTGAGTGGCCTGCAGCTTCTGGTTGTAGAGGATCTGCACCGTGAAATCCACGCCGGCCATGCGCGCCGCCTCGATCATGTCCTTGCGCATCTCGTTCTGAAAGACGCGCACCGGGCCGGCGGTCCTGGTGTTTCGCAGGATCACGTTGTGGTTGTATTCGACGGACTCCAGCCAGGCCACGCCGGGCATCACCGCCTTGGCGCCTCCCCCGTACCCGGCATCGTTGTGCACCTTGATGCCGCTCAGGCAGATCTTCAAGTCGGCCGCCAGGAAGGTCTGGTTCAGCGCAATGCGGTTTCCGAAACTGGTGGTGCCCGTCTCCTTGAGGCCGGCGAAGATGTTGTGGTTCAGCCAGGCGAAGCGGCGCGCGATGTCCGCGCCGAGTTTTTTCCGCACCTCCGCGGCGGTCATGGCGCGGTGGGTCCCGTAGGAGGCCAGAAAAAGAATGTTTTCGTCGGCGATGCCGGCCGCCTTCAACTGCTCCACCACCCAGGGAGTCACCTGGTACGCCGGCGTGGTCCGGGTGAGGTCGTCGAAGGTGATCACCACCGTCTTCCGGCCCTCGGCCAGTTCCCGCAGCGGCTTCGTGCCGGTGGGTTTCTCCAGTTGCTGCCGGATCTCGGCGGGCGTCAGAACGTGCGCGCCGTGCCCGCGCATGTGCATCACGTTCACATCCCAGCTGGCGGGAAAATCCAGGCGCTCGTCCAGATTGCCCGCGAACTCATGGGTCGGGATCACGACCGGCCGGGTTCCACCCCGGACCTTGATTTGCGTGGGCTGGTACGGCGCCGCGGCGAGGGTGGTCCCGATCAGGGGAACCGAACACAGCAGATCGCGCCGCTTCATTCCGCAGGTCCTCCCCGGTTACGGCCGCGGTTCAGGCTCCAGCGGCCGGTACCAGATGTTCCGGAACTTCATGAAGGTCATGGGCGCGCCCTTGTAGTTGTGGTCCTGCAGCATGAGCGGCCCCTCTTCGATGCAGTTCCTGCCGGTTCTCTGAATCTCCACGTGATCGTGCACCAGGACGCCGTTGTGGAAGACGGTCACCCGGGGCTTCTGCAACACCTGGCCGCCGGCGCCGCAGCGGGCCGCCCGGAAGACGATGTCGTAACTCTGCCACTGATCGGGCGGGCGGGAGGCGTTCACCAGCGGCGCCGCCTGGCCGTACAGCCCCGCGCAGGAACCATGGGCGTAGGTAGGGTTGTTGTAGGAATCCAGGATCTGGATCTCGTGCCGGCCGTGCAGGTACACGCCGCTGTTGCCGCGCGCCTGACCTTTCTCCTCCGGCATGTAGGGCGGCATGAATTCCAGGTGGATCTGCGCATCGCGGAAGGTACGCTTGCTGTGGAGGTCGCCCGCGCCGGTCTTGCACAGGATCACGCCTCCCTCCACCGAGCAGCGGACCGGCCCGCCGTCGCGGGTCTGGAATTCCGAGAGGTCTTTGCCGTCGAACAGGACGACGGCGTCCGACGGTGCTTTGCCCGGCCCGCCCGGATCCACCACCCGGGGCTGCGCATCGTCGGGCGTCTGGGCCGGCGCTGCCAGGGCGGCCAGCAGCAGCAGGGCGGTTCGAAACAGGTAACGGGTCATAGATCCTCGCGGTTCACGCGCAGTGAATTTGAGATTACCAGAATACTGCTGCCCAGCATGAGCAAGGCCGCCAGAATGGGGCGCAGCCTCCCGCTCACCGCCAGGGAGAGGGCGATGGAGTTATAGGCCAGTGTCCAGCCCAGGTTCTGGCGGGCCACGCGGCGGGCGCGGCGCGCCAGGCGGAACAACCAGGGCAGCTTCGACAATCCGCCTTCGAGCAGCACCACTTCGGCGACTTCCCGCGCCACGTCCGTGCCGCCGCTGACCGCGATGCCGGTGTCGGCGGAGGCCAGCGCGGCCGCATCGTTGATGCCGTCGTCCGCCATGGCCACGATCTCGCCCTGTTGACGCAGGGCGCGGATGCGAGCCGCCTTCTCCTCGGGCAGCAGCTCGCCCTGCGCCTCGGCCCCCAGCAGGCTCCCCGCCGCGCGCACCACTTCCTTGCGGTCGCCGCTCAGCAGAACGGCTCGGAGGCCCATCCGGTGGGTGGCGGCCACCGCTTGTACGGCTTCCTCGGAAACCGGATCGTCGAGCACGAACGCGCCCAGAGGACGGCCGTCCTGGGCGCACCAGGTCAGGCTGCCCGATTCGAATTCCTCCACGCCGGCGAATGCCCCGCTGCGGTCTTCGATCCAGCGCCGCCGGCCCAGCAGCACCTGGCTGCCGTCCTCCAGCTCGGCGCCCGCGCCCAGGCCCGGGAATACCTCGACCTTCCGCCGTCCGGCCGGCGGCACGCCGCTCCTGCGCGCCAGTTCCTCGATGGCGCGCGAGACCGGGTGGGTCGAATCCGCGGCAGCCGCCGCGGCCTTGGCCAGCACCGTCTCCTCGGTTTCACCGTTGAAAGCGATCACGCGCCGCACTGAGATACAACCCCGGGTCACCGTGCCGGTTTTGTCCAGCGCCAGCAGGCTGGAGGCGGCCAGCCTCTCCAGCGTCTCGGCGGAACGGATCAGGATGCCGTGGCGGGCCGCCGCGCCCAAGGCGAGAACGTTGACCAGCGGCACGGCGATTCCCAGCGCGCAGGGGCAGGCCACCACCAGAACGGAAAGGCCCGCGAGCAGCGCCTGCTCACGGCCGCCGGGCCACCAGAGAAACACGGCCAGCAGCGCCAGACCGGCGGCCAGCGGAACGAAGGCCGCGGCGGCGCGGTCGGCCAGGCGCTCGAGCGGCGAGCGGGCCTGCTGAGCGGCTTCCACCGAACGGATGATCCGCGCCAGCAGAGAATCTCTCGAAACGGCCAGCGTCTCGATCTCCAGAACCCCGTTCAGACATAGCGATCCGGCGCGCACCACTTCTCCCGGCAGGCGCTCGGCGGGCAGAGCCTCGCCGGTGAGCATGGACTCATCCACCGCCGCGCCGCCGGCGGCGATGCGCCCGTCCACCGGGACCCTCTCGCCGGGCCGCACCTGCACCGTGTCCCCCGGAACCAGGCTTTCCGCCGGGCGAACCTGCCACTCGCCGCCGCGCCGCACGCGGGCCTCGGGCGGCGCCAGTTCCATCAGTTCCCGCAGGGCCCGTGTGCCCCTCACCCGGGCGTTCGCTTCCAGCAGGCGGCCCGCGGTCACCAGCAGCAGGATGACGGTCGCCGTATCGAAATAGACGTGGTTCGAACCGCGCACCACGGCCAGGCAGGAGTACAGGAAAGCGGCCCCCGCGCTCAGGGCGATGAGGCTTTCCATCGAAAAACGGCCGCGGCCGAGGTCCCGCTTCATCCCCTGAAAGAACGGCGGCGCCAGCAGCGCGAACGCCGGAGCGCTGAACAGCGCCAGCAGCGCGCGGATTAGCGACAGAGCGACTCCCGGCGCTTCCGCCCCGGGGGCTTCCAGGGAGTAGAGGAAAAGGCTCAGCACCATGGTGTTGGCGCTGAAGAAGGCGGCCAGGCCGAGCCGCAGCAGCAGCGAGCGCGCCTGCCGGGTGGGCGCTCCGGTGGCGGAATCGCCCATCCCGCCCAGGATGGCGCAGCCCAAGCAGCAATAAGCCGGTCCTGCCGGCGCCCGTCCGTAGACCGGGGTCCCGCAGTGCGCGCAGGTCATGGGGCGCGCCGCACGCGCTCGCGGATGCGGCCCGCCTCCTCAACCAGGGTGCGCACCGGAGCCACGATCGCGAGGGTCACTTCCGCCCGGGGCCGTGCCGCGCGGTCCAGAAGCGCCAGTTGCGCGTCCAGCCAGGCTTGCGGCGGCCGGCGCCGGTTGACCAGAAAATCGATCGCTTCCACACCCGCCTGCGCCACCGCCGAGAAGTCTTCCGACAACGGGCGGACTTCCGCCAGCAGGAAGGAACGGTCGATCGCCGGGGTTAGCCGGGCGTGATTGCCGCTCCAGCGGGCCAGCCGCTCCCGGGCCTGACGGCGGTCGCGCGGAAACTCCCGGGCGGCGTCACTCTCCGGGCGGGCGGCGTCCACCAGGCGGTTGAGCGGCGTGAAGCTGGTGTAGTCCCCCGAACTGGAGCGGCCGTACAGCTTCACCGGCTCCACCGCCCGGACCAGGACCTCGAGGGCATCGACGTCGCTGGAGCCCGCCAGACGCTGCAGCATCGGCCGCAGACCGGAACGGTGCCGGAGTCCCAGCCATTCCAAATCGCGCGCCACGCCGTCCAGGCGGCGGTAGAGAGAGGCCGCGTCTTTCACGTGGGCGGGCGACCACAGCCGCTCGGCCACCGCCGCCGCCCGCGGCCAGATGCGCGAGTCGATGGTTTCCGGCGTCACGTACTCGGCCCACATGCAGGCTTCCCCGCCCAGGATGCGGGCCTGCTCTTCCGGAGTCAGCGCGGCGGCATCCCCGGCCATCGGGTCTACCTGGTAGTGAAAAGCGGCCGTTTGCATGTGATCCAGGTAGTAGCCGAACGAAAGAATGCCCTGGTACCCCTGCCGGGCGGAGGCGGCCAGCGACTTCTGCCCGCGCCAGGAATGAATCAGTATGTCCTTCGGAAGGCTGGGATGGAAGATCTCGTCCCAGCCCATCATGCGCTTGCCATGCTTCTTCAGGATGCCCTGCACGCGCTGGTTGAAATAAGCCTGCAGGGCGTGATTGTCCGTCCAGCCGCGCTGCTTCATGAAGGCCTGGATGCGGGGACTCGCGTTCCACTGCTTGCCGTTGACCTCGTCGCCCCCGATGTGAATATAGGGCTCCGGGAACAGCCCGCTCATCTCGCCGAGAAAGGTGTCCAGAAACCGGTAGACCTCTTCGCGCGTGGGATCGATGGTGGGATCGAAGATGCCCCAGCGGCGCTCCAGAGTGTAAGGGCCCGGCGCGCTGGCGAGTTCGGGAAAAGCCGTGAGGATAGCCGTGGCGTGCCCGGGCATCTCGAATTCCGGGATGACCCGGATGCCCCGGTCGCGCGCATAGGCGATGATCTCGCGGATCTGTTCCTGGGTGTAGTAGAGACCGTCGGAAGCCGCCTGATGGAGGCGCGGGAGCGATTTGACCTCTACCCGGAAGCCCTGGTCGTCGGTCAGGTGCCAGTGCAGCACGTTCATCTTCACCGCGGCCATGCCGTCCAGGTTGCGCTTGATCACCTCCAGAGGCAGGAAGTGCCGGGCGGAGTCGATCAGCAGGCCGCGCCAGACAAACCGGGGCCGGTCCTCGATTGTGACGGCAGCCGCGCTGAAGCCCCGCGGAGCCGGTTCGACCGCCTGCAGAAAGGTCTCCAGGCCGCGCAGGATGCCCAGCGGCTGCGGAGCCGACAGGCGCGCTCCGCCGGGCGCGATCTCCAGGCGGTAGGATTCGTCCTGCTCACCCGGCCCCGCGCACTCAATCCGCAAGGCCGCGGGTGAGCTGCCCCGCCCGGCGGATGGCAGCGGCATGCCGGTTTTCGCCGAGAGCCGGTCGAGCATGCGGCTTGCGGCGGCCCTTGTGCGCGGGTCCTGGTAACCCGTAATCGCCACGGAAAAGGACTGGTCGATGATCAGGCTGCCCTGGGCCGGCGCGACCGAGACCGGCACGGGCAGGTAGTCGGCCGCGGGCGCCGCCCGCAAGACGAGTGCGGCTATGAGAAGCAGGCGCATCATGGCCAACATTATCGGACAGCGGCCCGCCGTTTACATACATTTACCTTGCACACGAAAACCTTCAGCCGCGCGCTGCGTTTGTATGAATAGGAGACGTTATCGACATGCGAACCAACTGGATTCGTTTGGGCGGGGCCGCGGTCCTCGCCGCCGGGATGCTTCTCGCCCAGGCGCCTGCGCCGCAACAGCCCGAGCAGGGGCGTGCCGGCCGGATGCACGCCCGCATGGGAAAGCGAGCCGCACTGATGGCGGAAGCGTTGGGCCTGACCGAGCAGCAGCGCGCCCAGGCCAAAGAGATCCGGCAGCAGACCCGTGAGCAGGCCAGGCCGCTCATGGAGCAGCTCAGGCAATCGCGAAGCGCGCTGCGGGAAGCCGCCAGGACCAATCAGTCCGAGGCGGAGATCGCCTCTCTGGCTGCCCGGCAAGGGGAACTGATGGGAAAGCTGATCGCGCTGCGCACCCAGGCCCAGGCCAAATTCTTCGCGCTGCTCACCCCCGAGCAGCAGCAGAAGCTGGAGAAACTGGGCCAAGCCTGGCGGGGACGAATGTAGAGTTTCGGTGACAGGCTACACAACCCCCGAACTTCTGGATCGGAGGCTTATGCAGCCTGTCGCCAGAACAGACGCTGGTCAGACGTGGGCTTCGAGCATCTTCTGGACTTCGGACTTCCCGACCGCGCCGACGCGCTGCTCCACAACCCGTCCATTCTTGAACAACAGCAGCGTGGGAATGCCCCGGATGTTGTAGCGCATGGCCGTCTGACCGTTGGCATCCACGTCCAGCTTGCCCACTTTCACCCGGCCGGCGTACTCGGTGGCCACCGTCTCGATCGTCGGAGCCATCATGCGGCAGGGGCCGCACCACTCCGCCCAGAAGTCCACCAGAACAGGAAGATCGGAATTCAGCACCTCGTTGTCAAAGGCGGCGTCACTGAAAGTTAGGGTATTCGAACCTGCCATTTCTGTCTCCATTATCAAAGATGCGAAATCGCACAGAAGGATTCAAGCCGGCGTTACAGGTCCGGGCTCCGCGGACAGCCGTTTGTAGAGCGCCGAATACTCGGCGGCCGACTTCCTCCACGAGTAATCCCGGGCCATTCCCCGCAACATCATCGCCGTCCACCCCTCGCGGTCCCGGAAAGCCCTCAGGGCGTCCCGGACTGCCGCCAACAGGGCCGGACCCGAGTAGTCGCTGAACTTGAAACCGGTGCTCTCGTCTATGGTATCGTCCAGACCGCCGGTCGCGCGCACGATGGGCACCGTCCCGTAGCGCAGGCTGTAAATCTGGTTCAGGCCGCAGGGTTCGTACTTGCTGGGCATGAGGAACATGTCGGAGCCGGCTTCGATCTTGTGGGCCAAGGCGTTGTCGTAACCGAACCGCACCGCGATGGTGTCGGGGTGAGCGGCGGCCAGGCGGCGGAACAGGTCCTCGTACGCCGCGTCCCCGGAGCCCAGGGCCGCCACGTACATGTCCTCATCCGCCAGTTGCTCGGAGACGTCCGCGATCAGATCGAACCCCTTTTGCTCGGTGAAGCGGGAGACAATCCCGATCAGGGGCCGCTCCACGTGCTCCGCGGGCAGGCCGAATTCCCTCAGCAAATCCTGCTTGCACAGACGCTTGCCCGCCAGGTCGCCGGCCGAATAGCGGGCGGCGATGAAAGGATCGCTTTCCGGGCTCCACTGGGAGTAATCCACCCCGTTCAGAATCCCGCAGAGCGCGTGGCTGCGCTCGCGCAGCGCGCCGTCCAGCCCGAAGCCGTATTCCGGCGTCTGGATTTCCCGGGCATAGCCCTTGCTTACGGTGCTCAGAAAATCGCTGTAGACCAGGCCGCCCTTCAGGAAATTCACCCGGCCGAAGAACTCCAGGCGATCCGGGCGAAACAGGTCCGTATCGAGGCCGGCGTCGGTCAGAGCCTCTTCCGGAAACAGGCCCTGGTAACCCAGGTTGTGGATGGTGAACAGGCAGCGGATAGCAGTAAAGGTCGGGTCGCGAAAGAAGAACGTCCGCATGAAGACCGGAACCATGGCGGCCTGCCAGTCGTGGCAATGCACCACCTGGGGCCGGAACACGAAGCGCATCACCGAGAGAGCGGCGCGGGAGAAAGCCGCGAAGCGCACGGCGTTGTCCGGGAAATCCCCCTCCGGCGTTCCGTACAGCCCGTCACGGTCGAAAAGTTCCGGGCACTCCACGAAGTAAACCGGGACATCCCCTTCCTGGAGCAGCAGTTGCGCCTCGAAGCGCCGCGAGCCCAGCCAGACCGGAAGCACATCGTAGACCCGGCGCGCCCCCTCCAGCTTCACCGCGCGGTAGCGGGGAATGAGCACCGCCACTTCATCACCCAGCGACCGCAGGGCGGCGGGCAGCGAACCCAGCACGTCGGCCAGCCCTCCGGTCTTGGCGAAGGGAGCGGCTTCGGAGGCCACCATCAGCACTTTTGTCATGGGAACTCTTCATGATACAGGGTCCGGACCATCCCAGGACCGGGGCCGGCGGAAGTACGGTAAACTGGGGAGAAGGTACCCAGGCAGGATCGCTTGATTCGTTCGGTAGGCTCAGCCCTAATCATCCTGCTGGCGCCGGCTCGTTTCGCCGCAGCGGCCGAGCAGGGCCAGTTGGATGCCAGCCCTTCCCTGTTCGCCGTGATGGCCGCTATCAACGCGGCCGGCTACGACGCCGAACTGGACTCTCCCAGCAACCATCCCTTGCGGGAAATGGTGCGCAGGGAGGTCTCGGCGCGCAAGCCGCCGGTAATCGAACAGCTCAAGCGCTTCTACAATATGCACCGGCAGAGCGACCCCGTCGCGGAGTTGAGCCAGTACATCTCCTTCGCGCTTTCCGTGGAGGGTCCCCCCGACTTCAAGTTCCGGTACCGCAGCGTGGATGTGCCGCCGGACGCCGCGGCGCTCCAGGAGCTTCCGCAGCTCATGGCCACATTCTACCGGGAGGCCGGCATCGAAGAGTTGTGGAACAAGGCGCAGCCGGCTTTCGAGCAGGTCATCGGGCGCTACCACGAGCCCGTCACCCAGGCTCTGCTGGAAGTCAACGCCTACCTGCGCAACCCCACCAGGGGTTACCTGGGACGCCGGTTCCAGGTCTACCTGGACCTGCTGGCCGCGCCCAACCAGATTCAGGCGCGCAGCTACGGCGACGATTATTTCGTGGTGCTCACGCCCTCGCCCCAGCCCCAGGTGGATGACGTGCGCCACGGCTACCTGCACTACCTGCTGGACCCCCTGGCCCTGCGGCACGGCGATCGCCTGCAAAAGAAGAAGGCCCTGCTGGATTTCGCGCTGCCCGCCCAGGCGCTGCCCGAGTACTACAAGAACGATTTTGTCCTGCTGGCGACCGAGTCGCTCATCAAGGCCGTGGAGAGCCGGCTCGTCCGGGGAACCCCGGCGCGAAAGAAGGACCTGGTCGATCAGGCCTTGCGGGAAGGCTTTATCCTGACACCCTTCTTCGCCGAGCAACTGCCTCTCTACGAGAAGCAGGAGCAGGATATGCGCCTGTACTTCCCGGAGATGGCCGACGCCATCGATCTGAAGAAGGAAGACGCCCGCCTGGCCGGAGTGCAGTTTGCCGAGCGGCCCCGGGTGCGATCCGTCAAAGTGGAGCCCGCCGTACACAAGCCTGAACCGGTGGGCGTCTATAAGACCATGGAAGAAGCGGAACGCCTCTACACGGCCCGCGAGTTGGACAAGGCCAAGGAGTCGTACCTCAAGGTCCTTCAGGAGACCGGGGAGAAACCGCTGCACGCAAAGGCGTATTATGGTTTAGCGCGTGTTGCGGTCCTGCAGAGGGATCCGGAAGTGGCCGAGAAGCTCTTCCAGAAAGCCCTCGAACTCGGTCCCGAACCGCAGGTCAAGGCTTGGGTGCTCGTTTACCTCGGACGCCTGGCGGATGCCGCGGGAGAGCGCGAAAGCGCAACGAAACACTACCAGGACGCCCTGGCCGTGGAAGGGGCTTCCGCCGCCGCCCGCCAGGCTGCTGAAAAAGGGATTCAACAAGCTTTCAAAAGATAGGAGAGAAACAAGGAGTTCTCATGAGTAGAGTGGTAATGGTTGCACTTCTTGCCCTGGCCGGGGCGGCCGGCGTTGGCGCTCAGGAGGCCCAGAAGCAGCTGGCGCCCAAATCGAAGGGCGAACTGGAGGCCCTGCAGGCCATGTTCAACGCGCCGGATCCGGACGCGCGCATCAAGGCCGCCGACGAACTGCTGGTCAAGTATGCCGACACGGATTTCAAGGCCATCGCCCTGCAGTTCGCGGCCGCTTCCTACCAGCAGAAGGGCGACTTCCCGAAGATGGTGGTGTACGCCGAGCGCACCCTGGAAGCCGATCCGAAGAACTACATGGCCATGCTGATGCTCGCCCAGGGCATCGCCCAGAACACCAAGGAACATGACCTGGATCGCGAGGAGAAGCTGAAGCAGTCCGAGAAGTACGCCAACAGCGCCATCGAGATCCTCAAGACCACGCCGAAGCCCAACCCGCAGCTGACCGACGAGCAGTGGGAGGGCGCCAAGAAGGACTTCGCCGCACAGGCGCACGAGGCTCTGGGGCTGGGCGCTCTGGTCCGAAAGAAGTACGACGTGGCCGTCAATGAGTTCAAGACCGCCGTGGATGGAGCCTCGCAGCCCGATCCCGCCACCATGGTGCGGCTGGGCCACGCCTATAACCTGAACAAGATGCATGACGCCGCCATCGCCATTCTGGACAAGGTGATGGGCATGGCCGAAGTGCATCCGCAGATCAAGCAGTTCGCGCAGGCGGAGAGAGTCCGGGCCTTCCAGGGTAAGGGTGGCGGCGCTGCCGCCCCGGCAGCCCCCGCAGCTCCGGCAGCCCCCGCCGCCGCTGCTCCGGCCGCCCCCGCGCCGCCGGCTGCGCCGAAACCCTGACCGGGGTCCGGCTGCTTCAGGAAACGGGACAGGCGCGAGAGCGCCTGCCCCGCCTCAGGATGTGATGCGCTCCGATCCCGAGACGCTCGAAACTGCGATCGGGCACCATTTCCAGGACCCCGCCATCTTCCGGCGGGCGCTGACTCACCGCTCCCGCGCCTTCGAGGGCGCTTCCCCGGAACAGCACAACGAGCAGCTCGAATTTCTGGGCGACGCGATCCTGGGTTTCCTCATCAGCGAAGCCCTCTACCGGCGTTTCCCGGATCAGCCCGAAGGCCGCCTTTCCAAGCTCAAGGCCCACCTGGCCAGTTCGGCCCATCTGTACGAGACCGCTCACGCGCTCGGCCTGGGCTCCTACCTGGAACTGGGACGCGGCGAGGAGTTGACCGGCGGCCGCGACAAGCGGAGTCTGCTGGTCAACGCGCTGGAGGCCCTGATTGCGGCCATGTACCTCGATTCGGGAATCGACGCGGCTCGCGACTTCGTGGAACGCTTCGTCCTTTCCGGCCCGATGGTGGAGGGAGGGTCGTCGGATTCCAAAGGGCGGTTGCAGGAACTCGCCCAGGCGCGCGGTTTGCCGCAACCGCGATACATGGTGATCGGCGAAAAGGGTCCCGCGCATGCCAGGGTCTTCACCGTACAGGCCCGCGTGGGCCTGGAGCGCACCGCCGAGGGCCGCGGCACTTCCAAAAAGAGCGCCTCTCAGGAGGCCGCTCGCGCCCTGCTGCAGCAGATCACCGAAGACCCCGAGGCGTAGCGGTTCGCCCATATGAACGGCCGGGGACATGGGTAACACTTTAGACCGGCGACATCGGTAACACTTTGCTCGCCGTAGCGCCCCCCAGTTCTCATTGCAGCATACCAGGGTGGCCCCCAGGCTGGTCGCTGAGGCCG
>JADZAF010000150.1 GCA_020852755.1 Bryobacterales bacterium
CCGGAGATGCCACAACGGTGCTCGCGCGCAAGGGTACGCTTCGCCGCGCCAAAAGCAGGCGCGCCCTTGCGCCCTGCGCTCCGTTGTGGCCAATCGAAATCGGCGACGGGCGGCTCCGGCGGGATGATACCTGCATCCAGGGAGGTCGGCCTCAGCGACCAGCCTGGGGGCCACCCTGGTATGCTGCAATGAGAACTGGGGGGCGCTACGGCGAGCAAAGTGTTACCGATGTCGCCGGTCTAAAGTGTTACCCATGTCCCCGGCCGTTCAAAAACGGTTCCCCAGCCACCGGAAACTGGAGGAATCCTTCCCGCTTGTGTAGTATGTTTCCGGAGGCCGTTTTATGTTTCGTCTTCCCCTGTTCTTTTTGGCGGCGGGGCTGGCCCTGGGGCAGTCCGGCGCGCCGTTCTCCCGGCAATACCTGTCCGTCCAGCAGTACTCCCAGCAGGAGAACGAGGCCATCGTCGCCAAATTCAAGGACCTGCGCGTAACCGATATCGTGGACGGGCTGGACGTGGTCGGCCTGCAGGACGTCACCGTCATGGACCCCGGCATCGGACCCATGTGGCGCGACGGCCAGAAGTTCACCCACCGCATCTACGGCGTGGCCGTCACCTTGCGCATCGTGCCCCCGCAGGAGCGAGCCCCCAACTTCGCCACTCACGATGAATTCGCCAAGTGGGAGTCCAACTGGTACCGCACCCGCATTCCCGGCCACTTCGAGCAGCACCTCAAGCCGGATACCGTGCTGGTGATCGACGCCTCGCGCACCAAAGACGTGGGCTTCTGCGGGTCGAACAACGCGCTGGCCTGGTTCACCCGCGGCATGCGCGGCATCGTCACCGACGGCGGCTGCCGCGACACCGACGAGATGATCCTGCAGGGCATCCCCGTCTACCAGCGCGGCAACACGCGCGGCATCGATCCGGGCCGCGTGATCATCGAGTCCTACAACAACCCGGTGAACGTGGGCGGTGTGCTGGTGATGCCGGGCGACGTCATCGCCGCCGATAACGAAGGCGTGGTGGTAGTGCCGCGCGCCAGGGCCGAGGCCGTGGCCGCCGCCGCCCACCGCATCCAGGAAGGCGACAAGGTGGGCCGCCGCCGTCTCTACCAGAAACTCAACCGGCCGTCCGACTTTACCGTCAAATGAGGCCGCTCGCCCGATTCCCGATCCCGGCGGTGGCCCGGTGAGCGAGCTGGTTCGCATCGAACTGAAGCCCCTGGGCAAGACCCTGGAGGTGAAGCGCGGGACCCCGCTGCAGGACATCCTGTTCCTCTACGGCGTGGAGTTCCCCTGCGGCGGCCAAGGCCGCTGCCGGGGCTGCCGCGTGCGCGTGCTGGAAGGCTCGCTGCCGGTCACGCCCGAGCAGGAGCGCATGCTCACCGCGGAAGAACTCGCCGGCGGCTGGCGGCTGGCCTGCCGGTCGAACGCCACGGCCAACCTGACCCTGGAGATCGCGCAGTGGGAGGCGGCCATCCTGGCCGACCACACCGCCTTCGAGTTCACTCCCCGCGACGGGCTCGGCATCGCAGTGGACCTGGGCACCACCACGCTGGTGGCGCAGCTGCTCGACATGCGCTCCGGACACGTTCTGGGCGTGCGCACGGCGCTGAACCCGCAGGTGGCCTGGGGCAGCGACGTGATGAGCCGCGTGCAGATGGGCCTGGAGCCGGCCGGACTGGAAAAGCTGCGGGACGTCATCCGTAAGGCCATCGGCGTGCTCGTGGCCAAGCTGCTGGGCTCGGCCAAAACCGCGCCGGGCGAACTGCGGGAGATCGCCATCGCGGGCAACACGGTGATGCACCACCTGTTCTGCGGCATCGATCCGGAGCCGCTCTCGCACTACCCTTTCGATCCCCGGCGCGACGGCCTGGAGCTTTTCACCCCGAGCGAAGTGGGGTGGAACATCGAGGGCGAGCCCCTGGTGCGCTTCCTGCCCTGCCTGGGCGGCTTCGTGGGCAGCGACCTCCTGGCGGGTGTGCTGGCCACCGGTATGCTTGAAAGCGACAACCTGGTGGGCCTGGTGGACCTGGGGACCAACGGGGAGATCGTCTTCGGCAACCGGCGCCGTATCCTGTGCGCTTCCACCGCGGCCGGCCCCGCCTTCGAGGGCGGGCGGATCAGCATGGGCATGCGCGCGGCCACGGGCGCCATCACCGGGGTGAGCCTGGCGGACGGCCGGCTGTGCTGCCGCGTGCTGGGGCACGGGACGCCCCGGGGTATCTGCGGCAGCGGGCTGGTGGACGCGGTGGCGGCCGGGCTGGAGATGGGGGCCATCGGCGCCAGCGGGCGCCTGGCCAACGGGGCCCGCACCCTGCCGGTGTGCGACCCGGTGAGCCTCACCCAGGCCGACATCCGGGAGCTGCAGCTGGCCAAGGCGGCCATCGCGGCCGGGGTGCGCATCGTGCTGCGGGCCTGGGGCGCGGAACCGGAAGAGGTGAGCGCGCTCTACCTGGCCGGCGCCTTCGGCAACTACGTGAACCGCGCCAG
The DNA here is from genome assembly GCA_020852755.1 of Bryobacterales bacterium. GTDB lineage: Bacteria > Acidobacteriota > Terriglobia > Bryobacterales > Bryobacteraceae > JADZAF01. Next base: position 2,495 of record JADZAF010000150.1, read on the forward strand.
CGCGCGGCGCATCGGCCTGATCGATTTCCCCGACGGCGTACTCCAGCCGGCCGGCAACACGGCGCTGCTGGGAGCCAAGCTGGCCCTCTTCACACCCGGCGATTTCACGTCCATCCGGGAGAAGACCGAACACATCTCCCTGGCCGCCGACCCGGCGTTTCAGGACACCTACGTGGAGGAGATGGTGTTTCCGTAGGGAGAGTTACCGCTCCGCCAGCAGGCGCTCCACGTCCCGCCGGACTTCCGGCTCGTGCAGCATGCCGAGGTAGGTCTTGGCCAAACGGCCTTTCCGGTCGAGCAGCAGCGTGGTGGGCAGTGACTCAATCTCCGAGCCCACGCCCGAATCGCCGGGCAGCAGGACAGGATAGCTGACCTTGTATCTGCGGGCGAAATCGCGCACCGCGTCGTGGTCTTCGTCGTCCAGCGAGATGCCGGCCACTTCCAGCCCCTTGGAACGGTATTCGTTCGCCAGGTTGACCAGGGAGGGGGTTTCGTAGCGGCAGGGGGCGCACCAGGTAGCCCAGAAGTTGATCAGGACCACCTTGCCGCGCCGGTCGCTCAGCTTCCAGGTGCGGCCGCTCAGGTCGGGCAGGCGCAGATCGGGCGCGGCGGTCCGCCCGGCCGTGGGACGCAGCGCGCTGCCCGAGCCGCCGCTGCCGCCGAACAGCAGGATCCCGGCCAGCACCGCCGCAGTCAGACCCAGCACCAGTTTCAGGTTCTTCTTCATGTCCCGGTCACTTCGCTGGAACGCACGGCCGGACGCCGAGTTTCTTCAGGAAGGTGATCATCGGGCACCAGTTGGTGAAGGAGGATTGGAACAGGTTAAGGCCCACGAAGGCCGTGAACAGGAACCAGCCGGGGTGCATCCAGTAGCCCAGGGCCACGCTCAGCATCACGAAGAACCCGGCAATGAGGCGCAGGAGGCGTTCTAGCGTCATGCTTCTATAGATGCGGCCGGAGGGCGGAGGTGACAGGCGGCGCAGGCTCCCGGCTACAGCCGCAAATCCGCCTCCAGCTTCTCCTTGCGGCGCATCATCTCGTCCCAGGTCACCGTGCGGCCCTGGTAGGCGGCCATGCGGCCCAGGACGGCGGTCAGGGTGCTCTGCACCGCCGAGGCGGCGTTGTTCAAAGGACGCCCGCTGCGCACGCTGTCGATGAAGTCCCGGATGTTGGCTGTGGCCCCCGCCCCGGTCTCGTCCTTCTCCGTGCCGGTCCAGGGATTGTCTCCCGTGATCCGGACCGGGCCGCCATAGTGCGTATCCGCGGTCCCCGCCGTGCCGTACAGGCGTATGCACATATCGTGGAATCCCTTGACGAACTGGTTGGAGCTGAAGTCCACCCGCAACTCGCCCGGATACCAATAGGTGCACAGGAAATGGTCCCAGCAGTCGCCTACGTCCACCCGCGCGCGCCGGCCCCCGGTTCCGAATGCCCGCACGGGATGCGCCTGCAGGTACCAGTCGGAAACGTCCAGCACGTGGACGTTCTGCTCCACGATGATGTCGCCCGAAAGCACCTTGTCGAAGACCCAGTTGCGCAGGCGCGCCTCGGCCGGCGGCATCCCCGGCTTGCTCTTGGAGGCCAGCCGGCCGGTGTGGTAGTAGACGTGGCCCATCACCGGCGTCCCGATGGCGCCCCTATGGATGCGCGCGGCGGCTTCCTGGAACGTGGGCCGGGCGCGGGTCTGGAAATCCACCAGGAAGCTGAGCTTGCCCTTGGCTTTCTCGCCGCTGGCCTGGATGGAGAGGCAGCCCGGCACGTCCACCGCCACCGGCTTGGCCAGGTACACGTGCTTGCCGGCGGCTACCGCCGCTTCCACCTGCTCGGGATGGAAATAGGGCGGCGTCTCGATGACCACCGCGTCCACCCGCGACGCCGCCAGGTCCTGGTAGCCGTCCAGGCCGCGGTGCAGCCGCGAGGACTCCACCTTCAACTTCGCTTGCGCGGCTTCCAGGCGGTCCTGGAACGGGTCGGCCAGGGCCACCACCCGGGAAAGGCTGTGCTCGACGAACTGGCCGCCGATCCAGCTTCCGCGGCCGCCGCAGCCCACAATGCCCAGCTCGACGGCTGAGTTGGCCTGGCTGCCGAAGACGGTCCCGGGTTTCAGAATCAGCAGCCCGGCGCCCGAGGATTGGAGAAAGGTACGGCGTTCGAGGAATGGCATAGCTTGGTTTGTGAGGTCCCCCGTGAGCGGGGACTCGTCTTACTATATACTCACCAGCTCGATGCCGGCTTTCTTCAGTGCGTAGCCGGTCTCCCGCAGGTGGTCTCCGTAGGAGGTCATCCAGTGGAAGCCGCGCATCTCATCGAGCAGCTTGCGCGTGCTGCCCTTGATGGTGATGTCCACCTGCGCCCGGCAGATGGGCAGGAAGGGGTTCTCGATCACGTCGCCCGTGAATCCCACCCACTTCCTGAAGCTGAAATCGGGAACCAGGTTGGTGGTCACCATCCCCTTGCGGAATTCCACCTTGGGCGCGGCGCCGTAATCGGACTCGAAGTGAGTCAGGATGCGCACCGGCTCCAGGCGCTGGCCGTCCAGCTTGCGCGGCGCGGTGCAGTGCGCGATGGTCACGATGCCGTCGTGCGGGTAGGTGGGGTCGTTCAGGAACACGGGCTTCTCGGAGGTGTAGCGCAGCAGCACGCCCGAGGGGATCACCACGAAATCGGACTCGCAGAAGGCCATGTAGCCCTCGTCGTTCAGGATGCTCAAGGGCAGGCAGGCCGAAGTCTCCGACAGGCCCATGATGGTGCCCATGCAGTGGTTGACGGTGAGAGCGTCGGTCTGGGCTTCGTCCAGCAAGTCGCGGAACACCTCGGTGAGCAGGAAGGCGCGGGTGACGAAGTCCCTGGAGGTTTCCAGCCTCACACCCTTCTGCCGGAGGTAGTCGCCGGCGGCGGCGGTGGAGCGCTTCACCAGCGCGTCGTTCTGCCGCGCCCGCTTGATGCGCTCGCCCAGGTCTTCGTAGGTGACCGTCTGGAGGTCCATGCGGAAGATGTCCTGGGTGCGCTGGGGCGCCGCACGCCCGCCCTGCCCCCAGCCGCTGGGGCCGCCGATGCAGACGATCTTCTTGCCCATGGCGTTCTTCAACCCGTACAGGCCGCGCAGCCGCACCAGGACCTCGGCATGGCTGTCCACCACCACGTCGTCCACGTCCATGTTGGGCTGGCCCCACTCGTCCACCGTCTTGCGCAGGAAGCGCGGGTGGGCGATCTCGTACCACAGGTAGACGGGCCCGGAGCGGTGCCGCACGAACATGATGTTCCACTTGCCCGGCGCGGCCAGGGCGTCGAAGACGTTGACCCCGCTGCCCGCGGCGTAGATCAGGGTGGCGTCCTGCGGGCCCTTGCCGATGGCCGCGGCCTGCTCGACGGTGCGTGCGGTGGCGAGAGGAAGGATCTCGAGAGGGAAGCCCGAAGGCCGGCTCATGGCCGACAGCTCGCGACCGATGCGCTCCTTCTCGGCGGCGGCGTCCTGCTCGTTCATGATGCCGCCCCAACTGCGCCAGCTGGTGGCCTCGCGCCGCTTGGGCGTCTCATAGCACAACACCGGCTGCACCTTGAGCGTCTGGCGGATGGGCTGCTGCCGGGCAGGTTCCGCCAGCGAGGCCGCCGAGGCGCGCGGCAGGGCCGACAGGGCCGCGGTAGAAACGCCGGCGCGGTTCAGGAACTGGCGGCGGCTGACCCCGGAACATCCGCCCCAGCAGGCCGAAGAACAGCAACCCGCGGGAGTCTTCGATCTGGCTTGCATGGCAAATATCTCCCTTTTGAGATTTTCGATTCCGATTGTCTCATAGACCGTGAAACGGGAGAACGGTGCGCACCTGCCGCGACTGGAAGGAGCGGCACCCCCCCCGGGGCGGTCCACGGCCTCCCGGATTCCGGCTGCCCGCGCCCTACACGTCCGTCCGCGCCGATTTGTCGAAGGGCGTCACCGGATCCAGCAGCGCCCAGAACACCGTGCCCATGAAATACACGGCGGCCGAAACGTAGAAGGTGACGTTCCAGTTGTTGTTGGTTGCCGTGAGGATGTAGCCGATGGCGATGGGCGAAAGCACGCCGCCGAAATTGCCCATCATGTTCATGGACCCGGCCAGCGTGCCGGCATACTTACCGCCCACGTCCATGCAGGCGCCCCAGCTTCCCGGCATCACCAGGTCGTTGCAGAAGCTCGCCACCCCCATGGCCAGCATGGCCCACACGGGGCTTTCCAGATGCGTGGAGGTGATCAGCAGGGCGGTAGCCCCGGTCATGCCCACGAAGGCCATCGAGCGCCGGGCCCACTTCAGACTGCCCATCCAGCGCGTGAGCGGCGGATACCAGAGTCCGCAGACGAAGGAGCCGATGCCGCCCAGGAACAGCGGCAGGCTGCCCAGCAGCGCGCCCCGGGTCAGGTCGAGGTGCCGCACCTCGTCCAGGTAGGTGGGCAGCCAGGTGATGTAGAAATACCAGCCGTAGGAGAGGCAGAAGTACTGCCCGCACAGCAGCCAGGCCTGGCGCGAGCGGATCAGTTTCCCCCAGGGCACGTCGCCGTGGCCCGAGGCGGTCTTCTTGGCTTCGGCCAGCAGTTTCAGCTCGGCGGCGTTGAGCCCGGGTTTGTCGTGCGGGTCGTCCCGGTACCAGCGGTAGAAGAGCACCGCCCACACGATGCCGATGCAGCCGAACACGGAGAAGACCCAGCGCCAGCTCATGTACTGCAGCATGAACACGACCACCGCCGGCGTCACCGCCCCGCCCCAGCGCGAGAACATCCACATGATGCCCTGCGCGCGCACGCGCTCGGCGTGCGGCAGCCAGGTGGTGAAGGCCTTGGTCAGGTTCGGGTAGCAGCCCGCCTCTCCGGCGCCGAACAGAAGCTGCATGACGAGCAGGGAGAGGAAATTCCAGGCCCGGCCGATGCCGATCATGAACATCGACCACCAGATCACCACCCGCATCAGCACGCGCCGCGGCCCCAGCCAGTCGCCCATGTAGCCGCCGGGGATCTCGAACAGCGCGTACGCCAGCGCGAAGGCCGAGAAGATGTAGGACATCTGCACCCGGCTCAGATTCAGGTCGGCCATGACGAACGGCGCCGCCCGCGACATGGCGACCCGGTCGATATAGGTGATGATCGCCAGCGTAACGGCGAATACGATCACCCAGTAACGTACTCTTGTGGGCCGCTCGGCGGCCTCGGTCCCAGGGGAAACCTGCGTGGCCATGAACGGTCATGACAACACGCCGGAGCGGGCGATTGCAAGTGGGGCGGCCGCCCTGGCAGCCGCGGCCCGGCGGAACCGTGCCGCAAACGGCGGGGCCAGCGGCGCCGGGCCGGATCTGCGAAACTACGGGCGGAGAGCCGTGCGTTTCGAGGAGATCGACGCCAACCTGCGCCACACGCTCTGCCTGCTGGCGGCGCGGAGGCCTACCGGCGAACTGCACGAGGCCGGCGGAGTCACCCTGGCCAGCGCGGGCGTGCGTTTCGGAATGTTCAACGCGGCCCTGATTTCGGCGCCGGTCCCCGCCTGCCGGGACGGGCTGGCCGCGCGCATCGCGGCTGCCGCCGCCCACTTCCGCAAGCGCCGCCTGGACTGGTCCTGCTGGGTGTGCGAGGACTGGCTGGAGGAAACGCTGCGGCCGCGCGCCGACGGCATCTTCGTCAACTTCGGGCTCTACCGCGCGGCCGCCTATCCGGGCATGCTGGCCGAACGCCTGGCCCCGCCGCAGCGCCGCCTGCCGCCCCTCGAGATCCGGCGCGTGGACGACTCCGCCACGCGGCTGGCCTTCTGCCAGGTGGGCAGCCTCTGTTTCCGCGCCCCGTTCGAGTGGTTCCGCGAGATCTTCGACCGCGACGGCCTCTGGCGCGACGACCTGGCGGGCTACGTGGGCTACGTGCGCGGCGAGCCGGCCGCCACGGCGGTCACCGTGGCGGGCACGGGTTCGGTGGGCGTCTACAACGTGGCCACCCTTCCCTCCCACCAGCGGCGCGGCTACGCGGAAGCCCTCATGCGGCATGCGCTCGAAGAGGCGCGGCAGGCCACCGGCATCGAGCGCACCATCCTGCAATCCACCACGCAGGGCCTCTCGCTCTACACCCGCATGGGCTACCGGGAGGTCACGCGCTTCAGCGTGTACGCGACTTCGTAGCCCGCGCCTTCAACGGCCGCTGCGGGCCAGTTTCTCGAACAGGTCGTGGAACACCGGGTCGCGCGAGACGTTGGTCGCCACGCGGATGAGATGGCGCCCCGGCTTCCGGCTCCAGCGGAAGTCGCCGGTCAGCACCGGGCTCGGAACCAGCGACGAAGGGATCCAGCGCGGGTCCACCATCCAGGCCACCACCGAGATGTCCCAGATCACCTTCGACCACGGATAGGCGGCTTCCCTGCCCTGGGTGTGAACCCGGGCGTAGTCCAGGAACTGGCCGAAGAGATAGTCGCCCAGGCGCGAGCGGCCCTTCACCCAGCGCTCCATTTCCGGAACCGTGGTGCGCAGGTGCTCCGACACGTTCTTGGTGGGGATCTGCATCAGCGGCGCCCCGCTGTCGAACAACACCCGGGAAGCGTGAAGATCCTGCTGCAGGTTGAATTCACGGGCCGAGGGCCATTCGTGAGTCGTGCCCCCCAGCCACACCACCACGATCCTGTCCCGGATCTTCGGCTCCATCAGGATGGCCGAGGAGACGTTGGCCGGGCAGCCCACCGTCAGCACGTAGAGCGGCGTGGAGCGCGGCTGCAGCGCCTTCTGAATCAGGTCGCGGGCGGCGGGACTGTCCACCGGCTTCCCGGCCGACTCCAGGAACCGGTCCGAGCCGCGAAAAGCGAAGCCGCCGGCATCCCGCCCGAGGAACTTCAGAATGCGCAGGATCTCCTGGTAGCTCTTCTCCATGCCGTCGCCGGCGCTGGTGGAGCGGTCGTTCAGATACGGCGCCGCGTAGACCGCCTGCACGTCCATGCGATCGGGCGAGAGGATGCCGTAAGCCACGCAATACTGGTCGTCGATTTCGTTGTAGGTGTCGGTATCGATCACCACCGGCACTCTGCCTGAAGGCGGCTCCAGCATCTTGCGCAGCAGGGCGTCGCGGTCCTGCGCGGAGCGCATCAGCGGGGCGCCGGCGGCCGCGGCCACGAGAGCCCGCCGGGAGGTTCGTAACATGGGCTTATTGTAGCGTGCGAGCGGGCTCAGCTCCCCATTGCCGTCCGGACGCTCGGCCGCGCCCCGTTCGAGTGGTTCAGCGTGTACTCGACTTCGTGGCCCGCGCCTTCAGCGGCCGCTGCGGGCCAGTTTCTCGAACAGGTCGTGGAACACAGGGTCGCGCGAGACGTTGGTCGCCACGCGGATGAGATGGCGCCCCGGCTTCCGGCTCCACCGGAAGTCGCCGGTCAGTACCGGGCTCGGAACCAGCGACGAAGGGATCCAGCGCGGGTCCACCATCCAGGCCACCACCGAGATGTCCCAGATCACCTTCGACCATGGGTAGCCGGCTTCCCTGCCCTGCGTGTGAACCCGGGCGTAGTCCAGGAACTGGCCGAAGAGGTAATCGCCCAGGCGCGAGCGGCCCTTCACCCAGCGCTCCATTTCCGGAACCGTGGTGCGCAGGTGCTCCGACACGTTCTTGGCGGGGATCTGCATCAACGGCACGCCGCTGTCGAACAACACCCGGGAAGCGTGAAGATCCTGGTCCAGGTTGAAATCATGGGCCGTGGGCCATTCGTGAGGCGCGCCCCCCTGCCACACCACCACGATCCTGTCCCGGATCTTCGGTTCCATCAGGATGGCCGAGGAGACGTTGGCCGGGCAGCCCACCGTCAGCACGTAGAGCGGCGTGGAGCGCGGCTGCAGCGCCTTCTGAATCAGGTCGCGCGCGGCGGGACTGTCCACCGGTTTCCCGGCCGACTCCAGGAACCGGTCCGAGCCGCGAAAAGCGAAGCCGCCGGCATCGCGCCCCAGGAACTTCAGAATGCGCAGGATCTCCTGGTAGCTTTTCTCCATGCCGTCGCCGGCGCTGCTGGAGCGGTCGTTCAGATACGGCGCCGCGTAGACCGCCTGCACGTCCATGCGCTCGGGCGAGAGGATGCCGTAAGCCACGCAATACTGGTCGTCGATTTCGTTGTAGGTGTCGGTATCGATCACCACCGGCACTCTACCCGAAGGCGGCTCCAGTATCTTGCGCAGCAGGGCGTCGCGGTCCTGCGCGGAGCGCATCAGCGGGGCGCCGGCGGCCGCGGCCACGAGAGCCCGCCGGGAGGTTCGTAACATGGGGTTATTGTAGCCTGCAAGCGGCCTTACAAAGCTCACGGCCCGGTTGGCGTATCCTCTAAAGGAGAAAATGAACCGGGAGCCGGTTCTGGCGGGAAGTCCCGGCGCCGGCTCCCGTGGAGCCCTTCATGACGGACGCGCCTGCCGCCGATCTGGCCGCACGATTATCTCTCGAGGCGTTTGAGGCGTTCGATGCCGAATTCCGGAACCTCACTCGCAGGGGGAGCAGGCGTTTCGAAGAGAAGGACTGGCAGGGCGGGCTCCGCGACGCCGCCGAACGGCTCGATCTGTACGAGAAAGCCCTCGACGACATCTCCGCCCGGCTGGAGTCCTGCCTGGGCAGCGAGGCCGAATCCGAGCCGCTATGGATATCCGCGAAAGCCTGTTTCGCCGCGCGGATCGCCGGGCGCTATGACATCCAGCGGGCCGAGACGTTCTTCAATTCCGTCACCCGCAAGATGCTCCGGACGGTCGGGATCAACAGAAACGCCGAGTTCTTCGATCTCCACCCAAGACCGGCCTTCCCGCACCCCGGGGACGCGGTCTGCCGGACCTACGCGGTGACCTCCGGCACGGCCTCCACCGTGAAAGACATCCTCGACGACCTGTCGTTCCGCACCGGGTATGAGGACATCGGCAGGGACGCCGCCTTCCTGGCGCAGGAGATCGATCTCTATACCTGGCCCCTGGTGGGAGCCGGCGGATCCTACGCCATCGATGTCGTGAAGGCGGTCTTCTACCGGAACAAGGAAGCCTATATCGTCGGAAGGATTGCCGCGGGCGCGCATGTGATGCCGCTGATCATTCCACTCGCCAACGGCGAATCGGGCATCTATGCCGAAACCATCCTCCTGCGTGAATCCGATGCCAGTATCGTCTTCAGTTTCGCCTACTCGTATTTCTTCGTGGATGTGGAACGATACGACGCGCTGATCGATTTCCTGCGGTCCATCATCCCTGCCGCGGACCTCGCCGAGCTATACACCTCCCTGGGATACAACCGCCACGGGAAGACCGTCTTTTACAGGGAGCTGCACCGGTTCGTCCATGTCTCCAAGGAGCAGTTCACCGCCGCCCCGGGCCTGGAGGGAGCGGTCATGATCGCCTTCACGCTGCCGAATTACGGGTTCGTCCTGAAGGTGATCAAAGACCGGCCGTGTTTTCTCCGCTCCCTGAATCAGACTCCGAAGACGGTGACCATGGAGCAGGTCCGCCGGCGGTACGATTTCGTTTCCCACCGGGACCGGGCGGGACGGATGGTAGACACGCAGGAGTTCGAGAACCTGCGTTTCCGGAAGAAGCGGTTTTCCGGCAGCCTGCTTCAGGAATTCGAACAGGCGGCGACGCGAAACGTCGTGATCGACGACGAATATGTGATCCTGCGGTCCGTCTATGTGCAGCGCAAAGTCACTCCGCTGCCGCTGTACTTCACCCATGAAAAGGATCCCGAGACTCTACGGCGCGTCCTCATCGACTTCGGCTATTTTCTGAAAGACATCGCGGCCAGCGGGGTGTTTCCAGGCGACCTGTTCAACACCTGGAACTACGGCGTCACCCACTGGGGCCGGGTCGTTTTGTACGACTACGATGACGTCCTGGCGATGGAGGATGTCACGTTCCGCGAGAAGCCCCTTCCGCGGAACGACCTGGACGAGACCGGACCGGAGGAAGACTGGATCTGCGTCAGCGGCGAGGATTTCTTCCTGGATGAGATGGAGCGGTACTCCGGCATTCCGCAGCCTCTCCGGGGAGTCTTCAAATCCGTCCACGGAGACCTCTACACCCTGGCATTCTGGAAGACCCTCACCGGGCAGTTGAACCGGGGCGAGATCTTCGACGTCATTCCGTATGACCGCAGCATGCGCTTCCGCGATGTGGGGCGCTCCGCCCCGGGACAGCGTCAACCGTAACCGGGGCGCCGCGCGGACAGGACGGCCAGGTGGAAGCGGTCCCGCCGCTGGAATCGCCGTATACCCGGCCCAGGGATAGCGAAGTGCGGCCGAGCGAGCGGGAAGCTTCGCTGTTGGACGCCTTCCGGCTCCTGCCTCCGGAAACTGCGATGGAATTGTCCGCGCTCGCGGAACGGCGGGCGGAACCGGCGCCGAACCGGCGCATCGACTGGCCGGATTCCTGGTCCGATGGAGATCTGAACGACTTCCGGGCCGGCGTGTGATCGGCCATCTCAGCGCCCGCGACCGGGATGCCGGGGCGCGCGGACGCTCGGATTGCTCCAATGCGCGGCAAACCTACATTGCAACCGGCGGTCCCTACCCGGCGTGTCCCGTCCCATTGACAGACGGCCGCCCGTTGATTCATGATTACGACATGTCTCATTCAGACATGTCGAGACAGCACGCCGATGTTCCCTACGGAACGCTGGATCTCCTGGTCCTGAAAACGCTCGAGACGATGGGAGAGATGAATGGCTATCGCATCGCCCGGCGGATCGAGCAGGTGTCGGGCGACGCTCTGAAGCTGAGCCAGGGGGCCATCTATCCGGCCTTGATCCGCTTGGAGCAGGAAGGCTGGATTCGGGCCAGGTGGGGGATCTCCGAGACGAACCGGAAGGTGAAGTTCTACTCGCTGACCAAAGCCGGCAGGAAACAGCTTGAGGCGGAGGTCCGGAAATGGGAGCAGGCCAACGCGCTGGTGGCGCGGTTCCTGGAGGCGGCGCCGTGACGTGGCGCGGGCGAATCGCACGCCTCCTGGCGCTGGTGCGGGGACGCCGGCTGGATCGGGAGCTGGACGCCGAGGTCGAGGCGCACCTGGAGATGGCGGAAAGAGACGCGCGGAACGCGGGATTGTCAGCCGAAGAGGCTCGCTGGGCGGCGCGGCGGAGATTCGGGGGCATCGAACAGATGAAGGAAGAGCACCGGGATCGGAGGAGCGTGCGTTGGATCGAGACGGGACTGCGTGAGTTCCGCATTGCCGTCCGGACGCTCGGCCGCGCGCCGGGCTTCGTCATAGTGGCCGTGCTGACGCTCGCGCTCGGCATCGGCGCGACCGCGGCTGTCTTCAGCCTGATCCAGGGAGTCCTGCTCACGCCGCCGCCCTATGCGGACCCGGCGCGGCTCGTTCTCATCCCCTCCGCTCGCACCGGCGGCCGGCCGCAGGAGGGCCCGCGCCCCTGGCCCGCGGCGCAGTGGCTCGAGTGGCAACGCGAGGCCAAGTCCGTCCAGTCGATCGCGGCCTACCGCTGGATGTTCGACTTCCTGATCCTGCCCGATGGCGTGGAATCCTTCGAGGCCATGGCGGTCGCGCCGGAATACTTCTCTGTCGTCGGACTCGAGCCGGTGCTCGGCCGCAAGTTCGTTGCTTCGGACACCACTCCTTCCGCCGCCCCGGTTCTCATAATCGGCTATGAGCTGTGGCAGCGCAGGTTCGGCGGCAACCGCAACATCCTCGGCCAAAGCGTCCGCGTCAGCCGCCGAAACACTCCGGTCGAAATCGTCGGCGTGATGCCGCCCGGCGTCCGTTTCCTGCCGGCTCCCAACGTGGCGCAGGAGCCAAACTATGACGTGAACGCGCTGGTGGACATCTGGGTGCCCTTCAGCCCCGGATCCGATGCGGCGGAGCTCAAACGCCCGCGATGGCATGTCGTCGGCCGCCTGGCCCCCGGCTTCACACCCGGGCAGGCGCAAGCCGAGCTTGCCCTGATCGCCGGGCGCCAGGCGCGAGCCGATCCCGACTTCGCCGGCTTCACGCCCAGGGTCGAATCGCTCACCTTCGAGTACAACCGCGACGGCGAGCGCATCCTCCACCCGCTGTTCGGCGCCGCTGCGCTGGTGCTGTTGATCGCCTGCGGTAATGTCGCCGCACTGCTTCTTCTGCGCGGTCTCGGACGCCGGCAGGAGTACGCCGTGCGAGCCGCCCTCGGAGTCGGCCGGGCCGGGCTCTTCCGCCAGGCCTCCACTGAAAGCCTCCTGGTCGCTCTTGCCGGCGGCGCACTCGGAGCGGGACTCGCGTTCGCTGCGGTGCGCGCATTCCAGCTGATCGGCGGACACGCCATCCCGCGACTCGACGCCGTCACCACCGGCTGGCCCGTTCTGCTCTTCGGACTCGGCCTGGCTCTCATCGCCGCCACCCTCGCCGGCCTCCTCCCCGCGTGGCGCGCCGCTCGCCTCGATCCGAACGAAGTGCTGAAGGGCGCCGGACCCAAGTCCACCGCCGGCCGCGGCGAGCGCCGGCTGCTGCGGGCGGTCACGGTGGCTCAGACCGCTCTGACGCTCGTATTGCTGGTCGGCGCCGGCCTGCTCATTCGCACCATGATCAACATCGCGAAAGCGCCCTCCGGCTACCACACATCGCGCATCCTCACCATGAGCGTCACGGCGGTCCAGATGAGCGAGGCCGGCTTTCACCGGCGCGCCCTGGAGCGCGTACAGGCACTGCCCGGCGTCGAGCGCGCCGCCTATGCCTGGGGCGTTCCGCTCACCGGCAACAACTGGCCCATGCGCGTCATCATCGAAGGCCAGCCGGTTCCCGCGAGCGCCAAAGAGGCGATCGAGCTTCCTCTGCGCTCCATCACTCCGGGCTACTTCGGAATGCTCGGCCTGTCGCTCATCGAAGGCCGCGATTTCCGCTCGAACGATGACGAGCACGCGCCGCCGGTCGCCATCGTCAACCAGGCTTTCGCCGGCCGCTACTTTCCCGATACCGCAACGCTCGGCAAAAAGGTCTGGCTGCTCGGACCCGACAAGCCGTACTGCACAATCGTCGGCGTCGTGGCTGACGGCCGCACCGACGACCTGACGCGGCAGGCGGCCCCCGAGATCTACGGCTCCTTTTGGCAATACCCCGCCTACTCCAAGCACATGCTCATTCGCACCAGGGCCGAGCCGCTCTCGATGGCTTCCGCTGTCCGGTCCGCATTACGCGAGGTCAACCCCAACGCCGCCGTCGAGCACATCAAGACCTTCGACCAGATCCGCAACGACTCCCTCGCCGGCCGCACCTTCGCCATGCGGCTGCTGGTCGGCTTCTCGATGGTGGGCTGCCTGCTGACCCTGGTCGGCATCTACGGCGTGCTGTCGCTCTCGGTGGCCTCGCGCCGGCACGAGATCGCCATCCGCGCCGCCATCGGCGCCGAGCGGCGCGATATTCGGACGCTCATCCTTTCCGACGGCCTCCGCCTGATCGCCGGCGGTGTGGCGGCGGGTCTGGCCGGCGCGCTCGTGTTCTCGCGAGTGCTGCGCTCCTTCCTGTACGAAGTGGAGCCGAACGACCCGCCGACACTGCTTGCCGTCGCGATGCTGTTCATCGGTGTGGCTCTGCTGGCCTGTTGGGCTCCGGCCCGGCGCGCCACCCGGGTCGACCCGATGAAGATGCTCCGGTGCGAGTGACATGGCGCGCGGTTGTGGGAAGCGCCGCCAGGGTCGTGCTGTCCGGCGTCCGGCTACTTCAAAATCGCCCCGGCCGCCTCCACCCCGGACAGCAGCGCCCCTTCCATGAACCCCTGCCACTCGTAAAACGAGTTCGCGTGTTCTCCGGCGAAAAACAGGCTGCCCACCGGCTTGCCTTCGTTCCCGGCAATCGACGTGAACTGTCCCGGAAGGTAGCACGTGTAGCTGCCCTGCGTGCGCACGTTCGACGGCCAGTGCTCCAGGTGCGCCAGCACGTCTCCATTGGTGCGCGTCGCGTCCTGATACGCTCCCGGAAATACCAGGCTCAGGTCTCCCAGAAACAGTCCGGCTTCCCTCTGGAGCGCGTTCGGATCGAGTCCCGCGCCGCGGTCGCCTCCGGAATAGTCGGTGAGCACCCCACGCGTGGCTGTGGCGCGCGACGGGTTGGTCTCCCAGGTGGTTTGGTGGTTCACCAGGTCCGAATACGAACTTCCGTTGCTTCCCGTGTCGCGCCACGTTCGCCGCGAGAACCCCACCATCATCTTCGCGTTCGTTCCGTATCCGAGTTCCCGGATGGCGTCGGTCTTCCAGGCCGGCAGCTCGAGCGAAGCATCCAGCTCTACCTGGCGGAGAACGGTGAAAGGAATTGCCAGCACTACCGCCTCATGCGTCCGGGTGGCGCCGTTGCTGAACCTCAGTTCCACCAGGCCCGCCGCCGTCTTCCGCACGCGCCGCAGTTCCAGGCCCATCCGGATCCGGCCGGCCAGCCTGTCCGCCAGTCCCGCGGCGACGGCCTGGTTGCCCTCGAGGATGTGATACCGCTCGTCGCTGAACACGCCGAACGGCCGGAATTTCGATCGCCGGTCGGCATGGATGAACAGGAGAAAGTTCAGGCAGCTCTGCCGGTCGGCCTCCAGGCCGTACTCGGCCACATAGGCTTCCTCGATGGCCTGGCGAACCACCGCGCCTGCGTTGCGCGTGGAAAGATACTCGCGAAGCGTGACGAAATCCAGTGCGCGGTCGGCCGGGGTGTGATGGTCCGCCGTCGGCGCCTGGGACAACGTCCGCAAGTCCCGCCCCATCGCGCTGACCAGTTCCCGGTACTCCTCCACCACCCTGGCCTCGTCGACCCGCGCCCCTCCGAAATAGTACGAAACCTCGCCGGGCTGCTTGGATACGTCCTCCATCTCGAGGCCGAATTCCCGTGCATAGCGAATCATCGTCTTGTGACCCGTATCGATGAACTCGCCTCCCCGTTCCGCGACCTGGCCCGGAAAACTCACCGGGCCGGGGAACGCGCCGCCCAGTGAATAGCACCGCCCGCCGGCGCGCGGCTCGGCCTCGTAGAGCGTTACGGGAACGCCGCGCTGATGGAGTTCCCAGCCGCACGCCAGCCCGGCCAGGCCGGCGCCCACAATGCCCACATCGACGTTCGGCGCGGGACGCGCGGCACGCGCCAGAGGCGCCGCCAGCAGGCCGCCCAGGCCGGCCAGTGCTTCGCGCCGGGTCGGCCGCGGGCCGGAGGCGCGCCCCACAACATCCTCGCAGGACTGATTCGTTCGCCGGGCCAACGTCGCCAGGCGCAATGCGCGGTGAAGCTGAGACAGCAGAGGGGTATGTGTCATAAGAACCCAGGAATGTTTTATCCGAGTATAGCAACTGCGCCAGGCGCCGCCCGGTTTGCCGAGGCGCCGGATAGCCGCGGGAGGCCGGTCCGTGCGAAATCGCCGCCGTGCCGGCGGCGGCGGCCTGCCCGCCCTTCCGGCGATTCTTCCACTGAGCCGGTTTGTCTTCGCTTTTCGCGTAAACAAAGAAACTATGTCGCCGTCATCGCTGAAGGGCCCGGCAGTCTGCTTTACTGCCGCGGAGGTGGAGAGGATTCGGCAGCATTTGCGTGCGGCTTTCGGGAGCCGGGAATTCGCACGATCGCCGAGGCTGGTCAGCTTTCTTACTTACGTGGTGGAAACCGCGCTGGCCGGAAAACCGCACCAGATCAAGGAATCGCTGATCGCGGTGGAGGTATACGGGCGGCAGCCGGACTACAGCCCTTCCGCGGACCCGGCGGTGCGGGTGGACGCCCGGCGCCTGCGCGACCGCCTGAAAGAATATTACGCGGGTTCAGGTGCGGCCGAGACGGTCCGGATCGACATCCCCAAGGGCACGTACGTTCCGGTCATCACCTTCCTTCCCGCGGGCGGGCATCCGCGCGCATCCGCGAACCCGGCTCCGCAGCCGCCGCGGTACCTGGCTTCGCGAGTGCTCCGCGGGCGATCGGGTCTGGCGGCTGCGGCCGTGCTTCTCACCGCCGGCGCAGTCACCGGGATCCGGTATTTGGCGCCGGATGTGGAACGCGCGCGGACCGGCTCAATCGCCGTGCTGCCTTTCGTGAATCTCAGCGGGGATCGCGACGCCGCCGGCGCGGCTGACGCGTTCACGGAGGAACTCAGGCATGCGCTGGTGCGAACCGGCGGGGTGCGAGTAGCGCCGGGCGCGGCGGTCGCAGGGTACAACGAGCGCGCTGTCAATGTGAAGCAGATCCGCAGGGATCACGGTGTCGACGCGGTGCTCGACGGCAGCATCCGCCGCTTGGGGAAGCGGCTGGTCATCACGACGCAACTGACGGACACACGGTCGGGCCTGCAACTCTGGGCGAACCGGTCCGAGAGCGAAGAAGCCGCCACGGCGGAAGGGCGACGGCAATTCGCGGCTGGGCTTGCCTGGCAGTTACGGGGGTTCTTCCGGGACCCGGCGGCGGACCGAAGCCCGCAGCCGGAAGTCGATGCGAGGACCATGGAGCTATATCACGAGGCCGGCGATCTGCTGCGGATTCCGGTCGAAAAGAACGGTCCCCCGGAGACGCTGCCGGAGACCGTTGTGGCCGCGGTCCGGCTGTTCCGGGAGGTGACCGCCCGGCGCCCGGAATTCGCAAGGGGATGGGCGGGACTGGCGGAAGCAGCGGCCTGGCAGTATGAGCTTGGGGGCAACCAGCCGCGTGACCTGCTGTCCGAGGCAACGGCCGCCGCGCGCCGCGCAGTGGAACTCGAACCCGCTATGGCGGAAGGATGGACGCTGCTTGCCTCCATACTCCTGTTTCGCGAGTGGGACTTGGAAGGCGCCAAACGTGCCGGCTTGCGTGCCATCGAACTGGATCCGCGCAACACCAGGGCGCGCAGGTGGTACATCGATGCTTTGCGCATACAAGGCAAGCACTACGAAGCTCGGGCTGAAGTCGACAAGGCTGCCCGGCTTCAACCTTTTTCGGCGGAGATCGGGCTGCGGCGGGCCGTGATCCTGTTTGAAGACGGCCGCTACCGGGAGGCGCTCGATGCGGCACAGGCGGCAGCGGAGCTGACCAACCAGGTACCGCTGTACCCGATCGCGCTCTGGATCCAGGGGCTCTGTCTGGAACAGCAGTCGCGCTTCAGCGAAGCCGAGAAAGCGTTCCGGGCGGCGCTGAGCCGCCAGCCCCACGACTGGCTCAATGAGGCGGCTCTCGGTCATCTGCTGGCGGCCACGACCCGAAAGCGCGAAGCGGAACAGATGCTGGCCGAACTGCGGTCGCACCGCACCCGCAACCGGCTGACTCATGTCGCGCAGGCGCTGATCCACACCGCCCTCGGGAACCAAGAGCAGGCCCTGGCCGCTCTCGAGACCGCGCTCGCCGAGCGCGAAGACGCGGTTCTGTCCATCGCCTCGGATCCGCGCTTTCGCCCGATCCGCTCGGCCCCGCGGTTTGAAGCCATCGTCGCGGCGATCCGCCGGAAGCCAGGTGGCGACTTGCGCCGGCCGGCGGCGGGCACCTGACGGATGCCCGCCGCTGTCACGGTTTGCCGTCCGGCGCGGGCCGTCAGTTCCTGGACGACACAACGGCGGTAAAGGCGCTATCGATGAGGCTGCCATCCGGGTGCATGCATCTCAGGTCCGTGATCTGATCTCCCAGATGGACCTGCGTCGACTCGAGCGCGCAACTGGCTCCGCTGGTCCCGACAGAGCTGACTTTAACGGCGCCTCCATCGGACCACTTGCTTCCCACAGTGCGGAAGCGAATCCGATACCGGCCCACGCTCTTCCTGGAGACTTCGAATCCGGTCGATACGCGGCCGAACTCGGAATTGTAGAACCTGCTCGGGAACAGCTTGCCGTTCGCCTGCACCTGCGCCCACGCCGTCTCGAATGTTTCGGGCACGATGAGCAGATAGAACGGCGCCCACGCCGGGGTTCCCGCCAGGTCGGTGCAATGCACCTCGGCTCCTCGGTACGTGCCTGTCCCAAAGTCTCCCGCGATCGGGCCCGCCACCTGGCACCTTCTGTTGTTCACGGCCGGGGTGACGAATGGCAGGGTGTTGTTCGTGTCGGTGGTAAGCGGCGAATCCACTCTGAAATAGACGCGAGTCCGGCCGGCGGAGGGCCGCTGAATCACGTATAGAGTCTCCTCGGCGGTGATGCGCGACCACGGATTATGGCTCGGACCCGGCGCCGTGCATCCCGAGCACTCGGCCACGGATGCAAACGGGGCATCACTCGTCGCGTCTGCGATCATGAGGCTGAACCTCGGGCTGACCAGCGCGCCGGCTTTCCGGCATTTGACTTCCGCGATCAGGTGAGAGCCGTTGGGCTCGAGTGCGGCGCTGCAGGTGTCGGGTCCGGCGCCCGTCTGCCGGGGTGTAACGTGGACAACAGGATCATAGGCGAGGTCGGCCAGGCCCTCGAAGACGACTCGGATCGAGCCCGTGCCCGATTCCTGTGCCCAGACCGGCTGTCCGGCGTAGTTGAATGTCGTCACGAAATTGAGGGCGTCGGCGTATTCGGCGTACGCCTTCAGGCTCAGGAATTCCTTCTGTTGCGCCGCCGACGGCTGCACCATGCCAACGGCGATCGCCGCTGCCGGCGCCAACATCCGCAAGTTCTTCAGCGAGTGAAACATGGTTCATGTCCTCCATTCAGGCTTTGGGGCGGTACGCTGCCCCTACCGGCAATCGCGGCTTGAGGAGCGCGCGCGGACGTAGAAAACGGCAAAGATACGGTAAATGCCGAAGCACGCCGGCGGCGGTGAGTGTCTGCAACGGGTTAGCGGGGGGTGTCTTCCGGTAATTACACCGTAGCATCCGGCGGCTTCACGGCAGCGAAGCTCTGCTGCGGCGAGGAACTCGATCGCGGGCGCCGCGAGGCTGCCGGTTTGCCGGACGGCCTTACAGATGCAAGCCGCCGCTCTCGATCATCGCGGCCACAGCCGCGATTTCGCCGCTCGGCGGGCGGTCGGCGGGCGCGCCGGGCGCGGCCGCGCGGATACGCTCCAGCGCGGCCTCCAGCGGCGGGCTGGTGCGCAGGGGACGCAGGAACTCCACCGCCCGGGCCGCCGCCAGCGCTTCGATCGCCAGGACCGCGCGCGTGTTCCTCACCACATTCTGGAACTTCAAGGCCGCCGTCATGCCCATGCTGACGAAATCCTCACGGTCGCCGCTGGTGGTGATGGAGCCGGTGGAAGCGGGCGTGGCCAGCACGCGGTTCTCCGCAACCAGCGCGGCCGCCGAAACCTGCGCCATCATCAGGCCCGATTCCAGGCCCGGCCGCCCGGCCAGAAAGGGCGGCAGTCCCTCGTTCTGGGCCGGGTTCACCAGCCGGTCCACGCGCCGCTCCGAGATCCCCGCCAGGGCAGTGAGGGCGATCGCCAGCGAATCCAGCGAGAGCGCCAGAGGCTCGCCATGGAAGTTGCCGCCGGAGAGGATCTGCTCGCCGATCACCAGCGGGTTGTCCGTGGCCGAATTCAATTCGATGGAGAAGACCCGGCGCGCCTCGGCCACGGCGTCGCGTACCGGCCCGTGCACCTGGGGAGCGCAGCGCAGCGAGTAGGCATCCTGCACGCGCCCGCAGCCCAGGTGGGAGGCGCGGATCTCGCTGCCTTCCAGCAGCCGGCGCAGATTGGCGGCGCTGGCCAGCTGCCCCGGATGCGGCCGGGCGCCCATCAGCAGCGGGTCGAAGGCCCGGGGCGTGCCGCGCAGCGCATCGAGGGTGAGAGCGCAGACGACGTCGGCGGCCTCCACCAGGGTCTCGGCGGCCAGCAATTCCAGGCAGCCGATGGCCAGCATGCCCTGCGTTCCGTTGATCAGCGAAACGCCTTCCTTGGAAGCCAGGGTGAGCGGCTCCAGCCCGGCCAGCCGCAGGGCTTCCGCGCCGCCGCAGCGCGCGCCGTTCCACTCGGCCTCGCCTTCGCCCATCAGCACCAGCGCGATGTGGGCCAGCGGCGCCAGGTCTCCGCTCGCTCCCACGCTGCCTTGCGAAGGAACCACCGGTGTCACTCCCCGGTTGATGAGCGCGCAGAGCCCTCCGGCCACCTCCGGCCGTATGCCCGAGAGGCCCTTGGCCAGCACGTTGGCCCGGATCAGCATCATGGCCCGGACCTCTTCCGGGCGAAGCGGCGGACCGATGCCGGCGGCGTGCGAGCGCACTACGTTGCGCTGCAATTGCTCCAGCTCTTCGGGCGGAATCCGCACGTCGACCAGCTGGCCCACCCCGGTGTTCACCCCGTAGACGGCCTTGTCGCCGGCCGCCAGGCGCTCCACCACGGTGCGGCTGCGAACCATTCGCTCGATTGCTTCCGGGGCCAGGCCCACCGTCTCGCGCCGCAGGGCGATCCTTCGCACCTCTTCGATGGAAAGCCGCTCTCCGTCCAGGAGAAGCATGCCACCATGCTAGAAGACAGGCGGGTGGGGTGCAATACTCGAAAGGGACGGCCCCATGAAAGAACTGTTCAAACCGTCGCTCAACTGGCTGCTGATCCTGCTCCCCGTCACCGCGGCGCTGGAGTTCTTCGCGCCGCACTCCGGCACGTGGATCTTTCTCACCGCCGCCGGGGCCATCATTCCGCTGGCCGCCTGGCTGGGCAAAGCCACCGAACATTTGGCCACACGCACCACCGAAAGTATCGGCGGCCTGTTGAACGCCACTTTCGGCAACGCCACCGAGCTGATCATCGCGGCCATGGCCCTCCACCGGGGCCTGACGGACATGGTCAAGGCGTCGCTCACCGGCTCGATCATCGGCAATATCCTGCTGGTGCTGGGGGCCGCGATCCTGGCCGGCGGCTGGAAGCATGAAGCGCAGCGGTTCAATGCCACCGCCGCCCGTGTGCGCGCCACCATGCTGACCCTGGCGGCCATCGCGCTGGTGATGCCGGCCCTGTACCATCACCTGGCGGGACCCGGACGGATGGCCGCCGAGAGGGATCTCAGCCTGGAGATCTCCGTCATCCTGCTGCTCACCTATGCGCTGGGGCTGTTCTTTTCGCTCCACACCCACAAGCAGTACTTCTCCGCCGGAGCGGGCAAGCCGGCCGAAGGACACGCGCACGCGCGGGTCTGGAGCGTGCGCAAGGCGCTGCTGGTTCTGGGCGCCTCCACCGCGCTCATCGGCTGGATGAGCGAGGTGCTGGTCGGCTCGGTGGAAACGGCCGCCCACTCCCTGGGCATGACCGACCTGTTCGTCGGCGTGGTGGTGGTGGCCATCATCGGCAACGCCGCCGAGCACGCCAGCGCCATTACCGCCGCCATGGCGAACCGCATGGAGCTGAGCGTGGAAATCGCCGTGGGCAGCAGCATTCAGATCGCGCTGTTCGTCGCGCCCCTGCTGGTGCTGCTCAGCTACCTGCTGGGACCCGCCCCCATGGACCTGGTGTTCACACCCGCCGAAGTCGTGGCCGTCGGCCTGGCCGTGCTCATCACCGAGCAGATCTCCGGCGACGGCGAATCGAACTGGCTGGAGGGCATTCAACTGGTGGCGGTTTACCTGGTGCTGGCCCTGGTCTTCTATTTCCTGCCCGAGACCGGCCCCGCTCCGCAAGTGGGACGCCCCTGACCATGCTGCTGTCCACCGCGCTTCTGCTGCTGCCGCTGACGTTCGCGTGCTCCGAGCGCAACGACCTGTACCGCGCGCTGGCCTCCGGCGGCGCGAGCTATCCCCGCTATGACACACCGCGGGAAGCGGTGGCGCGGGCGCCCGCCGGATCGGGCGTTCTGATCCTGGCCGGCGGCTACCCGGAGCGCGCCACGGCGGTTGACGGCGCTCTCTTCGAAGCCGCCGGTCGCAAGAAACTGCGGCTCTACGTGGAGTATCCCTCCGCCCTGCCCGGGTTCGAAACCGGCGCGCCGCGCTCCACCCGCTGGGAACGGGCCGTGGTGGCCTCGGGCGCCTTCGGCCCCTCTCTTCAAAAACTGCGCATCCTGGCCATCCACGACTGCCGCTTCATTCCGGTGCGGCACGCGGCGGCCGACCTGGTAGTCGCGCGGGTGGCGGGCTTCGACACCGCGGTCTACGGCCTCCCTCAAAAGGATGTCTACCCGATTCTGTTCGAGCACCCGCGCGGGAATCTCCTGGTCGCGACCACGAAGCTGAGCCAGTTCATCACCGGCCGCTACGCGCCCGCGGAAGCCTGGGGTCCGGTGTGGCGGCGCGTTCTCGCCTGGCTCGCGCCCGGCCGGCCCGTGCCTGAAATCCGGTGGACCCCGGCGGTGCGGCCCTCCTTCACACGCGGCCAGCCATTGCCCTCCAACGCCGAACTCGAGGCCATGCGCCGCGGCATCGACTGGTACTTCAAGGCCCGCATGTTCGTACATCCCTCCTGGAAGGACGCGGAGGAGCAGGCGGGCAAGTACCCGGACCGGGTGGGGCCGAAGCCGGAACCCGGGTGGCCCTCCGGCGACGGCAGCCTGGGCGTGCTGGAAGGCTTCAACTCCTCGATCCGCTGGGACGGGTCGCAACTGGTGCGCTGGTGGCTGCGCAACGACTGCATCGGAGAGACGGCCATGGCCCTGGCGCTGGCCTCGGCCGTGGACCGCAATGCCGCTCACGCGAGGGTCGCCGCCAATCTAACTGACTTCATCTACTACAACTCGGTGCTGGCCTCGGGCTCGCGCGCCGATCCGAAAAGCGCCTCGTTCGGGCTGGTGGGCTGGAACACCGTGCCGAGGTACCACCAGGACATGGACGGCTTCGGCGTTTATTACGGCGACGACAACGCGCGCAGCATGCTGGGAGCCATGACCGCCGCCGCGGTGCTGCAATCGGATCGCTGGGACAGGCCCCTGCTGCGCTGCCTGCTGGCCAACCTGCGGACCACCGGGCCGCTGGGCTTCCGCGGCAGCCGCCTGGACGAAGCCCCGCTCCAGAAGAACGGCTGGCGCCACTACTTCACCACCCCGCGAACCAACTACGCGCCGCACTACGAAGCCTACTCCTGGGCCGCCTTCCTGTGGGCCTATCACAAGACCGGCTATCCGCTGTTCCTGGAACGGACCAGGAAAGCCATCCGCATGACCATGCAGGCTTACCCGCGGGAGTGGAAGTGGACCAACGGCATCCAGCAGGAGCGCGCCCGCATGCTGCTGCCGCTGGCCTGGCTGGTGCGCCTGGAGAACACCAGGGAGCACCGCGCCTGGCTGGAGCGCATGGCTCGCGACCTGCTGGCGGCGCAGGACGCCTCGGGCGCCATCCGCGAGGAACTGGGCGCGGCCGGCCGGGGCGCCTATGGCCCGCCGGAATCCAACGAGGCCTACGGCTCCAATGAAGCCACCCTCATCCAGCGCAACGGCGATCCGCTGGCCGATCTTCTCTACACCACCAATTTCGCCTTCCTGGGACTGCATGAAGCCGCCGCCGCCACCGGCGATCGGTTCTACCAGGATGCGGCGGACCGCCTGGCGCGCTTCCTGACGCGCATCCAGGCGCGCTCGGAGACCCGGCCCGAGCTGGACGGGGCCTGGTTCCGGGCCTTCGAGTTCCACCGCTGGGAGTATTGGGCCAGCAACGCCGACGCGGGCTGGGGCGCCTGGTCGGTGGAAACCGGCTGGACGCAGTCCTGGATTACGGCCATCCTGGCCATGCGGCGGATGAAGACCTCGGTCTGGGATCTCACCGCCGGCAGCCGCATCCGGCGGCACTTGAAGGAACTGGAACCCCTGATGTTGCGATAGCGCGCCTTCTCAACCCGCGCCGCCGGATTGAGTACACTCGGGGGGATATATGCGACTGCCCACCCTGCTGCTCTGCGCGTGTCTCCCGCTGCTCTCCGCCGTGGACTGGCGGGACATCCGCCAGGGGCGCGAGATTCCCACCGAGACCTATGCCGATCAGCCATACATCGTAAAAACCGATGACGGCGCCTGGCTGGTGTGCGTCACCACCGGCGCGGGGCGGGAGGGAGAGGCGGGCCAGCACGTGGTCACCCTGCGCAGCACCGATCAGGGCCGCTCCTGGTCGCCGCCCGTCGACGTGGAGCCGGCTTCCGGCCCCGAAGCCTCCTACGCGGTGATGCTGAAAGTCCCCTCCGGGCGCGTGTATGTCTTCTATAACCACAACACGGACAATGTGCGCAGGGTCGTCGCGGACAACCCGCCCTACCGCGAGGGTTACACCACGCGCGTGGACAGCCAGGGCCACTTCGTTTTCAAGTACAGCGACGATCACGGCCGCTCCTGGTCCGCCCGCCGCTACGACATCCCCATGCGCGATTTCGAGATCGACCGGCGCAATCCCTACGGCGGCAGGATCAAGTTCTTCTGGAACGTCGGCAAGGCGTTCCTCCATGCCGGCGCGGCCTACGTGCCCCTGCACAAGGTGGGCGGCTTCGGCGACGGCTTCTTCACTTCCAACGAAGGCGTGCTGCTGCGCAGTTCCGGCATCCTCACCGAGAGCGACCCGGAGAAGATCCGCTGGGAGACGCTGCCGGAGGGCGAAATCGGCATCCGCACGCCGCCCGGCGGCGGCCCCATCGCGGCCGAACATAGTTTCTCCGTGTTGAGCGACGGCTCGCTGTTCTGCGTGTACCGCACCATCGACGGCCACCCCGCCTGCACCTACAGCCGCGACGGCGGGCGCTCCTGGGAGACGCCGCGGTACATGCGTTACGCCGACGGACGGCCGATGAAGCATCCCCGCGCGGCCAACTTCGCTTGGCGCTGCCGGAACGGCAAGTACCTCTACTGGTTCCACAATCATGGCGGGCGCTTCATTCGCGAGCACCCGCGCCGCCGCACCATGGCGTACGAGGACCGCAATCCGGTCTGGCTGAGCGGAGGGGTGGAGGCGGATTCGCCGAACGGGAAAGTGATTCGCTGGTCGCAGCCCGAGATCGCGCTCTATGACGACGACCCCATCGTGCGCATGAGCTATCCCGACCTGGTGGAGGACGGCGGGAAGTATTACCTGACCGAGACGCAGAAGGACATCGCCCGGGTTCACGAAATCGATGCGTCGCTGCTGGAGGGCCTGTGGGGCCGCCCGCCTGCCCTGCCCGGCCCGCTGCTGGACCTGCCCGGCGCCGGCGGCGCCATGCCGTCCAGCGCGGCCATGCCGGAACTGCCCGCCTTCGTGCGCCGCTCCAACCGGGCCGACCACGGGACCGAGGACCTGCGCGCGGGATTCTCCCTCGATCTGCGCGCGCGTTTCCGCTCTCTGGCGCCCGGCCAGACGCTGCTCGACAACCGCACCCCGGAGGGCAAGGGCTTCGCTCTGCTCACCGCGCCGGACCGCGCGGTCGAGATCGTGCTGAACGACGGCCGCACCGAGAGCCGCTGGCGGTCGGACCCGGACTGGCTGGAGGTCGGGAAGAACCATCGCATTACGGCGATCGTGGACGGCGGTCCCAAAGTCATCACCTTCGTGATCGACGGCAAGCTGTGCGACGGCGGAGACGCACGGCAGTTCGGATGGGGCCGCTTCAATCCCAACCTGCAATCCGTGAACGGCGGTCCCACGCTGCGCATCGGGCCCGGCTTCGAGGGAGAAATCCTCAGCCTGCGCCTCTACGGCCGCTACCTGCGCACCGCCGAAGCGGTCAATTGACGGCTTCGGCGACCTCCACCTCGCGCGGGCCCAGGGTGTGCGCGCGGCCCAGGAAAGAAAAACGCACCGTGCGGTAGGAGCTGTTGAAAAGCGTGTAGACCGTCCGGCCGCCGCCGTGGAAGCGGTTCACGAACACCGCCCTGTGCGGCGATTCCACCAGCGGGTCGGCGGCGCCGCCGAAAGCCGCGGCATGCTGCTTCAACAGCGCGCGGGCGCGGCGCAGGAAGGCCAGTGTCTCCTCGCCGTACCAGGTCTCGGAATGCCCTTTGAGCCAGGCGCCGTTGCCGTGCCACAGCGAGAGGCGGAAATCCTCGGCCGGAAGAGAGCGCGGGTGAACGCCCACCGAAACCATGTCCCACAGGCGCACATCGGGGAAGGCGAAGCGCCACAGGTTGAGCTTGGCCGTGGAGAGCCGCGGGTCGGCGTGCTGGAGAGCGTAGCAGAAGGCGGCGTCATAGCAGGGCGCGGCGGCGTCCACCGGGTTGAACTCGGTGTAGACCGCGGTCTGGCGGAGGCCGGCCCGGTCCAGCGCGCGGCGCACCTCGCCCGCCATGCGGATCTCGCCCGGAATCGCCCCCGCGCCGGGAGCGTGGCCATGAGTATTCGAGAAACACCGGCGGTTGCCCAGGCCGTGTTCGTCCAGGTAGACGGCCTGCGCGCCCACTTCCCTGGCTACCGCCGCCATGCGCCCGGCGAGGTACTGCTGCCACTCGGGAATCAGCGGGCAGACGAACAGCTCCGGACTGCCGCCCGGCCACCACATGCGCCGCCCGGCGGCGTCGATCAACTGCCAGGCTTCGCCGGAACGGCGGCCGATGCCGGAGTTCTTGTCGATCAGGTAGCCCTCGAAGTAGAGCCCCGTCGGGATGCCCCGCTCCGCCGCCAGGGCGATGTTGCGGCGCAGATCGGCCGGGCCTCCCAGCTCGATGGGGTAGTCGCCGACCCGGCCCACGCTGTCCGAGAGCGCCCAGCCGGAGATGTCGATGAAGTCGATGCCGCCGAAGGCCTGGCCGTCGCGGATCAGGTCGTCGAAGGTGTAGCGGTTGCGGCTCACGTCGAACAGCCGGCCGCTGCCCCCGATGGGGTAGTCGCGGCGGCACCAGAAGGCGGAGCGGAGCCATTCCGGCCGCGGTCCCGCCGGCCGGTACCATTGCGCGACCCATTCGCGGTAGGCCTGAAAGCCTTCGCGCCAGTCGCCGCCGTGAGACACCACGGCAACGTCCGGCGCCCGGTAGGTCTCGCCGGGCGCCAGCCGCACCGGGTAGCGGGCTTCCAGGCGAATCGAAGCCTGCTGCCTGGCCAGGCGGAAGCTCTTGTAACGGCCCTCGGTGTCGCGCACGATCACGCAGGCGCCCCGGTTTGCGGAGGGCGAGAACAGGTCCATGAACTGCAGCGCGAAGCGGGTGCCGTAGACATCCTCCAGGATACGGTTGGCGCGGGAGATGACCGCGCCCTGGCGGGGATAGAGGTACCAGGCGCTTTCGTCCCGCGCTTCGATGGAAGGGAACACCAGGGTGAACTCGGTCGCAGCTGCGCCGGTGTTGGTGACGGAAAGAGAGAGCACCCGGGTCCGGCCTTCCTGCCGGGTCTTGAGTTCGGGCCGGAGATTCGGGGTTCCCGGCTCGACTTGAAACCACTTCGAAAACTTCAGGTTCATCTCCCCCGGGGCTTTGCCCCGCGCGGCGGCAGGCGGCATCTCATCGGCGGGGAGCGGAGGCGGGGTCTCGGCGAGTCCGGCGGCAAACACCGCCAACTGCACGTGAGGGCTGCGGTCCAGCACTTCAACCGAGGCCAGCGGGCGCGGCTCCAGCGCCAGTGAGTAGAGTTCCGGCGTGCGGTTCAGCAAGGCATGGCGGCGCTCGCGGACCAGCAGCGGAAACTGCTCCTCTTCGGATCCGCCGGCATAGCGGATGCGGACCAGCACGTCGCTGGTTTC
>JADZAF010000151.1 GCA_020852755.1 Bryobacterales bacterium
CGGCAACGAAATCCGAGAGGCCGGCAACGTGCGCCAGGAGCGCCAGGTACAGTGTGGCGCCGCGCGCGCCGCCGGTTTCAATTCGGAGGGACTCGCGGCCGCGCAGCGAGGTGGCCGGAAAACCCCCGCATTCCGCCGGGCCGGAGACGTTCAGCTTCCTGGCCCCTTGGGGCAGCCCCAGGGTTCCCGGCGCGCAGGGCACGGCCTCCGGGCCGGCGCGAAACTCCAGGTCCTCTACTTCGAGGCGCGCGCCGGCGGGCAGCGAGAAACGCAGTTCGTCCACCTGGGCGGTCAGCATGCGGCCCCGCAGTTCGATCTCGAGGGTGTGGTCCCGGCCCCCGGAGGCGAGGTCCCGCGCGGCGGCCGCCACCACCGGGCGTCCCGCGGCGAACGGATTCTCGCGGTTGGTGGCCCCCGGCGTCACCGGACCCACGGCGCCCGGACGCAGCGTGAGAACCGGAGCATCGGTGGGCGGCAGGTTCCAGGCCCGGTAGCGCAGGCGAAGGGTGTGATACTCATAGACCCAGATCGGGTCGGCCGGCAGCCGCCACTCGCCGGGCCCCTCGTACCGCAGACCCTGCAGGCGGAAGCCGCTATGCCAGTCCTGCCCCCACGCCGCACTCGCCAGAATCAGTAATGAAAGCCACGTTTTCATGACTGAGCCCAGCTTAACGCGAAGTTCAGTTTGCAGGATCGCGGAGGAACGTGAGGGAACAGGCGACCGATCCGTTGGGCCGCGGCCCGGATGGACCCGACCGCTCACTGCGAGCTAAGCGCGGCGCCGGAAGAGGATGTAGCTGGAAGTCTCCTCCACGGCGCTGTACTGCGCCGCAATCATCCGGTTCAACGGTTCGAATTCCTGGAGCGAGTTCGGGTTGATGGGCAGCTGGCACGCCGGTTCCGCGGGAACGGGCGGGTACTTAACCAGTACAAAGTACTCCGGCCGGTTAGCCTGAAACTCACGCAGGAACAACTGGTGATATCCGATATCCCGGATGGGAAGAGCAAACGGCCAGATGCCCAGGAACCGGGAGGCCGGCTTTCGCCGGGCGCGCAAGTAGACGGAAGCCGCGTTGCCCCATACGAAGATGGTGCCGTCGCCGGAAGTGTGCTCGCGGAGATAGTCTCCCAGTTTGACCCACTCGCTCGGGGGAAGCACCCCCCTCCGCAACCCCTGAACCGTGTTCCGGAAGTGTCCCCGAATGCGTTTGGAAGGCTCCCACCCGAAGACGGCCAGCGTGATCACCAGCAGCACCGCCGCCAGGCGGCGCCTGGAGGCCAACGCCGCTCTTACCAGCTCAAGGACGCCTCCGGCGCTGATCACGGCCAGGGGAGCAATCAAGGGAAAAAAGTGGTACTCCAGAAACAACCCGTGCATGGCCAAAGCGGCGGCCGCGACAGCCAGCCAGGACCACAGCGCCGCCAGCATAGCGCCGGCCGGGCGTCCGCGCAGGCGGCGCAGGGCGGCAAACGCCAGCGCCACTGAGAGCATGACGTGCAGCGGAAGAAACGCCCGGCTGAAGGTGCGGCCCGCGGCGCATGCCAGGGTCAAGCGCTCTCTTGCGGCGCGCACATACTCGGTGGCGTAGACGAAGTGCGCGGTCAATAAGTCGCCCAGCGCGCCCCTGAGATAGAAATAGGCGAGGCACAACGCCAGCGGTCCCGTGAAGCCCGCCGCCAGGCACGAGAGCCGAACAAGCACCTGCCGGCTCCCCTCCCGGCGCGCGAAGGCGCAGGCCATCATCGGGATGCCCACCAGGCCGAACGGTGTCTTGAACAGGGTGGCGATACCGGCTGCCGCCCCGGCCATGGTCCAGAAACTCGCGCGGCCGCTTTCCAGCGCCCGGACCAGCGCAAGCATTCCCAGCGCCACCGGCAGCGAGATGAGGCCGTCGGCCGCGGCCAGGCTCCACCAGGGCTGCGAGAAATAGGCGATCAGATAGCCCAGTCCGGCGATCAGTCCGGCCGCAGGACTCTTGAATACCCGCTGGGCGATGCGGGCCAGGACCAAAGCGGTCCCGGTCTGCCACACAAGGTCGAAGAGGTGGACCGCAAATCCGCTGTGCCCGAACCACAGGGCACAAAGGCCGAAGGCGAAGAAGATGCCGGGACCCTTTACGTCCCAGGCATCGCGGTAGGGAACCATCCCGTGCAGCAGTCCGTCGCCGATATAGAGAAACAACGGGATGTCATTTCCGCCCGCCACGTACACCAGGGTGAGGGCGCCCAGCAGCCCGCCGGCGGCCAGAATCAATAAGATCTGCAGCCTGTCTGTAATTCCCGGGAAGACGGAACGGCGCAGCCTGTCTATCCCGATAGTAACTGAGTTCATGCCCGCACTCTCTCGACCAGCACTCCCGAGAATAGAAAGACAGCGCCTTCAGGCATCCATCCGGCCTGCAGTGCATGGGGCATGAATCGGCGCGTGGTAGGCGACTAAGACTAAGTATAGTTATTGTGATTTGAACCGGACGAATCCTGTCAAGGACCCAGGTGCAAAGCCCGCGCCGCAGTGTGCCGTTTCCAACAGATCGCGCTAGGCGATCCCGCCGCCGGCCGCCCTGGCGTCCCGCGCGGTTTCGGCGCGCTGCGCCACGGCGATATGCTGCCGCCGCACCCACTGCCGGCGCCAGCTCAGCACCGAGGTGGCCGCGTAGTTCCACACCGAGCCCACCACCAGCCCTACGCCGCCCGCCAGGTACCAGGGCACTCCGCGCTCGAACAGCATCTTGGCCAGCGCGATATTGCTGATGGCGCCCAGCGAGCAGGCCAGGTAGAAAACCGCCAGCCCGCGCAGCGCATCCCAGCCCCGCAGCCGCCGGTCGCGGTGCGTGGTCACGTTGTTCACCGCGAAATTCAGCGTCATGGCCACCAGGGTGGCGGCGATCTGCCCTTCCCGGAACGCAGCCCCGGCGGACAGCGCCAGGCCCAGCACCAGCAGGTGGGCCACCAGCCCGAAAGTCCCCGCCAGAACGAACAGGGCGAAGCGCGCCGGAATCCAGTCGCCGATCCGCTTGTCCGCCATCAGCAGCAGGTGCTCGATGGCCACGCTCACGTCCAGCTTGCTGCGCCCGTGCAGCCGGCTCCCGAACCGGTAGGGCGCCTCGGCCAGGCGCACCGGCCGCGGGCTGGAGGCCACCAGGTCCAGCAGGATCTTGAAACCGATGCCGGAGAGCCGGTGCACCAC
>JADZAF010000152.1 GCA_020852755.1 Bryobacterales bacterium
ACCATGGTGGCGGCGTGAATCAACGCGCTGGTGGGAGTCGGCCCCGCCATGGCGTCGGGAAGCCAGGTCTGCAAGGGAAGCTGGGCGGACTTGCCTGCCGCGCCGCCCAGCAGCAGCAGGCCCGCGACCGTCGCCAGGGCCGACCCGGGCCCCCATTCCGAGGCCGCTCGCCGCATCAGTTCCTGGATGTCCAGGGTCCCGAATTCCGTAACCAGCAGCAGGATGGCTACGGTGAACGCGGTGTCCCCCACCCGGGTCACCAGAAAGGCCTTGCGCGCCGCGCGCCCGTTGGCCGGGTCCCGGTACCAGAATCCGATCAGCAGGTAGCTGCACAGCCCCACGCCTTCCCAGCCCAGAAACAGCAGCAGAAGGTTGTCGGCCAGCAGCAGCGTGATCATGGAGGCCACGAACAGGTTCATGTAGGCGAAGAAGCGGCTGTATCCCTCGTCCTCCGCCATGTATTCGGTGGAGTAAAGGTGGATGAAGAAGCTGACGAAGGCCACCACCACTGTCATCAGCAGCGAAAGAGCGTCCAGGTGAAAGCCGATATCCACCTGGAATCCGGCTACTCCCATCCAGGTCCAGAGCGTCTGGCGGAACACACCGTCCGGCGGGGGCGCGGAGAGGAATTCCGCCGCGATGGCGATGGCCAGAACCGCCGAGAGGCCGATGGATCCCACCCCCAGCGCGGAGACCGCGCGCCGCGGCCAGCGCGACCCCGGCACGGCGAGCAACACGGCGCTGGCCAGCGGCGCCGCGGGGATCAGCCAAAGGAGGTCCGGCATGGTCACCCTTTCATCTCGCTGGCGGCGTCCGCATCCAGCACCTCGAACCTCCGGTGCAGGTGCAGCACCAGGGCCAGGCCCACCGCCACCTCGGCCGCCGCCATGGTCAGGATGAGCAGGAACATCACCTGTCCGTCCACCTGCCGCCACCGGGAACCGGCCGCCACGAAACAGAGCCCCGCTGCGTTCAGCATGATCTCAATGGACATCAGCATGAAGATCACGTTGCGCCGCGCCAGCAGGCCGGCCACGCCGAGAGCGAACAGCACGCCCGCCAGCACCAGCACGTGCTCCACCGGGACCGGGCTCATCAGGTCTCCCTCCGGCCGGGCTCCCGGGAGCCCAGGTGGTAGGCGGCCACCAGGGCGCCCAGCAAAAGGATGGAGGCCAGTTCCACCGCGATCAGGTATGGGCCGTACAGCGCGATGCCCACTTCCTTCGGTTCGAAATGCGCCACCGCCGTCCCCCGCACCGGCGCTTCGGCCAGCAGCCAGCCGAACTCGACCATCAGCAGCAAACTGAGGATTCCCGGCCCCAGCCAGGTTCCGGGTTTCAGGATTCTGCGCTCCTGCTCGATGGCGCGGGACCCCAGGTTCAGCATCATCACCACGAAAACAAACAGCACCATGATGGCCCCGGCGTAGATGATCACCTCCAGGGCCGCCATGAAGGTCGCGCCCAGGGTGTAGAACACCAGCGAGACTGCCAGCAGGGACACCGTGAGGTACAGCAGGGCGTGAATCGCATGCAGCCGCGTGATGGTGAGGGCCGTGGCGATTACGGCCACCACGGCGGACAGGTAGAAAGCCAAGGTCACCGCACTCTCCTCATGGCAGCAGGCTCTGCAGGTCCGTGGGCCTGGCCTCCCGCTCGGCCTCGCCTTTGTCCTTGCCGCCGATCTTCACGCCCGAGATCTGCCAGAAGCTGTAGCCGGGGTATTTGCCCGGACCGTTGATCAGCAGGTCGTCTTTCTCGTAAACCAGGTTGCGGCGGTTGTACTCGCTCATGTGGAAATCGGGCGTGAGCTGAATGGCGTAGGTGGGGCAGGCCTCCTCGCAGTAGCCGCAGAAGATGCAGCGCGAGAAATTGATGCGGAAAAACTCCGGGTAGCGCCGCCCGGTTTCGTCCTGGGTGGCCTGCAAGGCGATGCAATCCACCGGGCAGGCCACCGCGCAGAGGTAGCAGGCCACGCAGCGCTCCCCGCCGTCCGGATCGCGGCTGAGGATGATGCGGCCGCGGTAGCGCGGCGGCAAGTTGAAACCTTCCTCCGGATACTGCACCGTGATCCTTTTTTGGAACGCGTGCAGAAAAACCGTCCAGATGGTTTTCACGATGCTCCACATGCCGTCACTGGCCTCCCTGCCTCCACAACACCGCCGCTCCGGTGGCCGCGATGTTCAGCAGCGCCAGCGGCAGCATGGTCTTCCAGCCCCAGCTCATCACCTGGTCGAAACGCGGCCGGGGAAGCGACGCGCGCACCAGGACAAAAAACGCGATCAATGCGAAGGTCTTGATGAAGAACCAGGCCAGGGGCGGCAGCACCGGCCCCAGCCAGCCGCCCAGAAACAGAGTGGTGATCATCGAGGAGATCAGGATCAGGCCCAGGTATTCGCCCACGAAGAACATGCCGAACTTCATGCCCGAGTACTCCACGTGGTAGCCCGCCACCAGTTCGCTCTCCGATTCGGGCAGGTCAAACGGAATGCGCCGCGACTCCGCGCTGCCCGCGATCATGAACAGGATCAGGCCGGGCAGCTGGGGGATGGCGAACCACAGGCCGCGCTGGGCTTCCACGATGTCGCTCAGGCGGAACGAACCGGCCAGCACCACCACGCCCATCAGCGACAGGCCCATGAAGACCTCGTAGCTGAGCATCTGGGCCGAGGCGCGCAGGGATCCCAGCAGCGCGTACTTGTTGTTCGAGGCCCAGCCGCCCAGGATGATGCTGTAGACGCCCAGTGACGACATGCCCAGGAAGAACAGGATCCCGATGTTCAGGTCCTCCACCACGATGCCGGGCGCGAACGGCACCACCGCGAAGGCCAGCAGCACGGTGACGACGATGATGGCCGGAGCGATGACGAAGACCGGCTTGTCGGCGAACGGCGGGATCCAGTCCTGCTTGGTGAAGATCTTGATCATGTCCGCCGCCACCTGCAGGACGCCGAAGGGGCCCACGCGGTTGGGTCCATAGCGGTCCTGCCAGAGGGCCAGCAGGCGGCGCTCCACCCAGATCAGCGCGGCGGCCAGGGTCAATACGCCGAACAGCACGCCCAGGACGACGGCGATGCTCCACAAGCTCATCCGGCGGCCTCCGTGATGCGTCCCCAGTCAGGCAGGCGCACGTAGTCCATGCCGGGCAGGCCGGAGGGCAGGCCGGCCGTACCCGCCGGCAGCGCCGCCATGATCCGCGCCGGCAGCCGGAAGATCAATCCCCGCACCGATACCTCCACCATCTGCCCTTCCTCAAAACCGTCCCGGACGGCGACGTAGGGCCGCGGCGCCAGCGAGGCGATGGCCGGCCCGTACATGCTCAGTTCCTCGGAGCCGAAGATGTGGTGGAGCGGCAGCAGCAGCCACTCGCCCTCCCGGGGGCGAAACGCTTCCGGCCAGTTCGAGGCGGCGGGGGCGAGGCCGTTGCGGGCTTCATACAGGCGGACCCCCGAGGGTCCGGGCGGCGCGGCGCCGGCCTCGTTCCGCAGGCGGTTCAGCGCTTGCACCGAATTCCATCCCGGCAGCCACGTAAACGGCCGCAGAGCCTGCGGCGGCGTCAGCGGGTAGCCTTCCATGGAAAAGGCCAGTGGAGAATCGGGATCCTCCGGAGGCTTGGGCTCGTGCATGGTGACGTTGGCGAGCACGGCGGTGCGTCCGCTGGAACGGTGCGGCATGCGCGGCACCCGCTCGTCCACGATGCGGAAGGAAGCCGGAGGCGCGGCTTGTGCCGCGGGCGCGAGTTCCGGCATCTGCCGGCCCTGGGCCGCGATCACGTGGTCCAGGCTGTGCCAGGTCTCGCCCTCCTCCCGCCCGGCCGCCCGGAGACAATCGCGCAGCCACCGCCAGCTCTCCTGAATGCCGCCGTCCGGCGCGAATACCTGAAAGAAGCGCTGCGCGCGGCCTTCGAAATTGACAAACGTGCCGTCGGATTCCGCGAAGGTGGCGGCAGGGAGAACCAGGCTCGCGCGCGCCGCAGTGCGGTTCTCCAGGTGGTCGACCGCGACGACGTGCCGGGCCTTGCCCAGCAGATCGTCCACCAGGGAGCTTTCCGCGCGGCGGTACAGGTCGTTCTCCAGAATGACGAGGGTTTCGGCGCCGCCGGAGCGCAGCGCTTCAAGCGCCGTTTCCAGGCCCGCCGTCGCCATCAGCGACAGCCCGGCGGTGTTGGCCTCCGGCATGGTGAAGGCCAGCGGCGCCGGCTTGCCCCGGCCGGCCAGCGCTCCGGCCACGGCGGCGGCGGCGCGGATCACGGCTTCCGAGCGGCAGCCCGGTCCGGAGACCACCAGCGGCCTTGCGGCCCCAAGCAAGGCGTCTGCGATGCGTGACGCCAGTTCGCTCACCTTCGGAGCGAGGTCCGCCGGAAACGCGAATTCCTGCCGGAGAGAAGCGGCCACGGCCAGTCCCAGGCGGGCGATGTCGGCGGGCGCGGCGCGGTAAGTGGCGGCGGCCACGTCGTCCAGCCGCGTGGCGTTCAGGGCGGCGACGAACAGCGGCCCTTTCTGGTCCTGCGCGATCTCGCGAACCGCCAGGTCGTTCCAGAGCGGGATGCGGGCCGCCGCCGCGCGGCTGCGCGGCTGCTGCTCCACCGACTGCCTCAATGCCAGGGCGATGCGCGGGTTCGTCTGCGTCACATCCTCGCCCAGCACCAGCACCGCGTCGCAGCTTTCGATCTCCCTCAAGGACGGCGCCCGCACCGTCCGGTTCAGTTCGATCATGAGCCGCGCCAGGGCCAGATCGTTCTCGTTGATTCCGGCGAAGAAGCGGTCCGGCCCGCTCAGCAGCCGCAGCGCGAAATTCGCTTCCAGGGAAGCGCGCGGCGAGCCGATGCCCGCCACTCCCCGGCTGTGCCGTAAGATCTCCGCCAGGCGCGACAGCGCTTCGTCTTTCGACAGCGGCAGGCTCTCCGCGCCCGACTGCATGCGCGCCTGCCGGATCCGCTTTTCGCTGTTGACGAATTCGTAGCTGTACCGGCCCCGGTCGCACAGGAAGTGCCCGTTGATCTCGGGATGGTAGCGGTTCACGATCCGCCGCAGCATCCCGTAGCGCTCGGCCGGGCTGATGTTGCAGCCCACCCCGCAGGCGGCGCAGATCGAAGGCGCGAATTGCTGGTCCCACTTGCGGGTGTAATGCTGCGCCAGCGTCCGGTCGACGAAAACCCCGGTGGGGCAGACTTCCGCCAGGTTGCCGCTGAACTCGTTCTCCAGTACGCCGTCCTCGTGGCGTCCGAAGTAGACCGTGTTGCGGATGGAGAATGAGTTGAAGTCCCGCCCGCCGGCGTATCCCCGGTAGAAGCGCACGCAGCGGTAGCACTGGATGCAGCGGTTCATTTCGTGGGCCAGAAACGGGCCCAGGTACTGATTGCGGAAGGTGCGCTTGTGGAAGCGGTAGCGCCGGTAACTGTGCCCGGTCATGAGGGTCATGTCCTGCAGATGGCACTCGCCGCCTTCGTCGCACACCGGGCAGTCGTGCGGGTGGTTCAACATGAGCCCTTCGATGATGCCCGCCCGGAACTCGGCCGCCTCGGGATCGGCGATCGAGATCCGGGCGCCGTCCGACGACGGCGTCATGCAGGCCATCACCAGCCGCCCCTTCGTGTCGTTTTCGTCCTTGAACTGTTTGACCGCGCACTGCCGGCAGGCGCCGATCGAGCCCATGGCCGGGTGCCAGCAGAAGTACGGCAGGTCGAAGCCCAGGCCCAGGCAGGTCTTCAGCAGGTTCTCTCCGGGATCGGCGTCGTACGCCCGGTTCTCGATGTAAACAGTCGCCATGTCAGTGCCGGTACGGGCAGGCTTTTTCCCGTATGTGCGCCTCGAAGTCCTCCCGGAAGTAGCGCAGGGCGCTTTGCAGCGGTTCGGCCGCGCCGGGCGCCAGGGCGCAGAAGGTGTTGCCGGGCGCCAGGAAGCGCGTCTGCCACTCCAGTTTCTCCAGGTCGCCGGGTTGTCCTTCTCCTCTCTCCAGCGCGGCCAGGATCTGCTCGGTCCACGACAACCCGCTCCAGCAGGGAGTGCACCAGCCGCAGGATTCCTGGGCGAAGAAGTGCTCCAGGTTGAGCGTCATGCCGACCGGGCAGGTGCGGTCGTCGAGAATGATCATGGTCCCCGTGCCCAGCCGGCTGCCGGCCGCCTGCACGCCGGCGAAGTCCATGGGCACGTCGAGGTGCTGCTCCACCAGGAAATCCGTGGAGGCGCCGCCGGGAAGCAGGCCGCGCAGGCGAACGCCCTCGCGCATGCCGCCGGCGTGTTCTTCCACGATTTCGCGGATGGGCGTTCCCATGGGGAGTTCCCACAGGCCCGGCCGCTTGACCTTCCCGCTGGCGCCGAACAGCTTGGTGCCGCTGTCCTGGCTCCGGCTCAGGCGGCGGAACCAGCCCGATCCGTTCCGCACGATGTGCGGCACGCAGCACAGGGTTTCGACGTTGTTCACGATCGTGGGCTTACCCCACAAGCCCACCACCGGAGGGAAGGGCGGCTTGGCCCGCGGGTTGGCGCGCTTGCCTTCCAGCGCGTTCAGCAGCGCGGTCTCCTCGCCGCAGATGTAACGCCCCGCGCTGGTATGAAGGTGGATCTCCAGGTTGAAGCCCGAGCCGAGGATATCCTCTCCCAGGCAGCGCGCCTGGCGGGCTTCATGGAGAGCGGCTTCCAGCCGCGCGGCGGCCAGCGTGTACTCGGCGCGAAGGAAGATGTAGGAGATCTCCGCCCCGATGGCATAAGAGGCGATGGCCATTCCTTCCAACAACTGGTGGGGATCCGCCTCCATCAGCAGCCGGTCCTTGAAAGTCCCGGGCTCCATTTCATCGGCGTTGCAGACCAGGTAGCGGGGCTTCGGGGCGCCCGCGGGCACCAGCGACCATTTCAGCCCGGTGCCGAAACCTGCTCCGCCGCGCCCGCGCAGTCCGGAATCCCGCACTTCCTCGATCACCTCCGCCGGGCTCATCGCCAGCGCCTTGCGCAAGCCCTGGTAGCCGTCGGCCCGCTCGTATTCCCGTATGGAAACCGGCTGTCCACCGGCGCGCATCCGGCCTGTCAGCGGTTTTTCCATGCTTCCATCGCTCCGGGGGAAGGCCGGTTGGAAATCGGCCTCACCGGTACCTCTCCAGGATTCCGTCCAGACCGGCCGGGGTGAGGCCGCCGTAGGTGTCGCCGTCCACCATCAGCACCGGGGCGCGGTCGCAGGCGCCCAGGCATACGATGGGCAGCAGGGTGAAGCGCCCGTCCGCGGTGGTCTGCCCGTACCCGACGCCCAGCTTCGAAGACAAATACTCGCGAATGCCCTCGTAGCCCATGATCCAGCAGCTCACGCTGTCGCACAGCGCGATCACGTGCCGGCCCACCGGCTTGCGGAACAGCAGGTTGTAGAACGTCGCCACCCCGTCCAGGTCGGCGGGCGTCATTCCGATGAAATCCGCCACTTCCTTCAGCGTCTCGTCCGAGATCCAGCCGCGATGGCGCTGCACGATCTTCAGCGCATCGATGGCCACCGAATCCCGGACCGGGTAGTGCTTCAGCACCTGCTCGATCTCTTCTCTTTCCGCCGCGCTCAGCACCGCGCTTTCCTCCTCATCGATCCACGTCCGCCAGCACGTAGTCCATGGCCCCCAATACCGCCAGCAAATCCGCCACAAAAGCCCCCCGGCACAGCAGCGGCAGCATTTGCAGGTGCGGGAAGGAAGGCGTGCGGATGCGCGTGCGGTACGAATTCGTGTTGCCGTCGCTGATCAGGTAATAGCCGTTGATGCCCTTGGACGCCTCGATGGGCCGCATGGCCTCCCCCGGCGGAATC
Source organism: Bryobacterales bacterium (assembly GCA_020852755.1). GTDB lineage: Bacteria > Acidobacteriota > Terriglobia > Bryobacterales > Bryobacteraceae > JADZAF01. The sequence continues at coordinate 7,779 of JADZAF010000152.1, forward strand.
GCAGGCCCCCAGCTCACGTTCAGGAAATGCGTGATCAGGGTTTCGATGTCGTGCATGGTGTGGGGTTCCTTGATGGGGGGAGTGGTCAGCCGGTGCCGCGCCTTGTAGGGCCCTTCGGGCATGTTGTCCACGCACTGCCGGATGATGCGCAGGCTCTGGCGCATCTCTTCGACCCGTACCACGGCGCGGTCGTAACAATCGCCGCTCGAGGCCGTGGGAATATCGAATTCGAACTGCTCGTAGCCGGAATAGGGCTGCTTCTTGCGCAGGTCCCATTCGAACCCGCAGGCCCGCAGGTTCGGCCCGGTGACGCCCCACTCAATGGCATCGGCGGCGGTGCAGGCGCCCACCCCTTTGGTGCGCGCCTGGAAGATGCGGTTGCCCAGAATCGTCTTGTCGTATTCGATGAGGCGCGGCGGCAGGTATTCCAGAAAGTCGCGGACCAGCGAGTCCCACCCTTTGGGGAGGTCCTGCATGGTTCCGCCGATGCGGAACCAGTTGGGATGCATGCGCGCCCCGGTCACGGCTTCGATGATGGCGAAGGCCCGTTCCCGGTCGTTGAACGTGTAGAAGACGGGCGACATCTGCCCCACGTCCTGGGCGAACGTGCCGTACCAGACCAGGTGGCTGATGATGCGGAACAACTCCGACAGCATCACCCGCATCACCTTCACCCGCTCCGGCACTTCGATCCCGGCCAGCAACTCCACCGGCTCGAGATAGGCCAGCTCGTTGACTACCCCGCTCAGGTAGTCCACCCGGTCGGTATAGGGGATGTAGGTGTGCCAGGTCTGCCGCTCCCCCATCTTCTCGGCTCCCCGGTGGTGATAGCCGATGTCCGGCACCGCGTCCACGATCTCTTCGCCGTGCAATTGCAGGACGATGCGCAGCACGCCGTGGGTGCCGGGGTGCTGCGGGCCGACGTTGAGAAACATGAAGTCGGCGCCGTCCCGGCTGCGCTGCATGCCCCAATCCTCGGGCCGGAACAGCAGCGCTTCCTGGGATCGCTCCTCGCGCTCCGGGGTCAGCCGGAAGGGTCCCATCTCCGTCGCCCGGGCCGGGTAGTCCTTTCGCAGCGGGTGCCCCTGCCACTCGGGCGGCATGAGGATGCGTCTCAGGTGCGGATGGCCCTCGACGCCGATCCCGAACATGTCCCACATCTCGCGCTCGTACCAGGCGGCCGCGGGCCAGATCCCGGTCACGCTGGGGATCGAGGGGTTGTCTCCCTGCAGTGCGCTCTTGATCCGCACGTACTCGTTGCGCTCAAAGGAGAGCAGGGTGTAGACCACCGTGAAATCGCTCTCCGGCTGGCCCTCCCGGTGGACGCGCACCCGCTCGTCGATGGCGCTCAGGTCGAACAGCATGCGGTATGGCCGTTCGACTTCGTTCTTGAGAAAACCGAGCGCCTCGGGGACCCGGCTGGGCGCGAGCCACACGGTTGGAATTCCGTCCACGGTCTGCTGGGTTTGAGTCGCGCCCGCTCCGAAACGCTCTACGAGTTCGTCCACCACGCTGACCGCGGCCGCTTCAGATCTCATCGGGTGGGCGCAGATGTACGAGTTGGATGCGCGACTCGCGTTTGCGATCCCGCTGCGCGGGCAATTGCGGCCGCTCGATGCCCTGCGGGCCGATGGCCCAGCTCAGAGGGCGCTTCTCGCGGCCGGCCTGCTGCTGCAGCAGAATCAAGCCTTCCAGCAAAGTGTCCGGACGGGGCGGGCAGCCCTGAACGTACACATCCACGGGCAGAAACTTGTCCACTCCCTGCACTACGCTGTACACGTCGTACATGCCGCCGGAGTTGGCGCAGGAGCCCATCGAGATCACCCAGCGCGGCTCCATCATCTGCTCATACAGCCTCTGGATTACCGGAGCCATCTTGATGAAAACCGTTCCGGCGATCACCATCACGTCCGCTTCCCGGGGCGAGCCCCGGATCACCTCCGCGCCGAAGCGCGCCACGTCGTACTTGCTGGTGAAGACCGTGGCCATCTCCACGAAACAGCAGGAGAGACCGAAGCCGAAGGGCCACAGGGAATTCTTGCGGCCCCAGGCGACCAGGTCCTGAAGGCGGGAGAGCACCACGCTTCTGCGCACGCCCTCCTCGTGCGCGGCCGCTTCCTCGCGGAAAGTCTCGACGCCCGCTTGGTTTGTTCCCGGTCTTTCCAGCCGCCAGCGCACGGGCTAACGCTCTTTCCCGAAACGGCTGCGCATGCGGGGCCAGTCCAGCGCCCCGGTTCGCCACAGGTAGAAAAGCGTGAGTGCCAGGATGGCCAGGAAGATCATGGCTTCCACGTATCCGGTCCAGCCGGACTCCCGCGCCGCTACCGCCCAGGCATACAGGAACACGGCTTCCAGGTCGAAGATCACGAACAACATGGCCACCAGGTAGAAGTTGGCGGAGATGCGCAGCCGCGCCGATCCCTGCGAAACGATGCCGCCCTCGTAGGGTTCGCCGGTGGCGGGCTGCTCGTGCCGCTCGCCCAGCAGGTGCGATACCACCAGCATGGCCGCCACGATGAACACTACCAGCCCGGAATAGATCACGATCGGTGACACGGTTGCTTGCCCTCTTCCGGAGCCCGCGCTGCAAATGGCGGGCGCCGCGCCCTGCGGCACGCGCCCCAAGAGCCTTCAGGCTCCAGAGCGATTTCCTTCTTCTTTCCAGTCTAGGAGAGGCGCGCGGGGGCGGTGTGTAATCCACGGCGCGGAAGGTGCGTTTGCCGCCCCGCTGTGGTGCTAAAGCTTACGATCGAAGCGCTTGAATGGAACGGCGGTGACGCTCCAGCTCGTTTGCCTGGAAGCAGTCCAGGCCCGAACCCGGCGCCCGTATGTGGTCGCTGGTGAAAATGCCCGCATCGCGCAGCAGCCGCTTGTGAACGGCGATGGCCAGATCCACCGTCTGCATCTCGAAGTTCAGCATGGGAAGCAGCTGCGTGAACGCCGCCCAGCCCGCCTCGGGATCCGGGCCGCTCAGGACCCGGAAGACCGCCAGATCCTCCCGCACGTGTCCCGCTCCGCCCATCAGGCCGTGCGCGCCGCGACCCATGGCGTCGGCGAGCTGCAGCCCGGAGTAGCCGATCAGGTAAGTGAAATCCTGGCCGGCCAGGGCCTGCCGGATTCCGGTCAAGGTGGGACCGGGAGGCACGAAGTCGATCTTGATGCAGGAAAAGTGAGGAAACTCACGCTTCAGATCGAGCAGCGAGGCCGGGCTGAGCCGCAGCCCGGTCAGCGCCGCCGCATATTGCAGGATGTGCGGCTTCCCGCTCAGCCGCAGGATCTGCCGCACGTGTTCGATGGCGGCCTCCGGCGAGGAAGGCGCCACGAAGGGCGGCAGGCACATCAGCGCGTCGCAGCCGATCTCCAGGAAGCGGCGGGCCTCGCGGACCGCGTGATACGTGCTCTGCGCGGTCACGTTGAAGACCACCAGGGTGTCGCCGGTGCGTGCCCCGGCAATCACCTCCGCGCAGCGCATGATCTCCTCGCCGGACAGCTTCCACCACTCGCCTACGTAGCCCGGAAACGCCATTCCATGCGCGCCCGCGGCGCAGACGTAGGCCACCTCCCGGCGCAGCGACTCAAGGTCTACTTCGCCGTTATCGAAAAACGGGGTCTGCAGGATGGGAATCACGCCCGCAATGCGGGCCGGCGGAGTTGGCGGCATGCTCCGATTGAATCGCAGTCAATCGAACCAGAGCAAGTCCCAATCGACGGTAAACGGTTCCAACGACTCGATTTTCACTGTAAAGTTGTGGTCCGCCCCCAGGCTGAGCAAGCACAGAGCGGCGGCCCGGAGACGCATGGCGATCCTCTCCTCCGGGATGCCGGTGAGGGCAGCCAGCTGCGCCACGCTTACTCCCCGGTGGTACTGCCGGAGTAGTTCCAGAGGAAAGGGCTCGGTCATTGGTTGTCTCCGGGAGATGCCGTTTGCGCCTCCCATCTATCTGGTGCATCACCGGCCCGGATTGTTTCATCGAAGTTGCCGCTGTTTCTCCCGCCTTCCGCCGCCGGCGTGCGGCCGTCTCACCGAACCGGGCGTCGCGCGTCCAACCATACCGCGGAACAAAACGGCCCCATAAGGCGTAATTAGCCTCGTAGACTCCCCGTAGCGTGCACTGGGGCGGCCCGGCGCCGGGCCGCCTGTTTCAAGAGGTGATGGTCATGGCGGCAAACGGTAAGAGCCGGCGCAACCGGCGCCGGCGTTGGATCCTGTTCCTCTTCCTGTTACTGGTGGCAGCCGGCGCGCTGGCCGGGATCCGGGCGGCATTGCGTCCCGACAACAGCATCGATTCCTCCAAGCTGGCCGCGGTCGAGCGGGGCAGCCTGGCCCGCTCGGTAGTGGCCACCGGCAAGATCGAGCCCCGGGCCAAAGCCCAGGTGAAGTCCAAAGCCAGCGGCATCGTGAAGAAGATCCTGCTCGATTACGGCGAGCCGGTGCGGGAAGGCCAGGTGCTGGTCGAACTGGATAAGGAGGAACTGCAGGCCCGGGTGCGCGAAAGCAGAGCTACCCTGCTGGCGGCCCAGGCGGCCGAGGAATCCGCGCACGCGGCCCACGAGCGCAACCAGGCGGAGGCGGAAGGCCCCGATCTGCCCTTCCTGAAATCCGGCATGGAGCGCGCGCGCAAGCTGTTCCAGCAGGGATTGGTGGCGCAGTCGGTGCTGGAAGACGCCGAGAAGCTCTACCAGATGGGCTTGAACCGCCAGATGGTCGCTCTGCGCAACGTAGCCGTTACCCGTGCCGAGATGGCCAAGGCCAAGGCCCAGGTGGCGCAAGCGCAGGCGGCCCTGGATCGGGCCGAGGAGGACCTCCGCAACTCCACGATCGTCAGTCCCATGGACGGCATCGTGCTTTCCCGGGACGTCCAGGTGGGCGATGCCGTCAGCTCCATCCTGGTGCTGGGCTCCCAGGCCACCCTGGTCATGACCCTGGGCGATGTGACCGACGTCTACGTGCTGGGCAAGGTGAGCGAGGCCGACATCAGCAAGGTCTACGTGGGACAGCCGGCGCGGATCTCGGTGGAGTCGCTGAAGGACAAGAAGTTCGCGGGCAAGGTCACCAAGATCTCCCCGCTGGGAGTGGAGAAAGACAACGTCACCACTTTCGAAGTGCGGGTTTCCATCCACAATCCCAGCGGAGAGTTGAAGGCCAATATGACGGCCAACGCGGAGATCATCCTCGAGGAGAAGCAGAACGTGCTGATGCTCCCCGAAGCGGCCATCCTCTATGACGCTGCCCGCAATCCCTCGGTCGAGATTCCCGACGGCGCGGCCGAGAAGGGGCGGAGGAAAGTGCCGGTCCGCATCGGGATCTCCAACGGGATCAGGACCGAACTGATCGCGGGACTGACGGAGAAACAGAAGGTGATCCTGCAATGATCCCGGCGGGAGAACTGATCACAGGCGCGCTGCGCACCCTGTGGGAACACAAGGTGCGGACCGGCCTGACCATGTTCGGGATCTCCTGGGGCATCGTCTCCTTCATTCTGATGAACGCGGCGGGCGAGGGCTTGCGGGTGGGCCAGGTGCGCCAGCGCGAGAATTTCGGCAAGGACATCATGATCGTGTTTGCCGGCCGCACCAGCCTGCAAGCCGGTGGCGCGCGAGCCGGCCGGCCGGTGCGCTGGCGCGACACGGATTACCTCTCCATCCGGCAGGAAGCCTCCGCCTGCCGGGAGGTGATTCCGGAATTCGGCCGCAGCGGCATGCCGGTCCGCAGCCGTTACAACAACGGGTCGCTGATGGTGACCGGCTCGCTGCCGCCCTTCGCCTCCATACGCTCCCTTTCCATCGCCGAAGGCCGTTTCTACAACGACGAGGACGATGCCGCCGCGCGGCGCGTGGCCTTCATCGGCAGCGACGTGCGCCGGCAGTTGTTCTCCGGCCAGCCGGCCGTCGGAGAGACTCTCCACATCGCCGGCGTGCCCTACACCGTGGTCGGAGTGATGCGGGAAAAAGGGCAGAATTCCAGCTACGACGGCAAGGATGTCTCCAAGATCTTCATCCCCTTCCACGCGGTCATGCGGGACTTCCCGCAGAAGCCGCCCGGCAATCCGCGCGACATCGACCGCCTGCTGGTGACTCCGGTTTCCTGGGAGGAGCACGAGCGGTGCAAGTTCCAGGTGCGGCGCGCCCTGGGCCGCCTGCACGGCTTCGATCCCAATGACAAGGAAGCCGCCGGGATCTGGGACACCGTGGAAGACGCCAAGGCCTTCGTCAGGATCATCGACGGCATGCAGTATTTCCTGGGCGCGGTGGGCGTGGCCACCCTGTTCCTGGGCGGCATCGGGGTGATGAACGTGATGCTGGTTGCGGTCCGGGAACGGACCGTGGAGATCGGGGTCCGCAAAGCCGTGGGCGCCACGGCGGGGGCGATTCGCCGGCAGTTCTTCACCGAGGCGCTGCTCATCGCCGGGCTGAGCGGCTTGTTGGGCTTGGGCTCCGGGCTGGGTATCTGCTTCTTCCTCAACCAGCTCAGGCTGCCGCAGTTCTTCGCGGGCATGCTGGTTTCGTGGAAGACGGCCCTGATCTCGACCGGGATGCTGGGAGCGGTCGCGGTCCTTTCGGCGCTCTACCCGGCCAGCCGGGCGGCGACGGTGGAGCCGATCGAAGCCCTGCGTTTCGAGCCTGGAGGCTGAACCATGTTTCCCGAAGTTGTCCGCCAGGCCCTCTGGGCGCTCCGCCGCAACCCTCTTCGCAGCCTGCTCACCATGCTGGGGATCGTCTGGGGCATCGTCTCGGTCACCTTGCTGATGGCCTACGGGACCAGCTTCCGCTCCATCATTCTGGACAGCTTCCTGGCATTCGGCCGCGGCGCCGTGATTGCCTGGCCGGGCACCACCAGTGAGCAGGCCGGGGGAGAGCGGGCCGGAAAGCGCGTGCAGTTCGAGAAAGCCGACCTGGAAGCCATCCGGCAGGAGGCCACTCTGGTGAAGACCGTCTGCATGGAGACGGTTCGCTTCCGGGCGATTTCGCGCGGCGACCGCCTGGCCAATACGGCCATCCGCGGGGTCTGCCCCGAATACGGCGAAATGCGCAACGAAAAGCCCAGCCAGGGGCGCTGGATCTCATCCGAGGACCTGCTGGAGCGGCGGCGGGTGGTCTTTCTCGGGGCGCGCCTGCGCGAGAAACTCTTCGGCGGGCGGCCGGCGGTGGGTGAGGAGGTCATCATCCAGGGCGTGGTATTCACCGTCCTCGGCGTGATGGATCTGAAGATGCAAGACAGCAACTACTTCACCAGCGACGACGAGAGCGCCTTCATCCCCTACAACACCGCGGCCGAGTTGTGGGACGCGCGCTACGCCAGCGTGCTGGTGTTCGAGCCCGTGGAGCGGCGCTTCGAATCGGCGGCCATGCAGCAGGTCCGCGCCGCGGTCGCCAAGCGGCAGCGCTACTCGCCCGGCGACCGCCGCGCCATCCAGATGTTCGGGCGCGAGGAGTTTCGTCCGGTGATCGACGGCATCACCCTGGGGCTGCAGTTCCTGCTGCTGTTCATCGGAGCCCTGACCCTGGGAATCGGCGGAGTGGGGGTGATGAACATCATGCTGGTCTCGGTCAACGAACGGGTGCGCGAGATCGGCTTGCGGCGCGCCCTGGGCGCCCGCCGCTGGCACATACGCGCTCAGGTCCTGTCGGAGACGCTGCTGCTGACCCTGCTGGGGGGCGCGATCGGCTTCCTGCTCTGCCCGCTGCTCTCCGCGGCCATCGGGCCGCTTCCTTTGCTGAGCGCCGCCCACGAGGATCCGACGGGCAAGGCCGACATCCACCTGACCATCTCCCTGACCACCATGGCTGTCTCCACCGCCATCCTGATGCTGGTGGGCGTGCTGAGCGGCCTCCTCCCGGCCCTGCGTGCTTCCCGGCTGGATCCGGTAGTGGCCTTGCGCTACGAGTGATTCCGGCGTACCATGCAGGCAACACCGGGAGGCCGCGATGAAACGTGCCGTCGTTCTGGCTGCCGTGCTGTTGACCCTCGTGCCCCGGGCTGCCTCGAGCGCCCAGTCCGTTTGCGAAGATGCCGCCGCCAGGGGCCGTCTGAATGTACTGACCATCAACCTGCTGTATACCGAGCTCAAGGAGCGCGACCTGCGGTTGGAGCGCATCGCGGCTTTCGTTCAGGACCGCGCCCCGGCCGATCCCGTGGACGCGCTTCTGCTGCAGGAAGTGGTGGGAGGGAAGCTGGCGGGCACCGCCAACAGCAGCGCCGACCTGCAACGGATGCTGGCCGCCCGCGGGCTGAGTTACAACCTCTACTATCATCTGGCCAACGGCATTCCGGGATTGCTGACAGTCGGCAACGCCTTGTTGAGCCGCTGCGAGATCGTCCGGACCCTCTCCAGGACGCTTCCGGTGGTCACCGAGGAGCCGTTCCCGGGGCTGGGTCTGGAGGTCCCCTTGAGCCGTGAGGCCATGCTGGCGCGGGTGCGCCTGCCGGGTTACGGCGAGGTGAACCTCTTCAATACACACCTGTGCGCCTTCTGCGACCCGGTCAGCGAGCGTCTCCCGCAGGCTGAAGCGCTGTTGAGCTTCGTGAGCCAGGTGCAGAGGCTGCTGCCGGCGCCGGCGGTCATGGGCGGCGATTTCAATACCGACCTGGAACTGCCCGATGATGCCCTGGTCTACAACAGAGTCGCCGCCGCCGGATTCACCGACAGCTACGCCGCCCTGCACTCCTGCACCAGTTGCTGCAGCGCGGCGCAGGGCCTGGCCGGATGCACGTACGCCGTGCCCGGCAACCCTTACGCAAACCAGCCGCCGTTCTCCACCGGCCCTCCCGCGCGTATTGACTACATCTTCCTGAAAGGGCTGACCGCCGCGAACAGCACGGTGGTGTTCAACAGCGGTCCGGACTGGGTCTCGGATCATTCCGGAGTCTTGACCGCCGCGGGTCTCGAAAAGTAGAGAGTTCCATCCACGGCGGCCCAGGGATCGCCTAACAAAATTCTTCTCCTGAATCCCGTCCGCGTGTATACTGGCCTGGACCGGGAATAGAGATGCCCCGGCCGGGGCGGGGACAAGACCCGGCGCCTGGGTGGACGCAATGGTCGGGCAAACCATCGGCCACTACCGCCTTCTCGACAAGCTCGGCGAGGGTGGCATGGGAGTGGTTTTCCGGGCGCAGGACATGCGCCTGGGCCGCTGCGTGGCCGTCAAGGTTCTTCCTCCGGACAAGGTCGCCGACCCGGCCCGTAAGGCGCGCTTCGTCCAGGAGGCCCGGGCCGCCTCGGCCCTGAACCACCTTAATATCATCCAGATCTACGATATCGACCAGTCGGACGGTGTGGACTTCATCGTGATGGAGTACGTGCCGGGCAGGACGCTGGATCAGGTGATGGGCCGGAAGGGCCTCAGCCTGGCCGGCGCCTTGACCTACGCGGTCCAGATTGCCCGTGCGCTGGCGGCGGCCCATGCGGCAGGCATCGTCCACCGGGACCTCAAGCCCGCCAACGTGATGTTTACGAACGAGGGCGTGGTGAAACTGCTGGATTTCGGTCTGGCCAAGCTGACCGGGCCGGCGGAAACAGGCGAGTTCGACAGCACCGAGACGCAGAAGGCCGATACAGGCGAGGGAGTCCTGCTGGGCACCGTGGCCTACATGTCGCCGGAACAGGCGGAGGGAAAGGAGATCGACGCCAGGTCGGACATCTTCTCGTTCGGCTCATTGCTTTATGAGATGGTGACCGGACGCAGAGCCTTCCAGGGAGAAACCCGGGCCTCGACGCTGGCGGCGGTTCTAAGAGAGGAGCCGAAACCTGTCAGCCATTGGGCGCCGGGTATGCCGAGAGAGGCCGAACGCCTGATCCGCCGCTGCCTCCGCAAGAACCCGGCTCACCGTTTCCAGCATATGGACGATTTGAAGGTGGCGCTGGAAGAACTGAAGGAGGAGTCCGACTCCGGCCAGCTGCAGAGCGAGGCTCTGCCCCCGCGCGCCCGGCGCAGGATTGGACTTTGGATTGGCTTGGCCGCGGGCCTTGTGCTGGCGGCCATCGCGGCCGTCAAGTGGAATCGTCTTCTCACATCCCGTCCGGCGCCCGAGCCCGCATTCACCCGGCTGACCTTCGATGCCGGCCTCAGCACCGATCCGGCTGTCTCTCCGGACGGGAAACTGCTGGCCTATGCGTCGGACCGGGGCGGCGGCGGAAACCTGGAACTTTGGGTGAAGCATCTGGGCGGCGGGGAGCCGATCCGGCTGACCCGGGGCGCCGAGGATATCCTGGAGCCGCGCTTCTCTCCGGACGGCGCCACGATCGCTTTCCGCTGGGAGCGGGATGGAGGTGGGATCTACACGATCTCTTCGCTCGGAGGAGAGCCGCGACTGATCGCCAAGCATGGCCGCCGGCCGGTCTTCTCTCCCGATGGCCGCTCCATCGCCTATTGGGTTGGAGAGAATCTCGTTGGCGGCAGGATTTTCGTGGTGGCGGCTCACGGCGGCGAACCGCTTGCCGTGCAGAG
>JADZAF010000153.1 GCA_020852755.1 Bryobacterales bacterium
CCCTTGATATCCCTTCGGGATATGGAAGTCTGGAGTCAGGAGCCAGGAGTCAGAATGGCGGCGAGGTACGCGTTGAGTAGCCGGCTGACTTCTTCCAGCGTCGCAGCGAGCTGCGCGGTGTCGCCGTAGCTGAGGTCCTGGGCAAGGATCAGGAAATAGCGGCATTCCTCGACCGACCCCTCGGCAATGTTCATGAACCGGGCCTTGTCCGGCTTGCCGCGACGGCGGAATCCCTCGGCGATGTTGGCAGGGATGGATACGGCCGCTCGGCGCATCTGGAGTGAGAGGCCGTAGGTCTCGTGCTTGGGAAACGCTGCGGTAAAGGCGTAGACCTGCAGCACGAACCGGTGGGCCTTCTGCCACACCAGCAGATCCTGAAACGTCCGCGCCGGTTTCGCAGTGGCCATAGACGTCAGAAGGCGTTCAAGGCGGCATGCTCCTGGTATCTGATCATGAAGGAGTGCAGCATGAACGGCTTCGTCGAGCATCACAAGGATAGCATCCACTTCGGCTGCCGGTGTTCCGATCGTCTCCTGCCCGCATGTCGGAGATCATCGACAACTACCGCGATTGACGGCAACTGACGCGCGCTTCCCGGTGATACGCTGTGTAGATGCGTCTGGGAGTGCTGCTGGGTCTGCTGGGGACTGTCCTCTTTGCTCAGAATCGTCCTTCTTCCTGCAAAGCCTGCGTCGAGTGGAACATCCCGCAGCAGCCGTTCAGGATTTACGGGAATACGTACTATGTGGGAACCCGCGGGCTCGGCTCCATTCTGATCACCTCCCCGTCCGGCCACGTTCTGATCGACGGCGCGCTGCCGGAGTCGGCGCCGCTGATTTCGGCCAATGTCCGCTCGCTTGGCTTTCGCATGGAAGACGTCAAGCTGATCCTCAACTCGCACGTCCACTTCGACCACGCGGGCGGCATTGCGGAACTGCAGAGACTGTCCGGCGCGCGGGTGGCGGCGAGCCCCTGGACGGCGGAGGCCATGAAGCGGGGGGTGGTGCCCCGCGACGATCCGCAGTTCGGCGTCATCGGTCCGATCGCCCGGGTAGAGAATGTGGAGACCGTGCGGGACGGGGAAACCGTGACCGGCGGGGACGTTCGTCTTACGGCGCGCCTGACGCCGGGCCATACGCCGGGAGGCACCAGTTGGACATGGCAGTCCTGCGAGAGTCACCGCTGTCTGAACCTGGTTTATGCCGATAGCCTGACCCCGGTATCGGCCGAAGGTTTTCGCTTCAGCGCCGCCGAAGTCTACCCTGGCGCCCTGCGGGATTTCGAGCGAAGCTTCTCGTTTCTGGAAAGCACGCCCTGCGATATTCTGATCACGCCGCACCCGGAGTTCTCGAGTCTCTGGCAGCGGCTGGAGCGGAGAACCTCCGATCCCGACGCCCTGATCGACAGGTCGGCGTGCCGGGTTCTTGCCGGGAGTTCCCGTGAACGGCTGCGGAAGCGACTGGCTGCCGAACGCGGGCAGTAGAACCGGCCCCGCCCGCCCTTGCCCGGCGGGCCCGTCAAGGGGCTGGGCTGGGGCCCAGGCTCGTTCGTTCGCTCGTGCCCGCTGCCGCCCTATGCGGAAGCCGCCGCGGGTTTCTGGACCTCGATGCCGGCCATGGCTTCGAGGAAGTTGACGATGCCGGAATGGTCCAGATCGCCCTTGCCCTCGTTCATGAGGGTGATGATCATCTGCTGCACCAGGGAGGTGATGGGCAGAGCGCTTTCCGCGATTCCCCCACTATGCGCGCCTTGGCGTTCAGCACGGTGCTGCCGGCCGCTCACGGGCGCGTCCAGTGACTTGGCACCCTGGGCGACGCAATCGGCGGCGATCTTCCGGGACATGGTCGCGCCGGGGAGTTGGGTGTGATCGGCCAGGTCCGGGCGGCCATCCGGACGGAACTCGTACCCCGGCAGGCGCGCCGCAGGGTGACTCTTCGTGAAACTGACCTGCCGGGCGCCAATCCAGACCCATCGGCTCCCCCAGCGCCCCACAGCGCGCCTGACCTCAGGGACAACCCGGCCGAGGCCTCCTCCGCCCCTACCGCCCGGCCGGGGTCCGCAGGATCCGCACGTCGATCGTGAGCCGCTGGGCGGCGTTCTCCCGGCTTTGCCTCGCGAGGATTGCCTGCGCCCGCTTCTCCAGCACCTTCGCCTCCTGCTTTCGCTTCAGCTTCCTGAGCACTTGGGCGTAGTCCAGCAAATACCTCACAACTTCCGGGTGATCCCCACCGATGGTTCTTTCCAGGATCGGCAGCGCGCTGGCAAACATCGCGTTCGCCTCGCCCAGTTTCCCCAACCGGTAGTACGCTTGCCCCAGATTTCCACGTGCCACCCCGGCCCTGGAACCAGGCGGCTTCGATGACTTGTCCAGGATGCGAACGACGGCTTCCAACAGCGAAGTTGCCTCGGAGAAGGCTCCCTGCCTGAAACGCAGGATCGCGATGTCATTAAGTACTCTTCCGACCTCAGGGCTCTCGGCGCCGAATTTCTTTTCGAGCCCCTTCAGCAGTTCGCGGTGCAACTGCTCCGCCTCGGAATACTGCGACAGTATGACCAGGAGGCTGGCCAGGTTCGCGCGTATCCTAAGCGTTAACGGATCATCCGGACCACGCGCCCGGGTGGCGATCTGCAAGGCGCGGCGGAATAGAGGTTCTGCCTTGGAGTACAGGCCTTGTCTGTAATAGATGACGGCGAGGTTGTTGAGGTCCAGCGCCAGCTCGGAGTGATTGTTCCCCCACAGCCGCTCGGTGATGACGAGGGACTGCCGGGCGAAGTGCTCGGCCTCCCGGTAACGCCCGAGGTACAGGTAGACGCACGCCAGGTTGTTGGTAACGGCATCGTAGAATGCACTGTTGCGGCCGGCCTTCTCCGCCTCGGGCAAAGCGGCGAGTAAGACTTTCTCGGCTTCGAGGCAGCGCTCTTCGGCCATCAGTTGTTTCGCTGTGAGGATGCACTCCTGCGGAGCGGCGCCACCCGCGGTCCCACTCGCCAGTTCCCCGGTGCGTTCCTGCGCCGTTTGGCCCGCGAGCGCGCAGGCGCCCGCGATCAGTGTCGCGAAGGCTCCCAATATGCGGTGCACGTTCAACCTCCCGCCGGGCGGTGCCGATCACGCCTGTGGTTCAGCACACTTAGCCGCAGTCACCGGTGAAGAACCGGCACCGAATTCGAGGGAACTACCCCTCAACCTGGATTACCGGAAACCGGGGGCCGAACCTGTAAGTGGATGTAGGAAGACTCCCCAGAAAAGAGGAGACAGGAAGGAACGTCTGGGATAACGCGAGATGGGGAGTCAGATGACCCTGGCCTCAGGAGTGGAACTGCGGCTTTGCGAGAGGCCCGACTTGTCGAAGCGGTGTGAGCCCTCATTTCCTGAGGGACACGGTCACCGCCGTCGCCGGATTGCCGCGGTCCTCGCTAACCCCGGCCGGGTACGCGGCTTGCCCCGCTGAGTTCTCTCAGCAGCCACAGCTTGGCCAAGCGCCAGTCGCGGGCCACGGTTTCCGGCGAGACGCTCAGAACTTCGGCGGTCTCCTTCACGGTCATGCCGCCGAAATACCGAAGTTCCACGACACGGCCCTTGCGCGGATCTACTTCGGCCAGCGCCGTCAGCGCATCGTCGATGGCCACCAGATCCTTTCTCCGTGCCACGGTCACGGCCAGCGCGTCCTCGAGCGCCACGTGCGGCGCACCGCCGCCTCGTTTGGCAGACCGGCGGGCCCGGGCATGGTCGACCAGAATGCCACGCATGATCCGCGCGCACAGGGCGAAGAAGTGCGCGCGGTCGTGCCAGTCCACCTGCCCGATGTCGATCAGCCGCACGTACGCCTCATCCATCAGGTCGGTCGTAGTCAGGCTGCCCTCGAGGCGCATGCTGGCCAAGTGGCGCCGGGCCATGCGGCGCAGTTCCTTCTCCACCGGCGGGATCAGGCGCTCCAGTGCGCCTTCGTCCCCCCGTCTCCAGGCGCGCAGCAAGCCGGTGATGTCACGGGTAGTTTCGGACGCCATGCTCCACCATTCTCAATTCTAGTCCGGGGAGCGAGCTGCTGTATCCAATTTGGACCTCACTTTTTTCCTGGGCGTGACAGTTTCTGGGCGGATTTCTCGGTTTCCTGGATGAGGGGACCTACCAGAGGCTGGCCCCCTACGAAAGGAAATTGCATCATGATGCGGAAAATCGTTGCATTGTCTGCCGTGGTCAAGGCTGTTTCGCTGGTGGCGGTCTCGGCGGCTGCCTTGCCGGCTCAGACGGCGCCCATGACCCTGCTAAAAGTCGATGTTGAAAACGTCGTGTTATATGCTGACGACGTCGGCGACCCGGCGAAGCGGGCAACCTCGCAGGCGATCGTCCCCTGGCCTTCCGCTCAAGGTTTCACTTTCAAAGCGATTGCCGGCGTCGGCGACATCGTGGCGATCAACGGCAAGCCCGCCAGAGGAAACCTCGTAACGAGGCACCTCATGTACGTCTTCACGCCCACCTACAGGCCCGGACGCATGATTGCCGACTTCGCGGGCGGCGGTGTAACGGACATGAATTTCGTTGTTCAGGGGCCCGATGGGACGCCTGTCGGCAACATCATCTCCAGCGGGTTCTGCGGCGTGGCACCGCCGCCCGGGTCTCCGAGCGACGCCACCTCCGCCAACATGGCTATCGCCGGCGGCACAGGCGCTTACCTCGGTGCCCGCGGCCAAGTCGCGCGTTCCCAGTCAATTGCTGCTCGCTTTGCGTCGATGCTCGAAGATCCAGCGAATCGCCGGACGCACCCGGGCGGGGGCAAGTGGGTCAGTTACATCCACTTGATCCCAAACACTTGGCCTGAAGTGTTAAGTCTTCCTACCGGCCCAGCCATTTTCCACGGCGGGGACTTCTCGCCGGTCACCGCGGACAAGCCCGCCCAGGCTGGCGAGACCCTGATTATGAGCGTCTCGGGTCTGGGCCCAGTCCGCCCCAACCTCGATCCTGGCAAGCCTTTCCCGCCATTCGAGGAAGGCAAGCTGCATGAGGTCAACTCGCCGGTCGATGTTACGGTGAACGGGCGCGAAGC
>JADZAF010000154.1 GCA_020852755.1 Bryobacterales bacterium
ATGGCCCCCCCGCTGGGCAGCTCCACCCGCGCCACCTCCCCGTAATTGTTGTAGTAGAACGAGTACTTCCGGCCGTTCGGCAGAATCACTTCCGAGGGAAACTTGCGCAGGGCCGGGAAGGAGGCGATCGGCGCCGTGCTGATCCGCGGAAACAATGGCGTGGCCGGGTTGTAGTCGCTCCGCAGCCGGTCCTGAATGGCGGCTTTCTTGACCAGAATCACCCGGCTCGCTCCGCCCGCCCCCTGGAACGCGATCCGGTCGCAGCGGCCGCACCGCGCATCCTCCTGGTCGTACTCGACGGAAATCTCGCGCCCCAACGGATCGCTGATCCGGGTCACGTACGGCGTGGGCGATTGCTGTCCGTCGATGGTCACATAGGCGTATTGAAAGGCGATGCGGTTCCCGTTCCGGTCGCGGATGCTCTGGACCAGCCCGTTGTCGACCACGTACTGGACACCGTTGGGAAACATCAGCTTGCCGCTCACCAGGTGGCTGGTCTCGCTGAAGGTCTCGACATCCACCTCGTCCACCAGGTAATCGAAGTTGGGGGAATTCACATCCGGGATGAAAGTCGGCCCGGAGCCGTCCCGGGAGATAAACGGATAGGCCGCCCGGGGGCTCAGCCTGCCGCCCCGGAAGGTGGCCGCCGCCGCCGTCCCGGCGCCCAACAGCAGTGCCGCCATCCACGCTCGCCCTCGCTTCGCCAGGGTAGGCACACGTAGCTCCTTTCCCTGCACCGTCCGTCAATTTGTTTGAAAACGGGCTCGCCCGGCCTCGCTTGCGCGCGCCGCGGGCGTCCAAAGGATAACCGTCCTGCGCCCCAAACCGCGGGCCTGCCCTGAAGATTACTCAGCTCGCAGGATCAAGCCTTACACCGGAAAGCCGCGTTTGTAAATTCCCCCGCCGGTCTGCGAAGTACCACCACCGTATTTCCCCCATCCCCGCCGGCGTTCACGTGCTTTTTCAACTATCTATCTCCCCCCTCCTCAAACACTTCCCCTTACCGGCGCCCGTCCGCCCTCTGCCGCCGTGCTACACCGGGAAGGGTGATTGTGTATGCCATCGACGCTTCCTGCCGCGCGTTCCCGTCTCCGGCCGGCCCCGCCCCTGGGGTTTCCCCCGGCTTTCCTGCGCGCCGGACGCGTGCCTGCAAAACGAACCCAGGAAGTCGATGAAAACAAAAAGAAGCTCTCATTCATGAAGGGCCGTTTTGGGAAAAACCGAACGCCGCGCAAAACCACTCGCCGCTCCTCCCCGCCGCCCCAAAATGTCCGGCTTGCAACCCGCGATTTTGGATATATAATCAACTCAACCAAGATTCGGGATTCTGGGTGTAGAGGAGCGTCCCATGAATATTCGCGGAATTGCGTGGATGTTGTGTGTCGTTGCGCTGGCGCCCCTGCCCGCCCGCGCGCAGAATTTCGGGGAAATCACCGGCACTGTAACCGACCCCAGCGGCGCGGTAGTGAGCGCCGCGGTGGTGACCCTCACCAACCTTGCAACCAATCAGCAGCGCCGGATCACGACCAACCAGACCGGCAATTTCTCGATGCCGTTCCTGGTGCCGGGCGGGTACAGCGTCAAAGTGGAATCGCCGGGATTCAAGACCGCCACGCGGCCGGACATCGTGCTTCAGGTGGGAGCCGTGCAGCGCGTGGATTTCGTTCTGGAAGTCGGAGAGATCACGCAGAACGTCGAGGTCAGCAGCGCGGCGCCGCTGCTGACGACCGAAAACACGTCGGTGGGAACCGTCATCGAGAACCGGCGGGTGGTGGAACTCCCGCTGAACGGCCGGAATTACCTGCAACTGGTCAAGCTCAGCACCAACGTCACCGGAGAGATGGGCGGCGGAGGAGAGGCCGCCACGCGGGTGGGAGGCGAGCGCACGGAGCAGTCCATCTCCGTGGCGGGGCAGCGGCAGCAGTTCAACCACTACACCCTGGACGGAGTGGAGAACACCGAAGTCTCCTACAACCTGTTCCTGGTGCGTCCTTCCATCGACGCGCTGCAGGAATTCAAGGTGCAGACCGGCATCTACCCGGCCGAGTACGGGCGGGCCACCTCGCAGATCAGCGTGGCCACCAAGTCGGGAACCAACGCCTTTCACGGCACGGCCTTCGAGTTTCTGCGCAACGACAAGTTCGACGCCCGGGAGTGGAACAAAGTGGGGAGCGAGAAGAACCCGTTCCGGCGAAACCAGTACGGCTTCACCTTCGGCGGCCGCCTGGTTCCCAACCGGGTGTTCTTCATGTCCAACTTCGAGGCACTGAAGGACCGCAAGACCACGCAGGGCCTGGCGAACGTGGCCACGGATCGCATGCTGAGCGGAGATTTCGGCGGACAGAGCCGGCCCATCTACGATCCGCTCAGCCGGGTCTTCGGCGCGGACGCGCAGGGCAATCTCCGGGCGCTCTCCGCCGCTCCCTTTGCCGGCAACCGTATCCCCCAGGAGCGTTTCCATCCCATCGCGCAGAAGCTGCTCGAGTTCTATCCGAGGGCCACACGCCCGGGCGACAGCATCCTGAGCAACTACGTGCGCCCGGTGCCCGCGCCGATCAGTTGGGAACAGTTCATCCAGCGCGTCGACTGGAACCAGAGCGACAAGTTGAACTGGTTCGGGCGCTTCAGCTGGAACGATGAGTTCGTGCGCCAGCGGGCGACGTTCCCGGCGCAGCAGGGGACTATACAGACCAAAACGTACCAGGCGATGATCTCCAACAGCTGGGTGCTCAATCCCAGCATGGTGAACGAATTCCGTTTCGGGTACAGCCAGTTCCAGAATGCCTACGTGAACCGTTTCGCCTACGAGCGGGACGTCAGCTCGGAACTGGGAATCACCGGGCTCCAGAAGCTGCCTCCGGACGCCTGGGGCTTGCCGAGCGTGGGCCTGGCGGACGGGCTGAGCGGCTTCGGCGACGCCGTGCAGAGCCCCACCGTGATGGTGAGCCATATCTTCCAGTGGCTCGACAACTTCTCGATCGTGAGGGGAAAGCACACCATCAAGTTCGGAGGGGAGTTCCGGCGCGACCGCTTCAACGAGATCGGCGACGCCTTCACGCGCGGCACGTTCAACTTCGCCTCGCCGTACGCCACCGGGGATCCCAACCAGCGCGCCACTACCGGCCACTCTTTCGCCGATTACCTGCTGGGCGAGGTGCGGCTGGCGCTGCGCACCACCAAGCTGGCCAACGCGCTGCTGCGCGGATCTTCAGCCGCCGCCTACATCGACGACACCTGGAAGATCACCCCCCGGCTGACCATCTCGCTGGGACTGCGGTACGAATACTGGCAGCCCTGGTATGACAAGTACCGCGGCATCGCCAACCTGCAGATGTTCGATCCGGGCGTGGGGCCGCAGGGTCTGCTGCCCGGCACCCGGACGCCCATCTTCACCCGGGCAGGCTCGGGAGACTTCTACGAAGGCCTGCCGTTCCGGTTCATCGACACCATTCCCGTGCAGGCCGGTGACGATTTTCTGGGACGCTCGCTGGTGGGCTCGGACAGGAACAACTTCGCCCCCCGGATCGGGTTTGCCTACAGCCCGGCGCCGCGCTGGTCGTTCCGCGCGGGCTTCGGCGTGTTCTACGTGCAGGACACGGCGCACCCGCGCTTCGACATGGCCCGCAACCTGAGCGGACGGTCGGACTACACGGCCAACACCGAGAAGCCGGACGCCAACCTCTCCAACCCCTGGGCCCCGCTGTCCGCGCTCTACAAGTGCTCGAACTGGGACGGGGTCTGCGTGCCCACGCCCTTCGTGCTGCAGAATAACCCCGGCAGGCGGACGCCCTACGTGATGCAGTGGATGTTCAACATCCAGCGGCAGCTCACCCAGAGCACGGCGGTCGAGCTGGGCTACCAGGGCAACGCGGGCCACAAGCTGGAGCGGCTGCGCATGTACAACGACGCGATCCTCCGGACAGGCCCCAACGACACCCGCACGCCGGCGCAGAGGCGGCCCTGGGGGGCATCCTACGGTCAGATCCAGACGGTGGACAACGTGGTGAACTCCAACTACAACGCCGCCAGCGTCAAGCTGCAGCGCACCTTCTCGCGCGGCCTGACCTACCTGGCGGGGTTCACTTACGGCAAGGCCATCGACAACGGCAGCGGGATCCGGCCCTACGGGTTCGACAACATCCTGGCCAAGAACAGCTACGACCTGAAGGGCGAGCGCGGCCTCTCGCAGTTTCATACCGCCAGGCGCTTCGTCACGTCCATCCTGTACGAGATTCCGGCCGGCCCGCGCCACCTGGTGGGCAGGCAGATGGGCCCGGCGGCGAAGATCCTGGAAGGCTGGCAGGTCGGCTCGATCCTGACCTTCTCCGACGGCACGCCGCTGACGGTGGGGGGCATTGGCGACCTGGCCAACCTGGGCCTTTCGAATTCCTCGAACTTCCCGGACGCCACGGGCGTCAGCCCGATTCCGAGCGACCGCTCGGCCAGCCGGTTCTGGAACCGGGCGGCGTTCGATCCCTTCAATCCGGAGCTGGCCTACCGGTTCGGGACCACGGGACGCAACACGCTGCTGACGCCGGGGGTAAAGCAATGGGACTTCTCGTTGCTCAAGAACACGCGCATACGGGAGGGACACGCTCTGGAATTCCGTTTTGAGGCTTTCAACTTCCCCAACCACCCGAACTGGAACACGCCTTCGGCCGACTCGCGGAACGCCGGCGTGTTCGGGATCGTGACCGCCGCCCGGACCATGCGCGAGTTGCAGTTCGGCCTGAAGTACATGTTCTGACCGCGGGCTTTCGATAGAGGTGCACCATGAGGAAGAATTCGATTGCGTACGTATGCGCCGGGATCCTCGGCATCGCCTGGCTTGCCGGAGCGCAGGCCCAGCCTCCCCGGCAAAGGGGCGGCGGCATCCGCGGCCCCGCGCAGAGGCACCTGATCTATGTCGCGCTTCCCGGAACCCTGGAAGGTTCCTGGGACCAGAACGGCCATGGCATCGTGGTCCTCGACGCCAATGACAACTACAACTTCATCAAGCGGATTCCCACCTGGGAGGTTCCGGCCAGCCGCAACCCGGAGCAGGTGGCGGGAGTCACGGCCAGCACCGTCACCCAGATGATCTACGTCGCCACCCGCGGCCGTATGGGCGCCTGGGACCTGAGGACGGAGAAGAAGGTCTGGGAGAACGCCTACGACGGGGATTGCTGCGAGCGCCCCCAGATCTCGCCGGACGGCAAGTTCATGTACGTGGGCAGCGACCTCAAGGACTTCTGGTACGTGATCAACCCGATGACGGGTGAACTCATCACCAAGGTGGTGTCGCCGCTCAGTCCCGGGGCTCACAATCTCAATCTCAGCCCGGACGGCAGGACGGCCTTCATGTCGCCCAACGGCAAGGTCATGGGCGTGGCCGACACAACCACTCACACGCTGGCCAGGACCATCACTTTCCCCGATAACATCCGCCCGTTTGTCATCAACCACGACGCCAGCCGCATTTACGCGAACACCAACAATCTGCTGGGATTCGTGATCGCCGACGCGAAGAGCGGAGACATCCTCCACAAAGTGGAAGTGCAGGGCTTCGGATGGCCCGACAAGTGGAACGTCACGCCGCGCCCGAGGATACCGCACGGCTGCCCCAGCCACGGCATCGCGTTGACGCCGGATGAGAGAGAAGTCTGGATCGTGGACGGCATCAACAACTACATCCACATCTTCGACAACACGAAGATGCCGCCGAGGCAGATCGACAGCATCAGGACGACGGCCGGTCCGTACTGGATCACGGTCGGATTGGACGGAAAACTGGCGTACGTTTCCTCCGGGGACATCATCGACATGGAGACCAGGAAGATCGTGGCGCAGATGAAGGATGAATACGGCCGGCCGATGCGCAGCGAGAAGCTGCTGGACATGATCTTCACCGAGGGGAAACTGACGCGCGTGGTGAATCAGTTCGGCAACGGTCTCTACCCGTATACGGCCCAGGCGCAGGCGGGCGGGCGGAAGTAGCGTTGGGCATCGCACTGGTTCGCGCCCTGTTGCTGCTCTCCGGCATGGCGGCGCTTTCCGAAAGCGCGCATTCCGGCGGCGAACGGGACGACAAGGCCGTCTACGAGGCGGTTTGCGGGTCCTGCCACCCTACCAGCCTGGCCGGCGGCCTGCGCTCCGAACGCGAGTGGAAGGAGACCATCGCAGCGATGGTGCGGCTCGGCGCGGCGGCCACGGAGGAAGAGTTCGCCCGCGTTCTGCGATACCTGGTCCGGACGCAAACCAAGGTCAACGTGAACAGCGCGACGGCGAAGGAGATCGCGTCCGTACTGGACATCAGCGAAACCTCCGCCAAAGCCCTGGTGGCGCGCCGGACGGAAAAGAGAGGCTTCCGAACGCTCGAGGATCTCAAGGAAGCGCCCGGCGTGGAGGCTTCCAAAATCGAGGCTCGCAAGGATCGCATCGTGTTCCGGTGAGCGCCGGGCGGCGCCTCGCGCAGGCCGTCCCGACATCGGCTAACTTCTATTGTGAGGATGAGCGATGAAGCGAAGGGATCTCTTACGAACCACGACGGGCACGGCCGCGGCCGCCATCGCCCTCAACGAAGCCTCGGCGGAGGAGACGAATTTCGGATTTCAGTCCGAGAAGAGCGGCCTGAAGATTACCGGGCTGCGGCTGGTGGAAGCCAGGACGCGCAAGCGCTTCACGCCTTACAAGATCGTCTACGAGAAATGGTCCGCGCCGAATGCCGCCAAGGCGCTGCCGATGAACAAGTACGGAACGGGCCGCCAGGCGGCCGGCGACACTTTCGACCCCAACCTCCCTCTCTTCCCGGGCGTGGGCGGAGCGTTCACGGTGGAAGTGACCACGGACAAGGGCGTGACCGGCTACGGGCGGGGCGGCAACGGCGGCAGGGCGCATGTCCTGGAGCTGGAGCGCTGGCTGGTGGGCCAGGACCCGTTCGACGTAGCCCGGCTGTGGGACGTGATGTACTTGAACACGCTCACTTACGGACGGGCGGGGGCGGCGATCCACGCCATCAGCGGGGTGGACCTGGCTCTCTGGGATATTGTCGGCAAGGCGACCGGAATGCCGGTCTACAAGCTGATCGGGGGCGCCACCAAGCCCCGCATTCCCTCCTACGCGACTCTGAATGACGTCTTGTGGAAGAAGAAGATCGGCTTCAAGCGCGTCAAGCTTGCGCTGGCGTACGGGCCTCTGGACGGCCGCGACGGCCTCAGGAAGAACGCGGAACTGGTGCAGTACACCCGCGAGCAGCTGGGGCCGGACGGGGAGATCATGCTGGATTGCTGGATGGCGCTCAACGAACCCTACACCCTGGAACTGGCCGACGCAGTGGCGCCCTACAACGTCTACTGGATCGAAGAGCCGCTCATGGCGGACGACTACGAGGGTCACGCGCGTCTGAAAGCCCAGATCAAGACCTGCAAGATCACCACCGGCGAGCACCTGTACACGCGCTGGGAGTTCAAGCGCCTCGCGCAGTGCTCGGGAGCCCATATCTGGCAGCCGGACATCCAGTGGTGCGGCGGGCTGACGGAGTTGATGCGCATCGCGGCCATCGCTTCGGCCTACGACACGCCGGTGATTCCGCACCTGGGCGGGTCGTCGCCGTTCGCAACCCATTTCATCATGGCCACCCCCAACTCACCCTGGGCCGAATTCTTCTGGCCGCCCAACGGGGGACCCGAGGAAGTGTACGCGTACTGGGAGCAGGAACACCAGGTCACACGCGGGCCGGAGGGGATTTACACACGGCCCTTGGACAGGCCGGGGTTCGGCTGGGACATCGTGGTTTAGTAGGGCCACGAGTCACTCGATCTTCATGCCCCGGGCGGCGATCCCGAAACGGGACAGCCGGCCGCCGCCGGGAGCTTCCGCGAGCACCCGGCGGAGTTCCGCCGCCGCGGCGCCGTCTTTGGCCAGCAGCATGAGGTAGCCTCCACCGCCCGCCCCGGCAAGCTTGGCGCCGGCCAGCCAGGGCCTGAGCCGGTCGAGGAGCGCGTTGATGGGCGCGTTGGTGACGTTGGGATCGAGAACCTGGTTCAGGCGCCAGTGGCGGTCCAGCAGCGAGCCGAGGTAACCCCAATCGCCGGTTTCGAGCGCGTAGGCCATTTCCTCCGCCACGGTCTTGATGCTGTGCAGAACCTGGACCGTAGCCGCCTCGCGGGCCAGGTAGCTGCCGACCACCTGCCGCAGCAGATTCCGGGCGATGCGGCGGATGCCCGTGTAGTAGAGCAGGAAGCGCCCGGAAAACTCCGCTTGGCGCTCCGCGCTCCAGCTGACCGGACAGACGCGAATGCGCTGGCGCAGGCCGGGACCCGTGCGCAACAGCTTGGCGCCGGGGAAGATGCCGCCCGCCTGGTCCTGCCATCCGCCGCCGGTGGTCATCAACTGCTCCAGGCGCATGACGTGGTCGCTCAGGTCGCCATCGCTCAACTGGCCGCCGGCCATGGCGGCCAGCGCGCGGATCAGGGCGCCGGCCAGGATGCTGCTGGTGCCCAGGCCGCTCCCCATGGGCAGGTCCACACCCTGACGGATTTCAAGGCCTCCGCCCGCGCGGTTCAGGGTCTCGCGAAGCGCCGGCCCGGCCAGCAGACCCGACATGCGCAGCGCGGTGCGCGGAATCGAGAAGGCCGAGCCGGGAGAGAGCGGGGCGGTCAGTTGAGAAGCTTCGGCGTACTCCGCGCTCTCGCCGGTTTCCTCCGATACCAGGCGGATCACGGGTTCGCGAAGCCGCTTCACGGCGACGGAGATGGGGTAGCGCGAGTCGAGCAGGGCCGCCGCGTTCAGGACGGTGCCGCCCCAGTCCAGGCAGAAGGGGGGAGTATCCGACCAGCCGCCGCCGAAGTCGATGCGGGCAGGCGCGGAAACGCGAACCGAATCGCGGCTCCACTCGACGGGACGGGAGAGGAATTCGGCGGCGCCGGCCCCGGCTTCGACCGCACCTTCGACGGCACGAAAGGCCACATCCTCGCACCGTCCGGCTTCCGCTCCCAGTCCGGCCTGGCGCAGAAAGCGGGACGCCTGAAAGTAAAGACTGGCCGCCTCGGTGGGCGCCCGGTCCCGGATGCGCTCCGCCTCGGCGGTCAGGGCGCGGCCGGTGGAAGCCAGGCTGGCGATGCCGGGCGCGTGAGCCAGCAGAGGGCGGAGGTCGGTACCCGACTTTGCGAGGGAGAGGGCGGCCGCCTGCCAGTTGGCCTGCATGCGCTGCGAGCGGGCCTCCGCCAGAACTCCGGCATCCGCCCAGCGGGCGCTGGCCTCGAGCGACAGGCGCTCATGCCCCGTCGAACTCGCGCTGCGGGGCGCCGGGCAGCCCAACAGCCGGCAGGCGTGCGCCCAGGCTTCTTCCGGCGCGCCGAAGGCAAACAGGTTCGCGTTCCAGAGACAGCGCGAATCGAGGGGCGTTTCGGGCCAGACGCTGTCGCAATCCAGGCCGAGGGAGGCGAGAGTTTCAAGGATAGGCCGTCCGAACCAGGTCGCCTTTCCGGAAGCCAGCGTGATCTTCGGATCGTCCGCCACGCCGTAAACCTGCACCACCGTACCCCGGCGCCCGTCGGGGAGCCGGACCGGCGTCTGGTGGATCACGGTGTCTTCGGGGACGTCGAGCGGGGCCGGCAGATCGGAGAGGTCGTGGAGGATCGAACCCCGGCCCACGCGCACCGGGTAGGCAAGGTCGCAATGCAGCACGATGGCGCCGGGCCCGATATCGCCGCCCGGGACCACGCTGTCGATCACCATGCCGGCGCATCGCTCCACCCCGGCCGGCGCCACGCCGCCGAGCCTGCGCTGCGTTTCGTATAACTGCGTGAAGTTGGTGTCCCCGCTGAGAAGCCTGCGGAAACCGGCGGTGGTGCCGACGTGTACGAAGTCCCCATCGACGAGCGAGCAGAAGAAGGGCTCGTTGCGGACGGCCTCGGCCAGACCCTTGAGCAGGCGTCCGTCGTCCGGGCCGGGCGTCCACTGGCCGGTCAGGGCGAGGGTGAAGTGCTGGTACAGATCGATCGAGACCTCGGGCTCGCGCGCCCAGTCCGTGGAGGAGCCCAGATCGGCCAGGCGGCGGACAAGGTCGCCGCTCAGTCGCAGCAGGCCGGTATCCAGCGCCACTTCACCGGAATCGAGAAGGCCGCCCGAGGCGCGCACGTGAGCCGCGGAAGGCTTTTGCAGGAAGGCGTAGACGCGCCCGGTGTCATCCAGGACGTAGACTCCGTGCTCCGCGCCGGCTTCCAGCGGCTGCCGCATGGCCACGCCCCGTACGCCCGGCCCGGACCAGTCGAGTTGCTGCGCGTCGAAGGTCAGGATCACGTCGCCGGAGCCGATCAGCAGCCCGGCGTCCATGCGTTCCACCCAGGAGGAGGACAGGGCCAGGGTTTCGTCGAAGACGGTGCTGATATCGCCCCAGGGGGTCCGGACGGGAAGTTCGGAGAACAGCTTGCCCGCAAAAGAGTATTGGGGCAACCGGCGGGAATCGCCGCCGGAGTGGACAAGGAAGACGCGGTCGCGCCGCCAGTCGATACCGTGGTCCTGAGAGAGCCGCCAGAGGGCGTGCAGGGTGGCGCCTCCGCTTCCCACCCGGCGCTCGCCGGGATCGGCGATAACCATGTAGCGCGCCTGGAGGGGGATCTTCTGCTGATCGCGCCGCTGCCGGATCTCCTGGCGGTAACGCTCCGCCTGCCTTTCGGAACCGGCCGTGACGAGGACCGCCGTCCACCACGGCCGGGCGGCGGGACCGGCGATGCACTCCAGGTAGGCGGCGTGGGCCTGGCGGACGGCTTGGGCAAGATCGGGATTCCTGGGCATACGGGTCGCGTTCCACGGTGGATTGCGCGCCGAAAGCCTATTCTACCCGAGGGGTGTCAGCCTGCTTCTTACCCCGGGAGTGAACACGCGCAGAAGGGGGGATTCAGCCGGTAGTAAGGAAATACGGTCCTGTAGCCCCTGCCCGAAGAGCCGGAAGGCGGGAAGCCGCGGCAGACCGCATTTCAGGCCAACCCGTCTAGGTGTACCGGAGCTGGTTCTATAAAGTCTAAGTCCTTCACCGCCTCGGACCGGAAAACCGCGACCTATGATCCGGTTACACGGAAACGCGCGGCCCGCTCCGACAACCGGCCGCCGGAAGGCCAGGGTTAGGTACTGCCAGACGTACCGGAGTGCGGTCCACCCGCTCTTTTGCGGGAACGTGGACCCGTTGTACTAACGCCGCCGTGGACCCCATGCGGTTGAGCCGGTAACGTTTCTTTTGCATGATCGAAGTGCAGGCGGATAATGCTCATGATTGTGCAGGCACTCTCTCTCCCTCATCCTGAACGGCGCTCATCCGAACGCTTCCCCATGGAGCGCGACGTACGGTACCGGGAAGTAGACGGACGGAACACTCTGTGGAGCGGTGCCGGCAAGACGGTGGACATCAGCAGCCGAGGCATCCTGTTTACCACGGAACGGCCCTTGACCGCGAACAAACGGCTGGAGTTGTCAGTGGACTGGCCAGTGCGCCTGGATAACGGCTGCCCGCTGAAACTTGTGGCACAGGGCCGCGTGGTCCGCGCGGAGGACGCCAGGGCCGCCCTGATGATCGAGAAATACGAATTCCGCACCCAAGGAGCGAAGCCTTTCTCCCTGAGGGAGGAGACGCGCCTGGAGGCCGTAGACACAAGGCGCGGTTAGCCCCCGGCCCCGGCGGTTACGATTCGATGCGAAGCGGCATCGATCGCACGCGCCTGCCGGTGGCGTCGAAGACCGCGTTGGCCATGGCCGGCGCCACCGCGATGATGGGCGTCTCGCCGGCTCCCGCCGGTTCCAGGTCCCGGCGGTCAATCAACACTACTTCCATCCTGGGCACGTCTCGAAATCGCGGTACGGCGTAGGCGGAGAACCGGCCGTTGAGGATCCGCCCGTGTTCGAAGAGGATTTCCTCCCGGACGGCCGGGCCCAGGCCCATCAGGATGCATCCTTCCACCTGGGAGCGCAGGTTGGCGGGGTTCAGGATGGGGCCGCACTCGAAGGCCTCGCAGATTTCCACCAGCCTGGGCGTGCCGCTCCGGGCGTCCATCTCGACCTCGACGCAGGCCGCCACCACCGAGTTCTTCTCCGTTCCGCAGGCCAGGCCCACACCCCGGCCCGGCCGCTTCTGCCTGCGCCGTTCAGACCAGCGGAAGCGCTCTGCCGCTGCCGCCAGGACGTTGCGCAGGCGCTCGTTGTCCAGATGCGCCAGGCGGAACTCCAGAGGGTCCTTGCCGGCCGCCTCGGCCAGTTCGTCGGTGAACGACTCGCGGGCGAAGTTGTTGGCGGTGGCGGCCAGGACCCGGTAGGAACCCTGCCGCAGAGGCGCATCGCAGGCGATGAAACGCGTTCGCACGTTGGCTACACGATAGGGCGTGTCGATGGCGGCGGCGCCCGAGTTGTAGTTGACGAAGTCCCAGGCCGCGAGTGAACCGCCGTCCAGGCCGGCGGCGATCTCGATCAGTGCCGCGGGACGGAAGTAGGCCCACGTGAACTCTTCGGAGCGGGTCCAACGCAGGGACACCGGCTTGCCGGCTTCCCTGGCCAGACGCGCCGCCTCGATGGCAGCCTCTCCGGTATGCTTTCCGCCGAAGCCGCC
>JADZAF010000155.1 GCA_020852755.1 Bryobacterales bacterium
CACCCTGCCCGACTGAGAGAACCGGGGACAGGCTGTACGTATCCGCTCGCTGTGCCCCGCCTCACTTCACCCAACTGACGGAGAATCCCTGCCGGCCAGGCGTAACGATCTCCGTCTTCACCGCAGGGTCGGAACCGATTACTTTGAGGAACTGGACCATGTCTGCCGGGTGCGACCTTACGTTGTGGGCGACAATCGCGCCGCCCCGCCGCATCTTCGGCAATACAATCCCGTAGTACAACAGGTTGTCTCCGGGGACCGCGTCCAGAAACACCAGGTCGAGAGGACCCTCGATCCCGGGAACCTCCTGAACGGCGTCGGCGTGGCGGGCGTCCACGAACTCCGTCAGGCCCGCCGCGGTGAAATTGGCGGCCGCCGAGGCGTACCGCTCCCGGTTGTATTCGATGGTGATCAGCCTTCCGCCGGTCTGCCGCAGGCCCATCGCCATCCAGATTCCCGAGTACCCCGTCGAGGTGCCGATCTCCAGCACCCGTTTCGCCCGCAGTCTTCGCACCAGGTCCCTTAAATAGGCCCCTTCCGCCCGCTCGACGTTGTTGTAACGCCGCGAGGGCGCCTCCATCGTCTCCAGGTACGCTTCGATCTCCCGATCGGACATAGGCCCGGCGCAGAAGCCAGACCGCATCACGACGAAGAAGAGCAGCGCGACGAGTCCCATGACCTGTCCATGCATCTTACCGAAGCGGCGGCCGCCGGCCCACCGCATCTGGAGCTTTACGTCTGGCCTTGACCGCAAGTACCTTAAGTACTACAAAAGGCCGCGTGGAAACACAGCTGAAGACCAGAAGATTTCCACAGATCTGCGGATAACGGTGTGGAAAACGGGGCCCCAGGCTGGACTTTGGCCCGATCAGTCCTACCGGTTATTCAGATTGCACTATAATCGTGCAGTCCTTCACATATCGGCCGGCGGCCCGCCGCGCCCGCCGTCCTTCGCCGTCTGCATCATCCGGGGCCGGACAGTCCCCGCCCCTTTCCCTTCCTCCGCCAGGCGCCCGGCGCTAATGTGGTCCGTGATCAGAACGTTGATCAGCTTGGCTCGCAGTGCCGCTTCGATCGCCCGCAGCTTGGTCGAGCCCCCGGCAATCCCCACCACGCGGTGAATCTGTTTGAGTTCGTCCAGGGTCAGCCCGACGATCAGCCTGTCAAGTTCCGACGCCACCGCGCGCCCGTGCCGGTCGAAGTAACGCAGGTTGATCGATCCCACCGCCCCGCGCCCTTTCAGGGTGGCCAGCATCGACGGAGTCATGATGTTCCAGAATTCCGGGACAAGTATCGATTCCGCGTCCGAGGACCCGATCCCGACGAACGCCAGGTTCGCAGTCCGCGCCGTTTCCAGCACCCGGCACACGTACGGATCTGAGTAGAACGCCCGGCAGGCAACCGCGCTCCCGGCCACGGCGGGGGCCGGAAGCAGGATCGCTTGCGCTCCCAGCGCTCGCGCCGCGTTTCTGACAAGCTGCGTGGCGTGGATCTCGTGATTGGGATCCCCCAACCCGCCCAAGGCCTGGATCACCTGGAGTTCCTCCGCGTGAACTCTCGCCGGATACAAGAGGGCATTGACCAGTGCCAGCAGCGAATTGCCCCAGCTGAACACAATGCGATCCCGCGGCCGTACCGCTCGCAGGAGGTACTCCGCCCCGGCAACCCCCAACTCCCTCGCAACCGTGCCCTGGTCGGTGTAGTCGGTCGTTTCGACCACGATCGCTTCCACCAGGTCGAAGCGATGCTCCAGGATCTTCTCCAGGTGCGGATGCAGGCCCATCATCGGACTGATGCGGATCTGCACCACCCCTGTCTCCCGGGCCTGAACCAGCATCCGCTGCACCTTCTGCCGCGTCAGCCGCAGCCGGTCGGCGATCTGGGCCTGGGTAAGGTCCTGCTCGAAGTACAGCCGGGCTACCTTCACCAGGAGGCGGTTCTGGTTCAGAGTCCTCATGTCAACCTGTGATCTTCCGCCATGCTTCATGATGAGCACTTCTTGTATGACTGAGCAGAAGTCATATTGGCATGAAATTTCTTAAGTTGTCAAAACATTTGAAGACTGAAATGCGTCCCGTGTCTGCTCCGCCGCCGAATCCTGGTGAGCATTTGCTCAGTATTGAAAAAATGCTTGACAGGCTGGCCCGCGGACTATAGAATCTGAATCGCGCGTTTTTCTTGTCCACAACAGAGTCACATCCGCTTGTAGGGAATCCGTAATCCCTGCCGTCCTCCAGGCGGATGGGCAGCGGAAAGGAGTTCGCTTGTGCGGTTTCCCAATCTTCACCAAACATTCCTCGATTCCCGCCCGATAGGGATGACGTTGTCCCATCGTTTGCTTCCCACCCTGCTGGCCGCCTGCCTCTGCACCTTTGCAGCGTTCGGCCAGATTCGCTCGGGTACCATAGTCGGCACCGTGACCGACCCCAGCGGGCGACCGGTGCCCGGCGCGCAAGTCTCCGTCGTCGCACAGGAGACCAATGCGACTTTCAGAACTGAAACCAACACCACCGGCGATTACCATGTGCCCTATCTCCAACTGGGCCGCTACACGGTGACCGTGGCTGCCCAAGGCTTCGCCGGAGCCAAGGTCAGCGACATCGCCGTCGGCACTGCCCAGACCGTCAGGGCGGACATCAAGCTGGAACTGAGCACGGTGGCCACCACCGTGGAGGTCAGCGCCCGAGCGGTTGAGCTGCAGACTGAAGCTACCAGCGTGCAGGGCGTGGTCAACGACCGCCTCATCCAGGCTGTCCCCAACATCACGCATAATCCCTTCTACTTCGCAACCCTCCAGGCGGGTGTCGTGCCGCGCTCGGCCTTGAACGAAACCCAGAGCGTCAATTCTTTCGGCATCGGCATCGATGGCCGGCGCACCTTCTCCGCCATCGCCATCAACGGCGGCCAGGCCTTCACCAACGACATCATGCTGGACGGCGTCAGCGTGCAGGGCTCGGCCTGGAACGAGGCGGCCGTGCTGCCCAACCCGGATGGCATCCAGGAGGTCCGTACCATCGTCAACAACTTCACGGCGGAATACGGCCGCGCTCAGGGTGTAATCACCATCACGACCAAGAGCGGCGGCAACCAGTTCCATGGTTCGGCCTTCGATCGCGTCCGCAATGAGGTCTTCAACGCCAACGGCTTCTCCAACAATGCCCGTTCCATCGCCCGCCCGGCCTTCAAGGTGAATTCCTATGGCGCCACCATCGGAGGACCCATTGTGAAAGATCGGGCCTTCTTCTTCGTCAGCTATGAGGGCCTGACCCACAAACGTTCGGTCGATTATCTCCGCACCGTTCCGACGGCCCTCCAGAAGAAAGGCGACTTCAGCGAGACAGCGGTGAACGTAAGCGGTCTTCCCACCCCGGTTAAGCTTTTCGACCCCTTCAACGTCCGCCAGGTGGAGCCCAACGTCTACGAACGCATGCCCATCCCCGGCGCCATCATCCGCACTCCCGACCCCTATGCGCTGAAGGTGATGAGCTACTACCCCCTGCCCAACCGCGCTCCGGAAGACGCCTACAACACCAATAACTATTACCTGCGGGGCGCCCGGACCTTCGGGAAGAACAGCCTCAACTCGCGCCTGGACTATCGCTGGGGCAGTCATTCCATCTATGGCACGGGCGGCACCACCAGGGGAGAAATCGAAACACCCCCTTCCTGGGGCCCCGACAACCCTTTCTTCAGCCGGAACGAGTTCATCGGGCGCTTTCTTACCGACAGCAACCCCTACGCCGCCATCGGCGACACCATCGTGCTTGGGCCTTCCCTGGTAGTGGATCTTCGCTACGGAGTGAATCGCATCAATTCGAACAACGAGGCCGCCGTGATCGAGGGCCTGGACTACGACCAGTTCGGCATTCCCAAAGACATTCAGGCCATCAATGCCGTGCCGGGCGCGGCGCCGGAGTTCAATCCGGGCGGCGGATTGAGTCCCCTGAACAACACCAACTCCCTGCATAAACGGGAACGCCAGACCAACCACGGCCTGATCGGCAGCGTCACCAAGACCGTGCGCAACTGGACTCTGAAATTCGGCGCCGAGCACCGCGTCTATCTGTCCAATTACATTGACGCGGAAGAATCGGTCATGATCCAGACCAGCGGCGGATACACCCGGCAGTTGATCAACGCCACCGGCGGAGGAGTTGGCACCGTGACCGCGGACCTGGCGGGAGTACCGGCGGCCTCCTTCCTGTTGGGCGCCGGAAATCTCTACATCGCTCCGGGACGCAATCCCAAGCCGGCCTTTGCTCAAAAATACCTGGCGTTATACAGCCAGAACGACTGGCGGGCTACCTCCCGGCTTACCGTGAATCTGGGCCTGCGCTGGGATCTGCAGCCCGGGCCCACCGAACGTTTCAATCGCATGAGCGCCTTCGACTACTCGCAACGGAATCCCTTCGGAACCCCGGGCGCTTTCGCTTTCCCCGGAGTGGAAGGATACAGCCGTAACCTATGGGACGCCCGCTACCGCGATTTCGGACCCCGCTTCGGCTTGGCCTACCGTCTGGGCGCGAGTTCGGTCATTCGCGCCGGCTACGGGCTCACCTACCTGCCGACCAACACCGGCTACTTCGACGGACCCTTCACCTACGGCATGGATTCCTTCGCCGATTTCACCAACACCGACCCCTACGGACCCGCTCCGGCCGGCGTGCTCGTGGGCCGCTACTACCAGGTCAATTCCGTCGTTCGCGGCACAGGGGCGGACGCGACCTATCCCAAGTTGTACGGGGGCGGTCTGCAGCCACGCTTCGACCGCACCGGCTACCTGAACGGGACCGTCCAGCAGTGGAACCTGTTCCTGGAGAGACGAATGGGCGGCAACTGGCTCGTCTCCGCCGGCTATACAGCCTCTAAAGGCGCGCACCTGCCGATCGCAAGGATGCCCGTCAACAACGATCAGTACCTGCCGCAGGCTCTGCTGGACGAATGGCGTGCCGGCTACATCGCGCGGAATGGCCGCAGCAACCCGGCCACCGAGCAGGTTCCCAACCCCATCCAGCCGGTCGGCGGACCGCTCATTCCTTTCAATGGCAACCAGGGCCGGGCGCTGGTGACTCGGGCTGAAGCTGTCTATCCCTATCCGCACTTCGGCGGCATGACCGTGCAGCGTTCCATCGGCTGGTCCAATTACCACGCCCTGGTCGTGCAGGTGAACCGCAACTTCGCGAACGGTTTGCAGATGAACGCCCATTACACCTGGTCCAAGTCCCTGGATTTTGCGCAAACCGAGGCCCAGGGCAACGGATACGCCGAGACGGGCAGCGGGTACTTAGGCATGAACCTCCGCGACTATCGCAACAGCTACAAACTGGCGTATACCGACGTGCCCCACCGGCTCCTGCTCACCTATGTCTACGAGCTTCCCTTCGGAGCGGGCAAGCGTTTCTCCTCGCAGAATGCCGTCGCCAAGACTCTGATGAGCGGCTGGAGAATCGGGGGTGTCGCTACCTTCCAAAGTGGATTCCCCGCCCAGCTCTCGGGAGGTTCCAGTGGGGCCATGAACGGGCTGCCGGACCGCATTCCCGATGTGCCGGCGGAAGTGCCCAAGCAGCTGCAGGGCTGGTATGACGGCAAAACCACGGTTACGCTTCCCAGCGGGCGCCAGATCAGGCCCAGCGCATTCACCTACCTGAAGTACAGCTCCGACGCGTTCCGTGGCCGCGTGGTGACCACCCCGGACGGGAGCATCGTCAACGACATCTACTGGTTTGGCAATGCGGCCTTCACCTACGGCGACATTCGGGGAGCAGGGTTGAACAACTGGAACATGAGCGTCGAGCGTACCTTCCGGCCGCGCGAGTCGCTCTCGGTGGAATTCTCGGCCCAGTTCACCAATGCCTTCAACCATACCCAGTTCCGGCCCCAGATGACCGCCGCCCTCGGAGGAACCAGCGTGTTGGCCGCCGGCGCGGCCAACAATCCGATGAACATACAGCCGGGGCAAGGCAGCAGCAGCGACTTCGGGACGCGCGGCAACTCGACCTTCGATCCGCGCCAGGTGGAACTGCAGCTCAAGGTCCGGTTCTGAAGTCCGCGTTTCACGGGCAGCCGCACCGGCCGGGCGGCTGCCCGCGGACCGGACCTCGGAGCCCGCCCCCGCCGGCTCAGAATGTGACCGAGAGGAGGATCTCGATCTGGTCGCGCCGCGAGCGGCCGGACACGGAGCCGAAGGTCGAGTTCCACCACCGCGTGTAGCGTACTTCGGGAACGATGCGGATTCCCACGGCATCCACGAACTGCCCTCCGAAGCCCACCACCGTTCCCAGCGACCGCTTCTTGTAGGAGACCGGTGTGTTGTCTTCAGATGTGGTCTGGTTAGGATGCGTAATGAGACGGTACGTCCGCACCTTGCTGGCATAGCGGAGCACGGGACCGATCCCCGCAAACCAGCGATGGCCGTCTTCTTCCCGATCCCTGCCGTAAAAGCGAAGCATCACGGGCACGTCCAGCAGGCGGCCTTCGGTGTCTTCGTTGACGTTGGTGCCCTCCCGCTCGTCCTGAGTGGTGTTGGGGTTGTCCGTGCCCGCGTAATGGACGGTGAAAGCCGTGTAGCGCGCCTTGCGGATCAGAGGGTTCACCGCCAGCGCGAAGCGCCTCGCGAACGCCACCTGCGCGACTAACCCGTAGCCGGGAGAAAGGCCCTTCCCCGTGTTTTCGGATTCAATGGCGAGGGGCGGCGTAGTGGCAAACGACTGGGTTACCGTTTCCCCTCGCACCATCGATCGCACCGGCACGCCGACCGTCGCCCCGGCCGAAAAGCGGCGCACATGGGATCGGGCGTCTCCGGAGTACTGCCCCGCCGCTCCCGCGGCGCCAACAAGAAAGATACAAATAACCCTGATTCTGCGAATCACGCGAAAATTGCCTCAGTGTCGTCGTTCTGGAACCTGATTTCCAATGATAGCGCACGCATCCTGCCGGACTTTGCCCGGCGCTGCCAGGTAGTTGGCGCCCGTCCCCGAGGGCCAGGCTCAATGGAAGACCGTATGCGCCGCGGCGGCGCCGCCCCGCGAGCCGGAGCATTGCTGCAAACCGGTGCGGGCCTGGGCCGTGTCCCTCTCGTTGCCTCCTTCCCG
This sequence comes from Bryobacterales bacterium, assembly GCA_020852755.1. Classification (GTDB taxonomy): domain Bacteria; phylum Acidobacteriota; class Terriglobia; order Bryobacterales; family Bryobacteraceae; genus JADZAF01. The sequence continues at coordinate 7,092 of JADZAF010000155.1, forward strand.
AGACCGAAGCGCCTCCCGGGTTCAGCACCGCTCTGGTATTGGGACAAGGCCATTCCCACTGACCTCGCCTGAGGCTTGGCCGCGAGCCTGCTTTCGAGAGCGCCCGCTCCGCCCGGCGGCCGGCAGGTCAGTGCCTGGTGAAGTCGCTTCCGTTTGTAGACCTCTCGATCCATCCCCCCCTCAAGCCGCCTGCCTTAGCCCGTTTCGCCCGCCGCGCGTTTGCCTCTCCGGACCCGGCCGGCCCCTGCCGGGTTGCCGCCCCGGGGCGGCTGCCGCGCCGCATCGGCCGTTTGCGTACACCAGCCGCGCCGTTATCTATGTCCGCGATTTCCGCCTCCCGGCGCCCGGCCGCCCGCCGCCTCCGGGCTGCACCGGGAAGAATGACTATGCCCGCGTCCGCGCTTTCCATCCTCTCCGCCAATCTCCGGCCGGACCTATCGCCCGGACCCGTCCGCCCCTGCCTGCCAACTGCGCCGCTGCCAGACGAACCCAGGATGTGATTAAGAACAAAAAAGTCTCCTGAAAAACCCGGCCGCTTTCCCTGGAAATTCCTCCCCCTGCCGCCGCTCTTCGCCGCCCCGGAAGGCTACCATGGAGACGATGTCCCCGGCGCGGAAAGCCGCTTTCGATACGCTGAGCGGCGTGGAAAAGGGCGGCTACGCTTCCGACCTCCTGGTCGCCAACACCCCCGGCCTGGACCCCCGCGATGCCGCCCTGGCCCACGAGATCGTCTTCGGCGTACTGCGCTACCAGGCCCAGCTCGATTACCTCATCGGGCAGTTCTCCTCCCGCCCGGCGCACAAGCTGGACCCCGAAGTCCGCATCGTGCTGCGCATGGGCGTTTACCAGATCCGCTACCTGGAGCGCGTCCCGAACCACGCGGCCGTCGCCGAGAGCGTCTCCCTCATCCGCCGGGCGCGCAAGCATTCCGCCGCCGGTTTCGTCAACGCCGTGCTCCGGAAAGTGAACCGGGACCCCGTGGATTGGCCCGGCGAAGACGTCGCCCTCTCCCACCCCGAATGGCTGCTGGAGCGCTGGGTCCGCCGGTTCGGCCGGGAAACCGCCCGCGCCATCGCCGAGGCGAACCTGCACCCGCCGGGCAAGCACACCCGTGGCGGCCGCCGGCAGGACATCGGTTCTCAATCCGTCGTGCCCCTGCTGGATCTGCGGCCCGGCCAGAGCTTCCTCGACCTCTGCGCGGCCCCCGGAAACAAGACCGCCCAGGCTTTGGAATACGGGGTGCGCGCCTTCGCCTGCGACGTCAATCCCCGCCGCCTCCTGCACTTGCGCGGCCTAAACGCCCATCTGGTGGTGGCGGACGGAACCCGTCCCCTGCCCTTCTCCATGCGCTTCGATCGTATCCTGGTGGACGCTCCCTGTAGCGGAACCGGCACGCTGGCGAGGAATCCTGAAATCAAATGGCGCCTGAAGCCGTCCCAACTCAGTGGGTTTCAGGCCCGGCAGACCGCCTTGCTCCGGAACGCCCTGGAGCGCCTGGCCCCGGGTGGACGCCTGGTCTATTCGACCTGTTCGCTCGAAACCGAGGAGAACGAAGAAGTGGTTAAGGACCTGCCCGTAACCGAAGCGTTCCGGCGGATTCCGGGGAGAGACGAAGGGGACGGTTTCTACGCCGCTGTGATAAGATCAGGATTAGCCTAAATGGTTCAGATTGTTCCCTCTATCCTGGCTGCCGATTTTGCGCGCCTGGCCAGGGAAATCGAAACCGTGGAACGGGGTGGGGCGTCCATGCTGCACATCGACGTGATGGACGGCCACTTCGTGCCAAACCTGACTGTCGGGCCCCCAGTCGTGTCCTCGATCCGCAAGGCCACCCGCCTTACCCTGGATGTGCACCTCATGATCACCGACCCCGACAAGTACGCCCCGGCCTTCATCGAGGCCGGCGCCAACCAGGTTTCGGTTCACCAGGAGGCCTGTCCCAACCTGGACCGGACGCTGCGCATGATCCGGGATGAGGGAGCCAGGCCGGGAGTGGTGCTGAACCCGGCTACCCCGGTCACGCTGCTCGAGGACGTGTTGGCGCTCGTGGACTATGTCCTCATCATGAGCGTGAACCCCGGCTTCGGAGGACAGCGGTTCATCCCCCGGGCCCTGGACAAAATCCGCCGCCTGGACGGCCTGCGGTCCGACCTGGGCCTGGATTTTGCCATCGAGATTGACGGCGGCATCACCACGGAGAATCTGGCCGGGGTGGTCCGCGCCGGATGTGACTGGATCGTGGCGGGGTCCTCGATCTTCCACACGCCGGATCCGGCCGCCGCGGTGGCCGAAATGCGGCAGATCGCCCAGGGGGCCGCGGCTGTCCGAGTTTGACGAGGAGTTGCTGTAGATGCATCAACATCGGCATTTAATTCGCTACGCGATCGTGCTGGCGGGAGTGGCCGCTTTGCTGTCCTCCTGCGGCCGTAAGAGATACGAAAACCCGATCACGCAGGACACCCAGCAGCCCGATAAGATCCTGTTCGATAAGGCCATCAAGGACATTGAGAAGAGCCGCTTCGAGGTCGCCCGGCTCACCCTCCAGACCCTGATCAACACCTACGACACCAGCGAGTACCTCGCCAAGGCCAAGCTGGCCATCGCCGACAGCTGGTTCCGCGAAGGCGGCGCCCACGGCATGGCCCAGGCCGAAGCGGAGTATAAGGACTTCATCCTCTTCTACCCCACCATGGAGGAGGCCGCCGAGGCGCAGGAGAAGGTCTGCTCGATCCATTACCGCCAGATGGAGAAGCCGGACCGCGATAAGACCCACGCCATCCGCGCCGAGGAGGAATGCCGCCAGTTGCTGGTCCAGTTCCCCAACAGCAAGTTCGCCCCCAGCGCGCAGCAGATGCTGAGGAACATCCAGGAGGTGCTGGCCGAGGGCGAGTTCCGGACCGGCGCCTTTTACCACACCAAGGGCAGCTATCCCGCCGCCGCCAACCGTCTCCAGGCCCTGGTGGACCAGTTTCCGCTTTTCAGCGGGGCGGATGAAGCGCTCTGGCAGCTTGGCGACTCGTACACCCGGATGGGAGACCGCTTCCGGCCCCAAACCGTCGCCGCTTACACGCGCATCGTCAAGGACTACCCGCTCAGCGCATACGTCGAGCAGGCCAAGCTCCGGCTGAAGGACCTGGAAGCGCCCGTCCCGGAAGCCGATCCGGTGGCCCTGGCCCGCATGAAATACGAATTGGAGAACCGCGAGAACCCGGGCATGATGAGCCACTTCTGGGGCATGTTCCGCAAGAGCCCGGACGTCAGCGCGGCGGCCAAGTCGGGTAGCCCGCCCATGACCGGCTACCGGCCCACCGTCCCCGCCAGCGTGCCGCCCACGGCTGCCGGCGGGACCGGTGTGACCGCCGACGTCTCGGTGTCCACCGTCTCCGATTCCACCGCGCTCGATACCAAGCCCGATGCCCGGCAGAATCCGCCCGCGCCCGAGGCGGCGCCCGGCCAGCAGCCGGCGCCCGGCACTCAGGCCGCCCCGGCGGAAAGCCGGCCTCCGGCAGGCTCGGGAGCGCAAAAGAAGCAGAACTGAAACTCGGAGGGCGGAACCGCGGCGAGGGTCGCGCCGGTCGTTCCGCCCTCCGGACACCGCGCCTATGAGCCGCATCCTCCTCGCCGATCGCAGTTCTCACGCCCAGCGTATGGGTGAGCGCATCCTGCGGGAGGAGGGTTTCGAGGTGGTCACCGTGAGCAGCGGCGAAAACGCCCTGCTCCGCCTCGAGGACGTCGACCCCGACCTGCTCCTTGTGGATGCCTTTCTCCCGGACGTTTCCGGCTTCGACATCTGCGAGCGGGTCAAGGGCCGCGATGGGGACCGCCGCATCCCGGTGGCCCTGACCGCCGGGGAACTCGAGACCGTCGATGACGAGCGGCTCAAGCGCGCCCAGGCCGATGCCCTGCTCCGCAAGCCCTTCGAAGCTTCCGTCTTCACCAGCACCGTGAAGCGCCTGCTGGGCGAGGAAAAAGCGGCCGCGGCCGCCGCCCCGCGCACGCCTCCGCGCCGCCCTCCCCCGGTTGCCCTGATCGATCCGGAACGCGTGCGGGCGGCCGTGACCCTGGCCCTGGATGCCGCCCTTCCGGCCATGATTGAAGAAGTCACCCGGCGGGTGCTGATTGCCCTCTCGCCGGGTTCCCCGACCTCGAATCTCAGCTTCTCCGCTCCCGATCAAAATGCCCGAAAACAGCTTTGACGTCGTCTCCCAGATCGACCTCCAGGAGGTCTCCAATGCCGTGCAGCAGGCCCGCAAGGAAATCGTGCAGCGCTTCGACCTGAAGGACTCCAAGTCCAGCGTCGAGCTCGATGAGCGCGAGAAGAAACTGCTGCTGGCCAGCCAGGATGAGTACAAGCTCAAGGCCGTCATCGAGGTCCTGGAACAGAAACTCGTCAAGCGCAAGGTGCCGCTGAAGGGACTCACCTACGGTCCCGTCCAGCCCGCCGCGTCCAGCACCGTGCGGCAGGAAGTGGCGCTCCAGCACGGCATCCCCATCGAGAAAGCCCGCGAGATCGTGAAGAAGATCAAGGAAAGCAAGCTGAAGGTTCAGGCCTCCATCCAGGGAGATTTCGTCCGCATCGCCGGACGCGACCGGGACACCCTGCAGGCCGCCATACGGCTGCTGCGGGAAGCCGATTTCGGGATCGACATGCAGTTCACCAACTACCGGACCTTCTAGCGTGGCCCGCCGTATCCAGTCGGCCTGGGTGCCGGGTCCGGCCGGACGGCTCGAGGCCCTGCTCGAGGAACCCGACGAGGTGGCCGCGCGCGAGGTTTGCCTGGTCTGCCATCCGCACCCGCTGTTCGGCGGGACCATGCACAACAAGGTCGTCTACCGCCTGGCCCGCGGGCTGCGGCGCTCCGGATCCGTGGTGCTGCGATTTAATTTCCGGGGGGTGGGAGGCAGCCAGGGGGAGCACGCTCATGGGGTCGGGGAGGTGGAGGATGCCCGGGCCTGCCTGGACTGGCTGCGCGCCCGCTACCCGGACCTGCCCTTCTCCGTGGCCGGCTTCTCCTTCGGCGCCCGGGTCACCCTCAAGCTGTGCGAGGCGGGCCGGCCCCGCCGGTTGATCGCCCTGGGCTTGCCCTCCCGCGGCGCGGACACCAGCCACCTCGAGACGTGCTCCGCGCCGAAGATCCTCATCCAGAGCACCCACGACGAGTTCGGGCCCCGGGCCGAGACGGAGATTCTATTCGGGCGGTTCCGGGAGCCCAAGAGATTGATTTGGGTGGAAGCCGGGGATCATTTCTTCCGGGGCGCTTTGGAGCGCCTGGAAGAGGTCGTCAGGACGTTGTGACGGACGGCTGCCGCATGGAGCGGGCCAGGCGCCGGCTGGCGCGCAGGCCGATCAGCTCGGCGACATGACCCAGCAGCCCGGCCAGGTCTTCTGTCTCCACGAAAAGAGACGTGGCTGCCCGGCGGCTCTCCTGGCGGGGTTTGGAGCCATGATAGGCGGTCACCAGGGCGGTGGCCGGCTGGTAATCCTTCAGGCGCGCGTGGGCCAGGACCCGGAGGCCCGCACGGGGAGATTCCATCCCCAGGTCGCTCAGGACCAGCTCGTACTCCTGCTCGTCGAGCTTGCCCACCGCTTCGGCCGCCGAGGCGGCCACATCCACGCAGTACCCGCCGGCTTCGAGCACGGTTTGCAATGTCAGGCGGGAAGTAACATCGTCATCGACGAGAAGGACGCGGGCCAGCTCCAGACTACGTGCCTCAGCGCCCTCTTTGACTGCGGGCATGAACCGGAGATAAGTCCTTTCGTTCCAAAAATTCGCCGCCACAAAACAATACCCTGTGAAAGCTCAGACCACAGCCCTCACAGGGCTCTGCGCGACTCCTTAATCTGTTCTTAAGGTGCAATTGTATCACTGCTCAGTACAACAGGCAATGAAAATGTACTTACTTACGGCAACCCCGACAAACCGGGAAACACAAAGAGGGCAGCAATACGTGCCTGCCCTCACATTTTACAGCCAATTTATGGCCGTTCTAGCCGTAATGGTTGTTCCACTCTAAATGTAAGAACCGTCTCTGCTGGAACGCGAACTTCCTTGCCCTTGGTCAGAACCTGAACGGCTCCGCCGGCTGCAGCGCCGGCAAGCGCCCCCAGAGCCGCCCCCTTTCCACCCCCGGCGATGGCGCCCAGCAGCGTGCCCAGTGCCGCTCCTCCGCCCACCATGGTGGCGGTGCGGCGGTTGGCCCCGATACCCCGGTCGCTGCTGCGCTCCACGTCGCTGGCGCTCACCAGGTAGCGCCGGCCGCCGATGCTGACCGTATTCAGATCCAGCACCAACTGCGGGCCGCCTAAGGCGCCGCCTTCGGACACCTCGCGGATCACCAGTTCGGCGTCGGCGCCCCGGGGAATCACCACCGCGCCGGCGTCGTTGAGCACGTCCTTCTCGATCTCGGCGGAGTAGGTTCGTCCGGTGGTGGCGGTTTCGGAATCGATGGCTTGGTTGGTCCGCACCGAGATCTCCGCGCCCGCCGGCACCATCAGCCCGGCGGCGCTTGCGGGCGGCGCGGCATTCAACATACCTGAACTGGAGGCCGGTGCTTCGAATTCGATCCGCGCCACGTCGCGAACCGCAAAGGTTCGCCGCGCGCCGCTGTCCGTGCGAAAGCTGATGACATTGCCGGAAGCGGAAACCATGGTGCCGGTGTAGCGGGTTCCGCTGCGCAGCGTGAGAGTGTCCGCCCAGGCGCCGGCGGGAAGCAGGCAGCACGCCAGGGCGGCCACGATCGATCTGGTCTTCATGGCTCCTCCCGGTCAGCCGGCCTTGCGCACCGCCTCGACATTCACGATGTTCTCGGCGATGCCGGTCAGCTTCTCGTCCGTGTCCTTCTCTTCCTGCAGGGTTTCCAGCAGGAGTTCCAGCTGGTCCTGGAAATCCAGCTCCTTGGCGTAGGCGCACAAGGTCCCGTAGGCTGCGATCTCGTAGTGCTCGACCCGCTGGGCGGCGGCAATCAAGGCGGCATCCTTGACCGGGCCGGAGGCATCCTGCTCGAGAATCTCCTTGCCCTCTTCGATAATGCCGCGCATGCCCGCGCACTTACGGCTGGAGGCCTTTTGGCCCAGCGAGTCGAAGACCTGCTCGAGCCGTTTCACCTGCTCCCGGGTGACCTCGAGGTGTTCCTCGAAAGCGCTGCGGCACTCCTCGGCGGAACAGGCCCGGATCATCTCCGGCAAGGCCTTGACGATCTGGCGCTCGGCATCGAGAACGTCGCGTAATTCGCTTATATATAGATCACGAAGCGATTCCATTCTCATTGATCATTTCCTCCTGATGGAAAAGGGCCGGAGTGTGAGTAAGAGAGTCCCCGGCCCCGCTGGCTAATACCTGCGAGTCTCGCCAGTATGTTCCCAGTCAGTGGCGGAAGACTCGCGCTTCCAATAGGGATCATACCCGTAGTAACTGTGGATCTGGCTGCCCCATTCCCGGTCGGCGAAATCCGGCCAGTTGTCCTTGTCGAATCCCGGGGCGTTCTCGAGCGCCTGCCGGTCCACGTCAAGGATGAACACCTCGCGATCGGAGTCCAGCCGGAAGGCGTCCCAGGGGATCGCGAACAGCTTGCTGCCCAGGCCCAGGAAGCCGCCGAACGAGACCACCACGTAGGCCACCCGGCCGCTGTCGAGATCGATCATGATCTCCTCGACTTTGCCCAGATCCTCGTCCTGCAGGTTCCGGACGCCATCCCCGATCAGCGTGCTGGCGGAGAGCACTTTGGGGATGCGCGCCGACCCGGCTCCGGACCCTGAAGAAGTTACCTGCATACCTGCACCTCCGGCATGGGAAAGTGCAATCGGCGCGCCAACAGGTCTTCTGACACGCTTTGGAGCCTGGAGCCACAATCTACAGGCATTGGAAGTCGCCACGATTCAGGTGGTTGCGGCTCCCAAGGGTATAATGGACGTTGACCTCCCCGGAATGAACTCCGAAACCAAGGTGATTGAGCTGCAGGCGCCGGGCCCGTCCCTCGCCGCGCGCGCGGCGTGGCTGCCGCTGGTTTTTTTCTCCCTGGGACATTTTTGCGTGGATCTTTATTCCAGCGCCCTGGGCGTGCTGCAGCCGCTGCTGATCGAGCGTTTCCATATGAGTTTCACCCAGGCGGGCGTACTGGGGGGAGTGCTGGTCTTCTCGTCGTCGGTGATGCAGCCGGCCTACGGCTACCTTTCGGACCGCTTTCACTCGCGGCTGTTTACCGTGCTGGCGCCGGCCGTGGCGGGAGTCTTCATCTCCTCGCTGGGCTGGGCCCCGGGGTTCTGGGCGCTGCTGACGATGGCAGCGCTGGGCGGAGCGGGCATCGCCTCGTTCCACCCCCAGGCGGCCGCGAATGCGACCGCCGGGCTGAAGCACGGCAGGCAGAAAGCCATGGCGATCTTCATCAGCGCCGGCACGGTGGGATTCGCGCTGGGGCCGACGCTCTTCTCGGCCATCACCGGGCGCTGGGGGCTGGACCGGGCGGCGTGGGCGGCCGTGCCGGGCGTGGCGCTGAGCGCCCTGATGCTGTCCCTCGCGCCGCCGCTGGCGCCACGCGAGGGGGGCCGGCCGGTCTTCGACTGGACCCCGCTGCGCGCCGTCTGGCGGCCCATGCTGATCCTCTACTTCCTGGTGTTCATCCGCTCGATCGTCCAGATCACGTTCGCCCAGTTCCTGCCGCTGTACCTGAACCTGGAGCGCGGCTACACGCTTTCTACGGCCAGCCATATCGTCTCCCTGTATCTGCTGGCGGGAGCGATCGGGGGCTTTGCCGGCGGACACCTGGCCGACCGCTTCGGCGGACGCCGGATCATCATCCTTTCGATGATCGGCTCCACTCCCTTCCTGGCCCTGTTTCTGTTTGGACACGGGCCTCTGTCGATCGCCGGGCTGATCGTGGGGGGCCTCATCCTCCTGTTCACCATCCCGGTCAACGTGGTGATGGCTCAGGAACTGATCCCCGCCCAGGCGGGAACGGTCTCCGCCCTGATGATGGGCTTCGCCTGGGGCATGGCCGGCATGCTGTTCATCCCCCTGACGGGCTGGATTTCCGATGTCTTCTCGCTCCAGCACGCCATGGGAGGCTTGATCGCGGCCCCGGTGCTCGGCTTCCTGCTGGCCTTGAGATTACCCAAACATGCCTGAGAACCCTGCCGTGCCCCTCCGGGCCGTCTGCCTGTTGAGCGGGGGATTGGACTCTTCCACCTGCCTGGCGCTGGCGATCCGCCAAGGCTATGAATGCTACGCGCTGTCAATCGATTACGGCCAGAAGAATCGAGTAGAACTTGAATCGGCGGCCAGGGTCGCGGCGAGCCTGGGAGCGGCCCGGCACCTGGTGATCGCAGTCGACCTCCGGATGCTCGGCCAGTCGGCCTTGACGAGCGAAATCGAGGTGCCCAAGGGGCGCTCCTCGGCCGAGATCGGCCAGGGCATTCCCGTCACCTACGTGCCCGCCCGGAACACGATCTTTCTGTCCCTGGCGCTGGCCTGGGCCGAGGCGCTGGGGGCGGCCGACATCTTTATCGGCGTCAACGCCCTGGATTACTCCGGATATCCGGATTGCCGGCCGGAGTTCATCGAAGCCTTCGAGCGCATGGCTAACCTGGGCACTCGGGCCGGGGTCGAGGGACCGGCGCGGATCCGCATCCGCACCCCGCTGATTGACCTCACCAAGGCCGGTATCGTAAGCCTGGCGCACGAACTGGGCCTGGATTGCCGGCTGACGCATAGCTGCTACGATCCCGGTCCGGACGGGCGGCCGTGCGGGGAGTGCGACGCCTGCCAGCTGCGAAGCAAGGGCTTCAAGGAGGCGGGCCTGGTGGACCCGCTGGTGTCGTGAGGATCGCGGAGATCTTTCACTCCGTACAGGGCGAGGGCTCACTGGCGGGGGTGCCTTCGGTGTTCGTGAGAACCAGCGGCTGCAACCTGCGCTGCTCCTGGTGCGACACCCCCTACACGTCGTGGCGGCCGGAGGGGGAGGACCTTCCGGTAGAGAGGATCCTGGCCCGGGTGGACAGCTTCGGGGCCGGCCACGTGGTAGTGACCGGAGGGGAACCCATGATCGCGCCGGAGATCGCCGTACTGAGCCGGGGCCTGCGCACCCGAGGGCTGCACATTACCATCGAGACCGCCGGCACGCGTTACGAACCGGTGGAATGCGACCTGATGAGCATCAGCCCGAAGCTGTCCAATTCGACTCCGGAGGGTGATTGGGCGGCCCGGCACGACCGGCTGCGGCTGCAACCCGAGGTTCTCCGCAGGCTGATGGAAGAGTTCGAGTATCAGTTGAAGTTTGTGGTGGCTCATCCAACGGATCTGAACGAGATCCGGGAGCTGCTGGAGAAACTGGAAGCGGACCGCGGCAGGGTCATCCTGATGCCGGAGGGGGTAGACCCGGGAGTTTTGCGGGAGCGGGGCAGATGGATCGTGGAGGTCTGCAAGCAGGAGGGATTCCGCTTCAGCCCGCGGCTGCACGTCGATTTGTGGGGGAACCGGCGCGGGGTGTAGGCGGGGAGGCCGGTCCCGATCAGGCGACGCCGGCGGAGACGAGGTCCGAGACGGGTCCCAGCAGGTGCGAGCGGGAGACGTCGGCCGGTTTGGTAGTCAGGAGGACGCAGATGAGCTGCGTCCGCGGGTCCGCCCAGGCGACCGTGCCGGTGGCGCCGTAGTGGCCGAAGGTGCGATTCGAGCAGTGGCGGCCGAAGGTCCCCGGCTTGATCATCCATCCGATGCCCCAGGGCTCGTTCAACCCGGGCGTCTGATTCGCCAGCATGGAGGCCGCCGTTTCGCGCTTCAATACCTTCCCGTCGGGCTTCAGGAACAGGCGCAGCAGCCGGGCGACGTCGGAGGCGGTGGAGTGAGCGCCGCCCCAGGGAGCGCCGAGGTCCCGCCAGTAGAGGCTGTTCCAGTTCCAATCCCTGGTTGCAGTTCCGCCCCCGTACATGCCGGGCGCGCTTTCAATCTGCGACTGCATCGTCTCCGGGATCCTGCGTCCGCCCAGCCCGAGCGAGGTCCTGGTCATGCCGGCGGGGAGGAAGACCTCGTCCCGGAGGAAGTCGCGGAACGGCCTCCTGGTCACGCGCTGGGCAATCTCGGCGGCCAGCAGCGTTCCCATGCTCTGATACTTCACCTGGGTCCCCGGTTTGAACAGCAGCGGTGTGCGGCACGTGCCGGCCACGAAGTCCTTGAGCGGGGCTTGCCGCTGTCGCAAGGCCACGTTCTCCTTGAGCTGATCGGGCAGGCCGGAGCTGTGCGTGAGCAGGTGCTTCACGGTTACCAGGCCGCGGTCGCCGCCGGTGAATTCGGGGATGTGCTTTTGCACCGGATCGGACAAGGACAACTGCCCGCGGTCCACCAGGACCATGACGCCGGTGACCGTCATCGGCTTGGTGATGGAGGCCAGAAGGAAGACGGCGTCGGGATCCTGGGCGCGGCCGAAAGCGCGCTGGTAGACGAAATCGTTCTGCGCCACGTACAGGGAGGCGGCCCAGACGTCTCCGGAATCCGTGTTCTTCGCGATCAGGGCCGCGGCCTCGTCCAGGCGGTCCTTCCGGATCGCCGCCGTCAACCGGTTCATGCACACCGCCCCCAGCAAGCCGGAAAGGCACTCTCTACGTTTCAGCATGCACTACTTCTTATCCTCTTTGAGCGGCCATTTCAACTGCAGGCCCGAGGGGAGGACAGCGGTGTAGACTTGAATCTCTATGCGGATGCGTTTTCTGCCCGTCCTTTTCCTGGCCGGCGCCCTGTGCGCCGCCGACCTGCACCGCGATGCGTTCGTCATGGACGGCCACGTTCACGTCATGACGCGGCAGCTGCTGGAGCCCTCGGATATCGGACAGCGTTACCCGGACGGGCACATCGACCTGCCGCGCGCCCGCGAGGGCGGCATCGACGCCCTGTTCTTCTCGGTCTACACGCCGGAACCCTACTATCCCGCGCGGCTGGAAGTGAAGAACACGCTGCGGGTGATCGAGCTGGCGCTGGAGCAGATCGAGAAGAACCGCAACGTGATCGAACTGGCGCGCACGGCCACGGAGATCGAGCGCATCAGCCGCCAGGGCAAGATCGCCGCCTTTCTGGACCTGGAGGGCGCCTTCGACCTGGATGGCGACCCGGGGCTTCTGCGCGCGCTCTACCGGCTGGGGCTGCGCTGCCTGCAACTGCCCGCGCACAACGAGAGCAACGCCTTTATCGACGCCTGCTGCGACGCGGGCCGCTGGGGCGGATTGAATGACCACGGCCGCGCGCTGGTGCGGGAGATGAACCGGCTGGGCATGCTGATCAACGTGGCGCACGCATCGGACGAGGCCATCGTGCAGACGGCCGAGGCGAGTTCGCATCCGATCATCTACTCCCACGGAGGGTTCCAGCACTTCGTGAACCTGCCGCGGTGCATCAGCGACCGAGCGGCCAGGGCGATCGCGGCGAAGGGCGGGGTGATCGGCATCCAGTTCGGCAATTCGTTCAACAACCCCAGGTATTTCGAATGGACGCGCAGCCGGACGCCGGCCCGCCCGGCGAGGCCGGCGCGCACCGGCCCCAGCCGCTACGCCTCGATGTCGCTGGTGGAAGTGGACCGGGAGGTGGCCAAGGGGCTGCCGTTCGTGTTCCGGGGGACGATCCCGAAGGAGATCGCGATGGGCACCGACCAACTGGCCCGGGTGATCGACTACGGGGTAAAGCTGGTGGGCGAGGACCACATGGCGCTCGGCTCGGACTTCGACGGCGGCCCGCCGCTGCCGGTGGAGATGAAGGACATCAGCGACTACCCGGAGATGACCAAGGCGATGCAGAGGCTGGGCTACTCCGAGCAGCGCATCCGGAAGATCCTGGGCTTGAACTGGCTGCGGGTGATTCGCCAGGTGACCGAGGGCAAACGCTAAGGATTACAGGAGGGAGAGATGCGGATGGCAATTTTACCGCGGCTGGCGCCGGCGGCCGCCGCCTGTATCGCTTTGACAGCACCGGGCCCGGTGGGCGGCGAAACGCACCGGGTGCAGCCCGACCGCTACTACACGACGTTCTCGTTTGCGCACCCGCCGGTGGCGAGGATCAAGCCCGGCGACCGGGTCGTCACGTCCACGCTGGACGCCCGGGGGCGGGACAAGAGCGGGAAGATCGTCCTCGACGCCGGCAACGTGCTGAGCGGGCCGTTCTATATCGAAGGCGCCCAGCCGGGCGACACGCTGGTGGTCCGTCTGGAGAAGGTGCGGCTCAACCGCGACTGGGGATGGACCAACGGAAGAGTGTATCTGGACGCGCTGACGCCGCCGTATGTGCGGCGGTCCCACGACGAGAACATGTTCGCCGAATGGCTGCAGCCGGGACGAAAGAACGCCATGAAGTGGCATCTGGACCTGGAGAGGAACGTCGCCACGGCCACCGAGAAACTCGGGACCAGGGTGAAGTTCGAGTACCCGGTTCGCCCGGCCATGGGCTGCATGGGGGTGGCGCCGCCGGGAAAGACGGCCATCACGTCGGGGCCGACCGGACCGCACGGGGGCAACATCGACTACAACGGCATCAACGAGGGCAGCATCCTGTACCTGAACGTTTTCGAACCGGGTGCGCTGTTCTTTCTCGGGGACGGCCACGCCGTTCACGGTGACGGAGAACTGCTGGGGAACGGGACGGAGACGAGCATGGACGTGGAGTTCTCCGTGGATCTGATCAAGAGGAAATCGATCGGCTGGCCGCGACTCGAACAGCCCACCCACCTGGTCACCTTCGGCACGACGCCCTCGGCGATGAAGGAAGGCTTCCAGGCCGCCATCACCGAGATGATCCAATGGCTGGTGCAGGATTACGGGTTAACGCATCCCGAGGCCCACGTGATGCTGGGAATGGAGGCGGAGCTGCGGGTTGCGGCCTGGGGGAACACCTTCATCTGCCGGCTCTCGAAGCAGCGGCTGCCCCCGAAAACCCGGTGAGGGAGGCGGCGGCCGGCGGGCGGTTGGCGGCATCCAGCAATCCCCGAATCTGGCGGGCAAGATCGGCCACGGCGGGTTCCTTGAAAATGGCGTCGGCCCGCCCGGGAACCTCGCGAACCAGGAACTCGCCGGCAGTGAGATCGCGCCAGCCCAGCCTGGGATCGTCGAGGATCACGGTGCTGTGATGTTCACCGGCGGCGATGAACTGAACCACCTTGCAGGCAAACGGCCGGGGGACGTAACTGCGCGCGGCCTGCTTGTTCCTCATGCCGATCTGCTCGACGGAATCGATCACCATTCGCAGGCGCAGGCGCGCGAGCAGGCGCCGGGCCGCCGCTCCGCTTCTTTTTCGGAACAGGCCGGCCAGCAGTTTCAGGTGGGCGGCGACTTCTCCGGGAGAGACGTGCGCATCGCCGCGAAGCGCGGCTGAAACCTGCAGGCCGGCCTGCCGCAGATAGCTCTTCCAATGGCGCACCACCTTCGGATAACCGGGCGCCGGCACCTCGCACAGCACAAGCATGCGTACTTCCTCGCCGCGGGCGGCAAGACGGCGGGCGATTTCGAATGCCAGCATTCCACCATAGCAATGCCCGCCGAGGATATAGGGGCCGCGCGGTTGCACGGTTTGCAGGGAGGCGCGGAAGCGTTCCGCGGCCTCTTCCACGGTGTAGACCCCGCGCTCGCCGGGCGGCTGGGGGTCGCGCGCCACGTAGAAGGGCTGGTCCTGGCCGAGATGGCGGGACAGCGCGACGAAGTAGTAGGGATTTTCATCCGCGCCGGGGAAGCAGAAGAACGGGATGCGCGAGCCGTGCCGCTGCAGAGTGATGAAGCGGGCATCCTCGCCGCGCTGCGCCGTTTCGCCGCGCGCGACGCCGTCCCCCAACAGGCAGGCCAGGGTTTCGATGGTGGGGCTGGAGAAGAACTCGGGACCGTCGAGCAGATGCCTGTCGCGGCCGAATTCGGTTTCCAGTTCGGTTACCAGCAGCGTCAGGGAGAAGGAGTCGCCGCCCAGGCTGAAGAAGTCGTCGCGGATCCCCACGCGCTCGACATGCAGGATGCGCTTCCAGATTGCGGCGAGCCGCTTCTCGATCGGGGAAGAAGGGCCGGCCCAGAGGCCTGCATCGCGGGTCGAGCCCGAGCCTGAATCCTCGGCGGACCCGGCCGTCTCCCCGCCGGCCGCCGCCAGCACCTGCTGGGCGAGGAACGCGCGCCGCGGCTTGCCGGTAGCGCCTTTGGGGATGGCATCGAGAAACACGATGCGGCGGGGCACTTTGAAACCCGCCAGGCGGGCCGCGACGAAACGCCGCAGTTCGGCTTCCGTGGCCGAGGCGCCTGGGCGCAGCACCACGGCCGCCATCACATCCTCTCCCAGGCTGGGGTGCGGGACGCCGAACGTCGCGGCGTCGGCGACCGCGGCGTGGGCGAAAAGGGCCTCGTCCACCTCCAGCGGGAGGATCTTCTCGCCTCCGCGGTTGATGATCTCCTTGATGCGGCCCGTAAAGAAGAGGAAACCGTCCGCATCCATCCGGCCGACGTCTCCGGTGCGCAGCCATCCGTCGCGGAAGGCGAGGCGGTTGGCTTCCGGGTTATGCCGGTAGCCCTGGATCACGGTAGGTCCCCGTACGACGATTTCGCCTTCCTCGCCGGGAGGCAGAAAATCGCCGGCCGGGCTCATGATTCCGATTTCCACTCCGGCGCTGCGGCCTACCGATCCCCGCCTCATGCCGTCCGGGGAGGGCCGGTTGCTGGTGATCAGCCCGGTTTCCGTCATGCCGTACCCTTCGAGCACGGGGGCCTGGAGAGCAGCTTCGAGGCGATCCTGGAGGCCGCGCGGGAGCGCCGCGCCGATGGAGCGAACGAAGCGCAGAGGGCAGCGCCGCAGGACATCGGGCCGGCTCTGGATGACGGGGAGGATAGCGCCGTGCAAGGCCGGCCCGGCGGTGTACCAGGTAGGCCGGAACTCCTCGAGCTGCGAAAGAAACCGGGCGGCATCGAAACCGGGCAGACACACCACGCTGCCGCCGACAGCCAACTGGGCGACCGCAGCCATCAACCCCTGGAGGTGAAACAGGGGCATCATGCTCAGGAAGCGGTCGGAGGCCGTGAGGTTGAGGGGGGCGCGGCTGTTCACCGCCATGGCGCTCAGGTTGCGGTGGGTGAGGGGAACGAGCCTGGCCGTCCCAGTTGTGGCGGAGGTGAACAACAGAAGCGCCGTATGTTCCGGCATCGGGTGGCTGGGCGCCGCCGGTTCGCCGTTCCCGAAATCGCGCATGTTCACGATTCCCGCCTCGCGGCCCAGCGTGGGAAGAGCGTGCAGGAGGCGGATCTCCAGGGCGCGTGCAACGGCCTCGGCGGGAGTGTTCAGGGTGGGGTCGAGCAGCACGTAGCGGGCGGGGAGCCCTTCCAGGCAGGGCTTCAGCTCCGAGGCCCGCAGTCCCGGATTGAGCGGAGCGCAGATCGCGACGGAAGCAATGGCGAGGAACGACGAGATGAACTCGGGGCTGTCGCGCATCACGAGGGCGACCACATCGTCGCGGCCCACGCCGGCGCCGCGCAACGCCTGACCGAAGGTTTCGATCTGGGACCAGAGCCCGGCGAAGGTGAGCGGCTGGCGCCCGGGAGCGAGCAGGGCCGCCGCCTGAGGTGTTTCAACGGCAAGGAGCCTGAGTTCGTCCAGGACGGCCGGAATCCGGTCCGGGGAGTCTGAGGGGAACGCGGACATAGCTGTGGGTGAACCGCCATGCTCTCGCATGTGCCGGGCCGGAGTCAAACCGGCGAGCGGCCGAAAGCTGACACGTGGCGGCACGTCAACTGAACCGCAACCGCAGCGAGTGACCGGCAGGAAAGCGAGCGGTGGAGTCCTCCCACGCCTCAATCAAAACCGCTCCCTTTGGTCGCGGCTCGGAAACGGCATCGTGTTCAAGCCGAGCGGGGGCGCGGCGGGCCGCCATGCGCCAGGAATACGGTAAGCTGGACGAAGAGTGAGTCTTCCCGCCCAACGCTTTTTCGTCCGCTATGCCTGGGGTGTGCTGGGGTACACGGTGCTGGTGGTGCTGTGGGGCGCCTACGTGCGCGCCAGCGGGTCGGGGGCCGGATGCGGCAGCCACTGGCCGCTGTGCAACGGGGAGGTGATCCCGCGCTCGGCGGAGGCGGAGACGCTGATCGAATTCACCCACCGGGTGACCAGCGGGCTGGACCTGCTGGCCGTGGCTGGGCTGTGGGCCTGGAGCCGGCGGCTCTTTGCGCGCGGCCACCTGGCGCGGCGGGCGGCCGCGTTCTCGGCGGTCTTCCTGCTGATCGAGGCTGTGCTCGGAGCGGGCCTGGTGCTGTTCGAGTACGTGGCGCAGAACGCCTCGGTGGGGCGCGCGCTGTACCTCTCGGCGCATTTGGCGAACACCCAGCTATTGCTGGCCATGCTGACCCTGACGGCCTGGTTCGCCGGACGGCCGCTGAAGGAATTGGAGTGGCGCGCGCTGCCCGGCAAGTTCCGCGCGGCGCTGCCGGCGGCGCTGCTGGTCGGCGTTACCGGCGCAATCGCGGCGCTGGGCGACACGCTATTCCCGGCGCCCTCCATGGCGGCGGGCATCCGGCAGGAGACCACCGGCTCGCCGCACTGGCTGCTGCAACTGCGGCTGCTGCACCCCGCGGCCTCGATCCTGGTGGGCGGGTTCCTGCTGGCGCTGGCCCTGGGCGCCTGGCGGCGCGGGTCCGACAGCGCGCTGCGGCAGGCCGGCTTGTGGACCGGAGTTCTGGTCCTGGTGCAACTGGCGGCCGGAGGCATCAACGTGCTGCTGCTGGCGCCCATCTGGATGCAGATCGTCCACCTGCTGCTGGCGGACCTGCTGTGGATCGCGCTGGTGATCCTGGTGGTGGAGGAGGCGCGCCGGCAGGCGCTGGCGGTCATCGAGCCGCGGCCCCGGAGAGCCTGACGGCATAAGCGTGCCGCGCGGCGCCGGCCGCGACATCGGGCATTTCGATTACCAGGTTCTGTCCCGAACGCGTCCATTTCAGCTCACCGTCGCGGCCCAACAGCGTGACGCTGCGCGGAGCGCGGGGCAATTCCTTGAGCGTCAGAGTGCGGCCGGGTGAGCCGGGCACGATGGCGTACAGGTCGTCTCCCTTCGCGGTGAAGAACGCCTCGATCACGGCCTGGCCGGGGCGCTTGCGGTCCACGAAATCGGTCACGTCGTAGCGGGTCATGTAGCGGCTGGATTTCAGCTCGGGCGCCTGGCCCTCGCTGAACTGGCGGGTGCGGCTCCAGGGACGGGTGCCGTAGATGGCCTCGCCGTTCACCTGCAGCCACTCCCCAATCTGAATGAGCCGCTCCTCCATGATGACCGGGATGCGCCCGTCGGCCGTGGGCCCGATGTCGAGCAGCAGGTTGCCGCCCCGGCTGGTGAGGTCGATCAGCATCAGGATCAGCTCGCGCTCGGTGCGGTAGTCCTTCAGGGTCTCCATGCGGTTGTAGCCGAAGGAATGGCCCATGCCGCGGTTTTCCTCCCAGGGACGGCTACTGCCGACCAGCCCGGCGGTGTATTCCGTAGTGAAATAGCCGCCATGCACGTGGCGGGTTTCCTTGCCCCAGCGGTCGTTGACGACGACCTCGTCGCGCACGGGGGACTCGTTGACCAGCCATGCCAGCAGCTCGGGGCTCTTCCAGTCCTGGCTGGGCATGTCCCACTCGCCGTCGGAGAAGATGAGCGAAGGCCGGTAGCGGGTGACCAGGTCCTTGAACTGGGGATGCATGTGCGCGCTGACATAGCGCGGGCGGTCCTGGAGCCAGAGCGGGTTGTACCACTCGTAGAGCGAATAGTAGAAGCCCATGCGGAGACCCCGGCTGCGCACGGCGGCGGTGAGGTCGCCCGCCAGGTCGCGCCTGGGGCCGGCGGAGACGCTGTTCCAGGGCCGGTTCCAGGCGCGGTCGGCGTGCTCGCTGGGCCAGAGGGCGAAGCCGTCGTGGTGCTTGGAGGTAAGGACCACGTAGCGTGCTCCGGAGCGCGCGAACACGGCGGCCCAGTGATCGGGGTCGAAGAGTTCGGCGCGGAACAGCGGCGCGAAATCGAAATAGGGAAACTTCTCTCCGAAGACGCGCCGGTGAAACTCCCAGGTGGGGTTCGGCTTGCCGGACTTGTCCGCGGGCCCGCGCTGCCAGGCGTTCCAATACCACTCCGAGTACTGGCCGACGGGAGCGAAGGCGGGCACCGCGTAGACGCCCCAGTGGATGAAGATGCCGAACTTGGCCTCGTTGAACCACTGCGGGTTGGGGCGGCTGTCCAGGGACTGCCAGTTGGGTTGATAGGCCGGGGGCGCGGCGGCCAGCGCTCCCAGGACGACGAACAGCAGGGCGGCGGGTTTCATGAACCTCCGATTGTAAGAAAAAACCGTGAAAGGAATCCGGGGATGAGGGCATTTCCGTATCGACGGAGATCCGAAAAATGGCACCGAAATTCCTCATCGTTCTGGCCGCTACCGCCGGCCTGGCATGCGGCGCGCAGAGCGCCGGCTCGCTGGACAGCCCGAAAGGCTCCTGCCCCCTGAAGCACACCGCCGTGCAGGCGGAAATCACCGGCTTCACCGCCCGGGTCAACGTGACCCAGGTATTTCAGAACCCGTTCCGGGAAACGATCGAAGCGGTCTACACCTTTCCGCTGCCCAACCGCGCGGCGGTGGATTCGATGGTGATGCTGATCGGGGACCGCACGGTGCGCGGCAAGATCAAGCGCCGCGAAGAGGCGCGGGCCATCTACGAGGAAGCGCGCTCGCGGGGCCGGACGGCCGGCCTGCTGGACCAGGAACGGCCCAACATCTTCACGCAGTCGGTGGCCAACATCCTGGCCGGGCAGCAGGTGAAGATCACCATCAGCTACGTGGAAACGCTGAACTACGAAGAGGGCGAGTACGGCTTCGTGTTTCCGATGGTGGTGGGACCGCGCTACATTCCGGGCAGGCCGGCGGGACAGCAGGGCGGCGGCTGGTCGCCGGACACCGACCGTGTACCGGACGCCTCGCGGATCACGCCGCCGGTGGCCAGGCCGGGCACGCGCGCGGGACACGACATCTCGGTGGAAGTGGCGCTGGACGCGGGCATGCCGGTCGACCGCCTGCGTTCGGTGAACCACGAGATCGATTTCGAGCGGCCCTCGGCCACCCGCGCCCGGGTGCGGCTGCGGGAGCGGGCCGTGATTCCCAACAGGGACTTCGTGCTGCGCTACGACGTGGCCGGGCGGCGCATCTCGGACGCGGTGCTCACCCATCGCGGCAGCCGGGGCGGCTTCTTCACCCTGATCCTGCAGCCGCCGGAGCGGGTGACCCTGGCCGAAGTGACGCCCAAGGAACTGGTGTTCGTGCTGGACACGTCGGGCTCGATGTCGGGCTTTCCTATCGAAAAGGCGAAGGAGACGATGAAGCTGGCGCTGGAGAGCCTGTATCCGCAGGACACCTTCAACCTGATCACCTTTGCTGGAGATACGCACATCCTGTTCCCGTCGCCGGCGCCGGCGAGTGAAGCCAACCTGCGGCGGGCGCAGGAATTCCTGGCGGCGCGGCGGGGCAGCGGCGGCACCGAGATGATGAAGGCGGTGCGCGCGGCCCTGGAGGCGTCGGAGAACCAGGCGGCGGTGCGCATCGTGTGCTTCATGACCGACGGGTACGTGGGCAACGAGGCGGAGATCATTGCGGAGGTCGGGCGGCATCCCAACGCGCGCGTCTTCTCCTTTGGCATCGGCAATTCGGTCAACCGGTACCTGCTGGACAAGATGGCCGAGATCGGCCGGGGCGAGGTGGAGTACGTGAGCCTGAACGAAGACGGGTCGGCGGCGGCGAAGCGCTTTCACGAGCGGGTGCGCAACCCGCTGCTCACGGACGTGAGCATCGACTGGGGCGGGCTGCCCGTGCAGGATGTGTATCCGAAGCGTGTGCCGGACCTGTTCGCGGCCAAGGCGCTGGTGCTGTCGGGCCGCTACTCGGGAGCGGCGCGCGGGATGATCCGCATCAACGGAAAGGTCGCGGGACGGCCATGGTCGCGCCAGGTCTTCGTGGATCTGCCGGCCGGCGAGGCGCGCCACGACGTGCTGCCGGTGCTGTGGGCGCGCAACCGGATCGAGGATTTGCTGGACGAGCAGTTCGCCGGAGAGGAGGCCAGGGAGCGGGTGACCGAACTGGCGCTGGAGTACCAGTTGATGTCGCCCTTCACGTCGTTCGTGGCCGTGGAGGAGATGACCGTGACCGAGGGCGGACAGCCGCGCCGGGTCGAGGTGCCGGTGGAGATGCCGGAGGGGGTGAGCTACGAAGGCGTGTTCGGCCGGGAAAACGAGGTGATGGCCTCGACGGCGCCGGCCTCGATGATGGCCGGAGCGGCCCAGAGGGTTGCGGCCTCGCCCCGGATGATGCTCGAGCGGGCCGACATCCGCCTGCGGAGTCCCGCGGAAATGCGGCGGGAGAAGGATGCTTCCCGGATGCACGCCGAGGTCGCCAGGGCGGTGGAGGCTTACAGAAAGGGCCTGGCTCCGCAGGCGCGTTTCATCAGGAACGGAAAGGCCGAATTGCAGGTATGGCTGGCGGACACCTCGGCGGCCACGCTGGCGCGGTTGAAGGCGCTGGGGTTCGTGATTGTGGCGCGGCCGAACGGGACGCTGCTTGTCGGGCGGCTGCCGGTGGCGAAGCTGGCGGCGCTGGCGGAGATGCAGGGGATACGGTACGTGGCGCCCTGGGTGTGAGGGTGTGGGTGTAACGGAGCGGCGCTCCCCTGAGGGGCGCCGCTTTTTTTGTCAATGCGGCGGCAGCAGTGCCGCCACGGCGCGCTGAGAGCGCGCGCGATTTCCCTGGGAGAGCATGCGGGCCATGGCGCGAGCTTCCCCGGCAGTGAATCGCAGGCGGCCCTTTTGAATGAGCTTCAAGACCTCGTCTCCCCAGCGAGCGCACATGATGCCGGTGGGAGGGTGATGGGGCTGGGCGAGCAGGAGGTGGCCGATTTCGTGGGCCAGGACCGCGCCCAGGATATCGGAGCGGCCGGCCAGGCAGGCCTTTTCAAGCTCCAGGGCGCGGTGGTAGAAGACGGCGGCGACGTGGTGGAATCCGGGGGCAAGAAGCGCGTAGCCGAGAGCGTGTTCCGTGGTGTGGGCCCGTTTCGCCATCTCGCGGCTGAGGATCCGGATCTCGAGATTCAGGGGATCGAACGGCGGCCGGCAGGCGGCGTCTCCCGGAACGCCGCTTTCGCCGGGAGAGCAGCGGGCCCACTCCATGGCGATTCCGGCCTCGCTGAATAGGGTCGAGGCATAGGCCTGCGCCTGATCCAGAATTCGGGGCGGGACTCCCGCGTAATCGTAGAGCCGCACCCGAACGGGTGTTTCTCCGAGTGCAGGTCCGGCCATTGCGGCCAGCAGGATCGCCCGCCGGCGAAGGTTCCTGAATCCCAGCGACACTTCCCTATCCCTCCGATAGGGCCGATTTTGCGGAGGACCGGGCCGCGGGGCGATAGACAGCGCCTGAAATCCGGCTGGACTTTTTCTAACTCTCCGGTTAACCGCTAAGTCGCGGGGAAACCGTTAGATTCCGGACACTGTTGAGGATGCTCACCCGCCCTGAAGGCGCGATTTCAGGGATATAATTCTCACAGAACCGGGAGGGGGCCTTACGGCGATCCGGAAATGAAAGACGATCCGGAGAGGCGGATTCGGTTTGGTCCGTTCGAAGCGGATCTGGCGGCGGGCGAGCTGCGTAAAGACGGCCGGGTGGTGCGCCTTCAGGATCAGCCGTTTCAGATTCTGGCAACGCTGCTTGACCGACCTGGCGAAGTGATCACCCGCGATGAGCTGCGGCTGCGGCTCTGGCCGGGCGACAGTTACGGGGACTTCGACCAGGGCCTCAACACGGCGGTAAACAAGCTCCGCGAGGCGCTGGGCGATTCACCATCCAACCCGCGGTTCGTGGAGACCCTGCCCAAACGCGGCTACCGGTTCATCCACCTGGTGGAGAGGCTCGGGAAGCCGTCCGGAGAACGCCGCCTATCCGCGTGGCGGCCGGAGCGCAAGCGGGCAGCCGCCCTGACGCTGGCCGCGGTCCTGGCGATCCCCGCCGCCGTGCTCTCTCTGCGAGCCGGCAGACGTTCCGAGCCGCAACCGCAGTTACCCTTGCGGCGGTTCACTGTCCGCCGCCCGGATCCCACATATACGCTGCTGGATGCCCGCCGGGTTGCCATTTCCCCCAACGGACGCCATGTTGCCATTGTCGCGGACGCGGGCGTGGGCAGATTGTGGATTCAGGACCTGGATCAGGAGCAGCCCCGGCTCATCGAGGGAAGCGGCGGAGCGCTGACGGTTTTCTGGTCGCCGGACAGCGGGACCGTCGGTTTCGCTGTCGCGGGCGGCAAGCTCAGGAAGGTGCCTGCGCGGGGAGGCGCGCCGGCGCCGGTGGCGGAAACCGGCTGCGCGCACATCTCCGGCGCCGCCTGGAGTCCGGACGGCGCCTCGATCCTTTTCGCGTGCAGTTCCCCAACCGGGCTCTATGTCACGCCCTCCGCGGGGGGAACACCGGAGCGGGTGGTTTCTCCCGAGATGCTGGAGGGCGAACTCCAGGAGCGGGCGGAGGAACCGTTTCGAAAATCTTCTTGCGTGTTCAATCCGCACTTCCTGCCCATAAAAGGGGGCGGGCAGACAGTCCTGTTCGTCTACAAGGGCCAATTGATGGCGAAGAACCTCCGGACCGGGCGGCAGCACGCCGCCGGGCCGGGTTTCGAGCCGGTTTACGCCTCCGAAGGATACCTGCTGTACCGCCTGGGGACGGACTTGTGGGCCCGGCCGTTTTCGCCTCAACAGGCGAAGTTCGCGGGAGAAGGCGCCCTGGTGGCCCGAAATGCCACCGACGCTTCGGTCGCCTCCGACGGAACCCTGGTATATCGGGATGCGGTTTTCGAGCAGCTGGCCTGGGTGGACAGGAGAGGCGCGCGGCTGGAAACCGCGGGGCCGGTGGTGAAGGGAGCGTGGTATCCCGCTGTATCGCCGGACGGGAGCCGGATTGCCGCGGAGACGCTGGAGAACGATTCCCTGGATATCTGGGTTTCCGATGCGCGCGGCGCCCGGATTCGCCTGACGTCGCACCCGGCCACTGAAATCCTTCCGGTCTGGTCGCCCAGCGGAGATGAGGTGGCCTTCGGTTCCTACCAGGCAGGCAACATCGACATCTTTGTCCGGAAGGCGGATGGCGGGCCGGAGGGCCGGCCGCTGGTCGCCACGCCGCACAATGAGCGTGTCTCCGACTGGTCGCGGGACGGCCGGTACATCACTTACTCAGTGGCGCATCCGGACAACGGGCACGATCTCTGGTACCTGGAAAGGAACGCCGGCGGCGGCTGGGAGCCTCGTCCTTTCCTGCGGACGGAATTCAACGAGAAGTCTCCGAAACTCTCGCCGGACGGCCGCTACGTAGCCTACCTGTCGGACGAATCGGGCCGGGACGAAGTCTATGTGCGCCAGTTTCCATCGGGAAGCCGGAAGTGGGCGGTCTCCAGCGGCGGCGCATCCCAGATGCGGTGGAGCCGGAACGGCCGGGAGATCTTCTACGTCGAGGCAGGAACGCTAGTAGCCGCCGAGGTGCGTCTCTCCCCGGGGTTCGAGGCGGGTCCGGCCACCGGCCTTTTCGCCCACTCCGCGTTCAATTCATCCTGGACCGACGCGAACTACGACGTCTCGCCGGATGGCCGGCGCGTTCTCGTCTCCGAGAGAGTGGGCGGGCAGGAGCCGGTGATCCACGTGGTGCAGAACTGGCTGGCCGGATTCCAGAGCCGGCGATAGGTCAGCTCTCCAGGGAGGCGTCCAGAGTGATGCTGGTGTTGAAGAGCCTGGAGACCGGACAGCCGGACTTGGCGGCCTGGGCGGCCTTGTCGAACGCTTCCTTCGAGGCGCCGGGGATTCTGGCTTTCAGCTGCAAGTGGCTTTGGGTGATGGCGAAGCCGTCGGCCTGCTTCTCCAGGGTGATGGTGCAGGTGGTTTCGATGCTCTCGGGGGTGAGTCCCGCCTGGCCCAGCTGAGCCGAGAGGGCCATGGAAAAACAACCCGCGTGAGCGGCGGCCAACAGTTCCTCCGGGTTGGTTCCCTTCCCTTCCTCGAAGCGCGTGTGGAAGGAATACGGCTGATGGGAGAGCGTTCCGCTCGCCGTCGACACCGTTCCCGATCCGCCGCGCAGGTCGCCGCGCCATTGCGCATGAGCCGTGCGTTTCATCCCGTGAGTCCTCTTCCTTTGTGATTTCGTCCCAGGTACTTTTTCAGGATAGCGAATCTCAGCGCTTACGGGCCTTGGCGGCGGCTGGAGCGGAGCAAGGCTTCAGCCGCACCCATTGGAGCGGGTTTACCGGGACGCCGTTGGCGTAGAGGCTCCAGTGCAGGTGAGGAGCGGTGGAGCGCCCGGTGGAGCCGACGTAGCCAATGACGTCACCCTTCTTCACGGACACGCCTTCCTGAAGGGCGAACTTCGACATGTGCAGGTAGAGCGAAACCAGGCCCTGGCCATGGTCGATACCCACGGTGCCGCCGTGCAGGTTGAACATGCGGACCAGCTTCACGGTTCCATCCGCCGTCGCGCGGATGGGCCGGCCGGCGGGCGAGCGCTGGTCGATGCCGCCGTGATAATTGCCGCCGGGCTTGCCGTTATACAGGCGGCGCACGCCGAAGGGCGAGGTCATGCAGCCCGGCACGGGGAGCGCAAAGGGTTCGGTCCAGAAGCGCAGATCGGTTACGGTCTCGCGGACGGCCGCCACGGTCTTGGCTTCATCGGGCAGGGGTTTCAACTCGGAGACGGCCTTGCTGACGGTGATGTTCTGGGAGGGGAAGCGGGCGTCGCGCACGGTGACCGGAGCGGAGTGCAGAACGGCGCCGGCCGGGTCCAGGAATTCGAGAGTGTAAGCGCCGGGCTTTGCGAGGGCCGGAACGGGCATCAATCCCAGGCGCGGGCCGTCGGATTGGGGGAACAGGCGGATGGTCCGGCCGTTCATGCGGGCGCCGGCGGCATCGCCGGTTACGCGCAAGGTCTCTCCCTGGCGGACGACGCGGGGGAACACCTGGTATTGCTGCGCACAGGCAGCCGCCGCCACCAGAAAACAACACCAGCGCACCATGCCTCCAGGGTATCAGGCCGTCCGGGGCCGCGCGGAATGGGGTGAGAGACGGCACTGTCCAGGCGCGGCAAGAAGGGAGGTCCGGGAAGGTGCACTCGATCACCATTCCGCAAGGCCCGATCCAGCGTAAGTGGACATACTCTTTGTCAGTAAGTTGCCTAGCGGGCAGCGGGCGGGAGCGGTTAGACTGGAATCAGGAACGGAGACAGAGAAACCGTTCCGGTCCTGCCGGTTGCCGGGACTGCCGCTCAGGTCCCGGCCCCTGCTCTTCGCGTCTCGCCGCGCGGCCAATTGACCTCCTTCCGGAACGCGGCGAGACCGGCAGGACGCTTGGCCGAAGCCCGCCCGGATCTGGTATAACCTCGGTTATGTTTCGCTTTACGGACTTGATCCGAGGGGATATGCTGGTTCGCGACGTGAAGGTGCGCCATCCCCAGACCGTGCCGGTCTTTGAGGAGCTGGGATTCCGGGGGGCTTGCGACGATTGCGACATCGAGCAGGTGGCGCGCAAGAACGGTTTGAAGCCCCGCGACGTGGTGGACGCGCTCAACCGCGCGGCCTTCGCCCCGCAGTCCTGAGGCCGGCGGCTGGCTGCTTTCCGAAGTCACCGCCGCCCGGGCGCTTCGAGAATACCTACCGGCTCTGCTCGAGATAATCCAGCAGGACGGCGGTCATCACCCGCACGCCGGCGAGGAGGCTCTCCTCATCGACGTCGAACTCGGCGGTATGCAGCATGGCGGTGATGCCCCGGGCGGGATTGGCGACGCCCAGCCAGAACATGCAGCCGGGAATCACCTTCTGATAGAAAGAGAAATCCTCTCCGCCCATGACCGGCGGCACGCGCACGACATTCTCCGCGCCCAGCGCCGCCCGCAGGGCCGGCAGGGTCTTTTCGATCAGGGCGGTGTCGTTCACGGTCACCGGATAGTGCTTCTCCGACCAGGTGATCTCCGCCCGCGCGCCGTGAGCCGCCGCCACGCCGCCCAGCACTTCCTTCATGAGCGTCATGGCCCGCTCGCGGACCGCCTCGTTGTGGGTGCGCAGGGTGCCTTCCATCTTCACTTCGTCCGCGATGATGTTGTTCCGGTTGCCGCCGTGGATGGAGCCCACGGTGATGACTACCGGCTCGACGGGATCGAGCCTGCGGCTGGAGATGGTCTGGAGGGCGCCGATGCACTCGGCCGCCACCACGACGGGGTCGATGCCCTGGTGCGGCCAGGCGGCATGCACCTTCTTGCCGATGATGCGGATGCTGAAGGAGTCCGAGGAGGCCAGCATGGGGCCGGGGGCGTAGCCGACCTTGCCGGCCGGCAACAACGGCGAGGTGTGCAGGGCGAAGATGGCTCCCGGACGAGGCTGCTCGAGCGCGCCCTCGCGGATCATCTGAGCCGCGCCGCTCTGCTCGCCCTCGGGCGGTCCTTCCTCGGCCGGCTGGAAGATGAACTTCACGCTGCCGGCCAGCTCCTGCTTCATGCCGCTGAGGAGCCGGGCGGCGCCGAGGGCCACGGTCATGTGGACGTCGTGGCCGCAGGCGTGCTTCACTCCGGGGTTCCGGGAGCGATAGGGAACGTCGAGGGTCTCCTGGACCGGCAGCGCGTCCATATCGGCCCGCACGGCGACCACGGGACCCGGCCTGCCTCCCTTCAGCAGTCCGACCACGCCGTGGCGGCTGACGCCGGTGCGCACTTCGTCGAAGCCCAGGCGGCGCAGTTCTTCGGCGATCACCCGGGCGGTCCGCTCTTCGCGGTTGGAAAGCTCGGGGTACATGTGGAAGTCGCGGCGCTGCGCGACCCGTTGATCGCGCCGCGCCGCAACCCCCCTGGCGATGCGCGCTTCACGGGACTGGGCGGCGAGGGCCAGCACGCAGCCCGCCAGCAGAAGAGCGATCCGGACGGCCTGCATTTAGTGGGAAGCGCGGGGCCGCTTCTTGTAGGGAAAGACGGTCCAATCCTGGCTGGCGCGTCCGTTGAGGTCCCAGACCACGTCGCCTTTGCGAAGCGTCATCTCGGCGACGAGCATGCGGTCGCCCATCTTCTTCGCCCCGGCCGAATCCACCAGGCCGAACCTGCCCTTATCCATGCGGATCACGGTTACGTCGGCTTCGGCGCCCACGTCCAGGTGGCCCAGGTCGGTGCGCTTGATGACCTTGGCGGCGTCCCAGGTGGACCACCGAACCACGTCTTCGAGCGGCGAGCCCATGTTCAGGATCTTGGCCATCACCTGGATCATGTCCTTCATGCCGGCGTTCATGCTGCCGGTGTGCAGGTCCGTGGAGATGACGTCGGGGTAGAACTTCTGCCGATAGGCGGGGACGGCGACGAACCAGTAGAAGCTTCCGCCGCCGTGGCCGACATCGAAGATGATGCCGCGCTTGCGGCCCGCGATCATGGCGGGGTTGATCTGCTGGTTCTCAATCAGCTCGTCGCGGTGGCCGGAATACATGTGCGTGTAGATATCGCCGGGGCGCAGCTTGTCCATCAGCAGGGTGTTCAGGTTGCGGATGTCGTTCACGGTCCCGAAATCGACCATCACGGGCATGTTGGCGAGGCTGCCGGCCTTCACCACTCTTTCCACGGAGAGCCAGCCCGGGCCGTTATAGTGGGCGGTCTTGAACCCCACGATCACGTCGGGATGCTGCCTGGCCATGCGGGCGGCGGCTTCGGGGTCGAGATCGGCCGGGTCGTCTTCGCCATCCACGTCCATGCCGCCGCCGGAGATGTTGAGCAGGGCCAGCACGCGGGTGCGTGCGCGGTCGATGACGCGCTGGCGGAAATCGGGGAAATTGCGCCAGCCGGCGCTGCCCGCGTCCACCATGGTGGTGACGCCGGTACGGAAGGAGAAGCCGTCGGGGTACACGCTGCTATCGCCGGTGATGGCCCGGATTCCGGTGCCGGCATAGACGTGAACGTGGATATCGATCAGGCCGGGAGTTATGTAGAGTCCCTTAACGTCGGCCACGCGGCGGGCTTCGGAAGCCGGTATGCTGGGCGCCACCTGGGCGATCTTGCCGCCGGCGATGGCCACGTCCAGTGCGCGGCTGATGCTGTTCTTGGGATCGATCACGTGACCGCCCTTAAGCAGCAGGTCATAACGCGGCTGCGCTGTAAGCGCGCACACCGAGACAAGGAAAGCGAGCAGGGGTTTTCTCATCGGATCCACCATTGATGAAACGATCATAACAATGCGGCGCGTCCGTTTGCTGGCCGGCTGTTGCTGGCCAATATCGGCCTCTGATATCCTTTTTGATTAAGCACTCATCGATTCCCCCTTAGGAGCATCTCAAGCCATGGCTGTTAAAGTAGCGATTAACGGGTTCGGCCGGATTGGACGCAACGTGGTGCGCGCCGGCCTGCACAAACAGAATATCGAGTGGGTGGCGGTGAACGATCTCACCGACACCAGGACGCTTGCTCACCTGCTCAAATACGACTCCGTGCTCGGGCCTCTGGCCGAAACCGTAAGCGCGGAGGCGGATGCCATCGTGGTGGACGGCAAACGGATCAAGGTATTCGCCACGAAGGACCCGGCGGAGCTGGACTGGAGCTCGCTGGGAGCGCAGATCGTGGTGGAATCCACCGGCAAGTTCACCGACGCCACGCAGGCCTCCAAGCACCTGAAAGGGACGGTGAAGAAGGTCATCATCTCGGCGCCCGCGAAGAACGAGGATCTGACCGTGGTGCTGGGCGTGAACGACGGCATGTACGACGCGGCGAAGCACAACATCATCTCCAACGCCTCCTGCACGACGAACTGCCTGGCGCCGGTGGTGAAGGTGCTGCAGGACAAGTTCGGAATCCAGAAGGGATCGATGACCACGATCCACAGCTACACGAACGACCAGAACGTGCTGGATTTTCCGCACAAGGACCTGCGCCGGGCGCGCGCGGCCGCTCTCAACATGATTCCGACCACCACCGGCGCTGCCAAGGCGATCGGCCTGGTGGTGCCGGAGTTGAAGGGCAAGCTGGACGGCTACGCCATGCGGGTTCCGACGCCGAACGTGTCGGTGGTGGACCTGGTGGTGGTGCTGGACAAGCCGGCCACGGGCGCGGACATCAACGACGCCATGAAGGCCGCCGCGGCCGGACCGCTGAAGGGCATTCTGGCGTACACCGAGGACCCGGTGGTTTCGACGGACATGATGCGGAATCCGAACAGCTCCATCGTGGACGGCCAGATGACCAAGGTGATCGGGGACAACCTGGCGAAGGTCGTGGCCTGGTACGACAACGAGTGGGGTTACTCCTGCCGCGTGGTCGACCTGGTGGAGTTCCTGGCAAAGAAGGGTTTGTAGGATCGCGTTTCCAGCGTGCCGCCGCGCCCCCGGAAGCGGGGGCACGGCACGCCGGAAGCGAAGGCATCTTCAGGCGATAGGTGTGACTTCCACCTGGCGGTCGCGGAGTTGCTTGAGCCGCTCGGGTTGAAGGACCCGGCCCACGATGTTCACCGGGCTGGCGGCGCGGCACTCGCCGCCCCGGCTGGCCGGGGTGGGTCCCCAGAACAGGCAGACGGCCTGTCCGGGCGGCCAGTAGGCCACCGTGCCCGGTTCGAGGACATCGGTGGCGTCAGGCGCCTGGCGCGCCTCCACCGGGGCTTCGAAATAGAATTCCTGTCCCCAGTAACTGCCGCGGCTCTCGAAGGGAGCCGCCTGCTCCAGGGCCTTGGCTGTTTCGGACTGGTTCAGCTCTGCATCGATTTCCACATCGCCAATTCGCAATCGGATACGGCTCACCGGACGCCTCCAGCATGGAATCGGGGTTGCACCGGGGCGAGCCGGCGGCCCGCCCCGAACCGAACAGCTTACCAGGTTAGCTGCAGCGTCAGGTTCATCAGCGGCTGGCCGCCGAAGGAGGCGGTCCTGGGGTCGCTGGTGGTTTTGGCGAAGGTGCGCGGGTTCTGGAAATCGACCGCCGTGGTGGGCGTTTCGAAGTTGTAGGTCTTGAGCGCGTTCTGGAAGTCCCAGCGGACCTGGAAGCGGAAGCGCTCGCTCAGGTAGAAGTTCTTCTTGGCGGAGACCTGCGACCAGACCAGAGGGGTGCCGGTGACGATGTTGCGGCCGGCGTTGCCCGGGGTGAACGGCGCGGGGTAGGCGAAGTCATTGATGTCGAACAGGGGGTTGATGGTCTGCTGGTTGAAGCGGGCCGGTCCCATGTCGCGCCAGTTGTCCCGGAGTTCGGGGCTGCCCGCAAGGTCGGGCCGCCAATCGCCCACCCAGGTGGGGAAATAGTTGTAGGGGCTGTTGCGGAAGCTGAAGGTGAGCGGGTTGCCGGTCTCGAAGGTCTGGATCCAGGCGATCTCGTAGCCGCCCAGCAGCCAGTTCACCACTCCTCCCCCGTTGAACCATTTCTTGCCGCGGCCCATGGGCAGTTCGTAGCTGACCGTTCCGACCACGCGGTGGTTCCGGTCGTAGCCGGCGCGGGCTTTCTCGAGCGCGCGGTTCTGCAGCGGCGCCACTCCGCCGCCCGCGTTGTTGTCGTCCTGGCTGTTGATGGCCTTGGAGAAGGTGTAGAAGCTGAGGAACGTCAGGCCCTGGGAGTAGCGCTTCTCCACCTTGACGGTGCCGGAGTGGAAGGTGGAGTGGCCCATGTTGGAGCGGAAGCGGACATCGCCGAAGTGGGTGTAGGAGCGGAAATTCTGCGGAGCGCGGAAGGCGGCGGCCTGCAGGGCCGGATCGCCGCGCCCCAGGTCGACGGGAAAGGCGTTGGCCTGCCAGCGCTCGATCAGACCGACTCCGGCGGAGCCCTGGTAGGTCAACTCGACCAGGTAGTTCATGCCCGGCTCGTACTGGATGCTGGCATTCCAGTTCATCACGTACGGGTTGCGCAGCGACGGGTCCCACCACTCCGCGCTGCGCGAGCCGAAGTTGGTTCCGATGTAGCCGCTGGTGCCGTTGGGGCGGATGCGGAAGGCCTGGGGATCGGGCCCGCGGCTGATCTGGTAGAGGGGCCGGGGATCGCCGGGCGCCCGCTGCTGGTTGGCCTGGGCGACGTATTCCTCGAAGTTGCCGCGCCGCAGCGGGAACTTGACGTCCACGGTGTAGAAGCCGAAGCCGCCGCGGAAGACCCACTTCCTGAGCGGGTGCCAGGCCACGCCGATGCGCGGCTGGAAATTGTTGTTGTCGCGCGCGTTCAAACCGCCTTCGGGGTGGATGAAGGCGCCCATGCGGCCGGTGATGTCATCCGTGGCGGCGGGAAAGAAGTTAGTCATCTGGCCGTACTTGGTGGAGTATGGGCTCTCGTTGGTGTAGCGCAGACCCAGGTTCAGCGTCAGGTTGGGAGTGACTTTCCAGTCGTCCTGAAAATAGAAGCTGTGGATGTAGGAGCGCGGCAGCCAGGAGGCGAGTTCGGCGTCGAACTGGGCCTGCCGCACCCAGCCCAGAAGAAAGCCCGCGAAGGTGTTGCCGGTGCGCGGGACGGCATTGCCGTCCGGCTGCAGCCCGGCAGTCATGCCGTCGAAGAGGAACTGGCCGCTGGGGTAGTTCTTCACGGTGGAGTTGAAGCGGTGGCGCAGCACCTCGTAGCCCATTTTGAAAGCATGGGTGCCGTGGATCTTGGTGAGGTCGTTGCGGAACGAGAGGGTTTCGCCGATATGCCGGCTGGGCCCGGTCACCGCGATCCCGTAAGTCGATTCCGGGGAACCGTAATCGTTGCCGCTCCCGAAGGCGGGCAGCAGGTCGGGAGCGATGTTGGGAATGCCGAGGATCTGGGCGTAGTTCTTGCCGAACGAGGGCACGATGCGGTCGTTGCGGCGGCGGTAGTAGCCGGCCCTGGCGTCGTTGATCAGCGTCGGGCTCAGGATGTAAGTGGCTCCGGCCGACCAGTTCTGCCCGGTGAAGGGCTGCAGGTTGCCTTCCACCGCGTCGAAGTCGGGCACGCGTATGTTGCGCGGCCGGCCCCAACCGCTCTGGTGGTTGTAGGTGTAACTGCCGTAGATCTTGAAGGCCTCGCTGAACTGGTGATCGATGCGCCCGTTGTAGTCTTCGAAGAAGGTTCGGGAAGGCTCGGCATAGAAGTAGTTATCCACCGGCCCGCTGGCGTTGTAAGTGCCCGGGCTGTTGGGCGCGTGCCAGGGATCGATCTCCAGCACCTTGCGGGCGACGGGGTCGAAGCGGCTGACCGGAACGCGGTTGCCCGGGAACGGGTCGCGGACCCACTGGCCGTCCACCTGGCGGGTGGTGCTGGGATCGAAGAGCGGGTTGCCGATGCCGCCGAAGGAGAAGTCGCCGCTGCGCATGTCCGGCGTGGGCACGTTGGTGTAGGTCTGGAGCGCTTTCTTCTCGATCAGCTTCTGATAGCCGAAGAAGAAGAAGGTCTTGTTGCGGCCGTCATAGAGTTTCGGGATGACCACCGGTCCGCCGACGCTGGCGTCCGGCAGGATGAACCAGTTCGGCGTTCCGTTGGGGTTGTTGGGCTGCGGCTGCGAAGCCTTGTAGAGGTCGAAGAAACGGCGGTGCTGCATGCGGCGGGAGCGCCCGTAGGCGGACGCCAGTCCGTGGATCTGGTTGGTGCCGGTCTTCTTGACGACGCTGATGACGCCGCCGGCGGAGTGCCCGTATTCGGCGGGCACGACGGTGGTCAGAGCCTTCACTTCGGCCACCGAATTCTGCACCGGCTTGGGCATTTCGGTGCCGCCCTCGGTGTCGTTGGCGGCCACGCCGTCCTCGAAGAAGCCGATGGCGCCCGAGCGCTGCCCGGCCACATGGTAGCTGCCCAGCGAGCCGCCGTAGGCGTAGCCGCCGGTCTGCACGCCCGGCACCAGGTGGAAGGTCGAGTTGACATAGCGCTGGTAGAGCGGCAGATCGTAGATCAGCTTGCCTGCGACCACGGTGCCGGTGGCCGAGGTCTCGGTTTCCAGAAGCGGCGCGGCGGCGGTCACTTCGACCGATTCGGCTACGCTGCCGACCTCCAGCACCGCGTTGACCGGCAGGGTGTCGCCCGTGCGCAGCTCGACGCTCTCGCGCACCAGGCGTTTGAAACCGGACGCCTCGAAAACCACCCGGTAGGGTCCGGGCTGCAGCGACTGAACCCGGAAGATGCCCTCCTGGTTGGTTACCGTCTTGAACTGAAAGCTGGTTTGCGCGTTTACGACTGTTACGGCCACGTTGGGGACCACGGCCCCGGTCATGTCGGAAACGCGTCCGGTGATGGTTGACGTGCCCACCTGCGCCAGAGCCCCAGACGCGCAGGCGAGCGCCACGACGAGACACAAAGCGTTCTTGAGTGTCATGTATATCCCTCTCCCCAGAAGACCCAGTGGCAGTGCTGGCCATTGAATATAGGAAAACAACCGGGAGGTTGTCAATTGGGAGCGTGATCGCAGAGGTGAGATGCCGGGAACGGGAGGGGTCTCAGGGGTGAGAAGCGCGGCGCCGGGTGAAGAACCGGGGGCGGGAGGCCCGGAGGCAGACGGATCCGTGCATGCAGGGATGGGAAGGACGTTTGCCAGGGTTTGCGCTTGCGGTACATCCGCCCGCCCGCGGATCCGGGGTTTGGCAGCCGATCTGCAAAGACGTACGGAGCAAAGGAGAACCATCATGGACCTGGAGCAATTCAAACAGAAGTACGCCGGCGCGCTGGAGGCCGTACGGAAGAACAACGTGCGGCTGGACCACCTGCACGTGCAGGACGGCAAGCTTTTCATGCAGGGCGCGGCGCCCAACGAAGCCAGCAAGAACCGCGTGTGGGATGCCATCAAGGCGGCGGACCCTACGTACAGCGACCTCACCTGCAACCTGGGAATCGATTCCAGCCTGCCGGCGCCCTCGGAGGCGCCCACCGTCCAGACGTACACGGTGCAGCCGGGCGATACCCTTTCGAAGATCGCCAAGCATTTCTACGGCAACGCCAACGCTTACATGAAGATCTTCGAGGAGAACCGGGACCAGCTGAGCGACCCGGACAAGATCCGGGCCGGGCAGGTGTTGCGGATTCCCGCCGTCTGAAGCGCGAGCGGGATGGTGCGGCGTACGGCCGAAGAAAGGAGCAGGCCGGCGGCATAACAGCCGGCCAAGGTGGAAGTACAAGATGACGAGAGTGGAACGGAACCTGGTGGAGCGTCTGCTGCGGCTGAAGCTGCAGGAGTTGCGCTGGTATTCCCGGCTGTGCGACATCGCCGTGGACCACGTCCCGGACGAACTCGATCAATGCCAGCGGGCCAGCGAACGGGACCTGAGCCTGGCCGCAATCGAACGCGAGGTTGCGCTCGCCAACCAGATCCGGCTTGCCCTGGACCGGCTGGAGAACGGTGAGTACGGCATCTGCCTGCTCTGCGAAGAGGAGATCGGGCAGAAACGCCTGGCCGCCGTGCCGTGGGCCAGCACCTGCGTGATTTGCCAGGGACGCCTGGAGGCGGAACGCACACCGGTTGAACCGCTGAGGTGGAACGGCTCGAACGGTTCCTTCAACGGGTCCAACGCTTCGGACTAAGGCCTTCCCGCGCTTCCAGCGGCGGCCGTCCTTCCTTCCAACCCCGGACGGCCGCCGCGCGGGCGAACCGCTCCCTTTGGTCGCGGCTCGGTAGGCACTCGGGCCTGGAGAGAAGGCTAGGCCTTTGGGGCCTTCCTCCGGCCGTTCTTCCTTCCCCCCCGGACGGCCGCTTCGCGGGCGAGCCGCTCTCTTGGAATCGTGCTTGCCCGGCGGCCGGAGCCGGCGGGCTGGGGAACAGGCCCGAGCACTTACCGA
>JADZAF010000156.1 GCA_020852755.1 Bryobacterales bacterium
CAAAGCGGCCCGGAACGGAAAGGCTCGGCTCGGAGGATCCCGTGCCGCGCTGATCGAAGGCGATCACATCACCGTGGGCCCGCAGCGCCTCGAACATCGGATAGAGACCGCGTGTGGCGGTGCGGGTCCCTGAAAGGCCGGGGCCGCCCGCCAGCCAGAGGATCGGCACTCCCGGCTTGCCTGCCGTTGAGGCAAGGCGAACTAGCGCTAGGCGAATCCTGGGACCGTCCGGACGCGCGTGGCGTTCCGGCACCTCGAGCCAGCCCTTTTCCGCTTCGACGCGCGTGCCGGAGGCAGCCGTGAACGTGAATTTCTTCCAGGCGATTCGCGGCGAAGTTTGCGAGCGTGCGGTCATGGCGGCGCTGCAAACAACGATGAAAGCAAGAATGATCCTGGACATGTTGTGATTTCCTCTTGCTCAGGTGGTTAAGTACGCGATGAAGGCACGTGTCAGTTCGGTCTTCAGCGCGTCGTTGGAAACCACGGTGACAGCCGCGTGCGGAGATCCAAACAGGATCTTCTCCCGTGCTGCGGAGCTCACCAGGAAAATGGCGAACAAAAGAGCGCGTTCCGGGTCGCTATGGCGGATCTGGTTTCGAAAGCGGCTCAGATATGCAAGGGGCAACCTTTGAAGCTCGCTCCGCTTCGCCATCATCTCGGGCGTAATTGCCTCGGGGCGCAACCGGGCGTATAGGGCGACTTCCCGGTAAAGCCAGCGCTCCTGCGTGTACTGATCCACGATCAGCCCGATGATCTTCTCGGCAGCCGTGGCCAGGCTCGCGGCCCCTTTCGGGATTTGGGAAAGCAGCGACTGCAAGCGCCCGCGAAGCTCCCGGTCGTAATCCTCGTAGAGCGCCGCAACAAGGTCTTCCTTGCTGGCGAATCGCTGATAAAACGAGCCGGTCGAGCACTTTGCCTTGGCGGTAATCTCAGCCACCGAAATCTGTCCCAGCGGGCGCTCGCGAAGCAGTGCGGCGGTGGCGTTGAGGATTCGTTTAAGTGTCCGCTGGCTTCGCCCCTGTGCCGGAACGCGCCAGATCGATTGGGAAGCGACATCGGCGGGAGTGCTTGGCATACTAGAATTAGAATCTTATTCTAATTTTCTGAATGATCGGCTG
Organism: Bryobacterales bacterium; assembly: GCA_020852755.1. Lineage (GTDB taxonomy): Bacteria > Acidobacteriota > Terriglobia > Bryobacterales > Bryobacteraceae > JADZAF01. The sequence goes on from JADZAF010000156.1 coordinate 1,119, forward strand.
TCAAGCTCGCATCTGAACGGCTCAGAATGGACGCTGCGTCCGAGTTGTCGAGACCGGCGCCGGATTCGCCCGCGGATCCTCATGCCGGCCGGAATCTCGGCCCGCGCGGATTCCGGGGCGACCGATGAATCCGGACGGCAGTTGGAGCAGCAATGGCGGGGGAGAGGGATAGCGATCGAGAGCACGGTTGGCCGCGGCTTCCCAGCGGAACAGGCGAAAACTACATCTGGCGGCGGCTAACGGAAATCTTCCACTACCCGGATTTCGTATCGGTCCACGTCATTCTGGCAATACAGTGCGTAACGCCCATCAGGGGAGATGGCAAGACCTCGGGTGAATTTCGCCGGCCGTTTGGCGAGAGTAGCCATAAGGGTTACCTTGCGCGATACCGGATCGACATACTTCAATACCGCAGGCGTCTTCTGCGCGTCCACGAAGTAGATCCCGCCCTGTGCCAGCGCCCAGAAGCGGTGGCCTGCTACAGGTAGGGTTTCACGGATCAGCTCCGGGTTCTGATCAGCCAGGCTGCCATCCGGCAGCCGCGGCGCCAGCGGCATACGCCAGACCCCAGGAGACAACACGCTGCCGTGATACAGGTAACGGCCATCCGGAGATTCCGCAGGGTCATACGTTCCTCCGCGAGTCAGCTGGACGGGAGCGCCGCCTGTCGCCTCCACCTCCCAGACCTGCCGCGAACCCTCCGCATTTGTATAAAAGAGCACGCGCTTGCCGTCCCGGGACCAGGACGGAATCTGAGCGCCTCCCGGCATTGCAGCAAGCCGCCGGGCGGCCCCCCCGGCTGCGTCAATGAGCCAGATCTCGCTCTTGCCCGACGCCATGACGTCAAAGGCGATTACGCGGCTATCGGGAGACCACGCTGGATGGAACGGCAGGAGCGATTGCGCCGGCAGTTCGCGCAGCCCGGAACCGTCCGCGTTTCCCGTCCACAGATTCCAATGACCCGAACGGTTGGAGATAAACGCAATCGATTTCCCATCCGGTGAAACAGCCGGATCCATCTCCTCGCGAATGGACCCGAACAGTTTTTCGGCGGGAGCCGGGTTCTTCAATCCGTTCCGGTTCAGCGGCACGCGCCAAATGTTGCTATCCAGATTCTGGAGGACGTAAGCCAGCCTGCCCCCATTGGGCGCAATCGCGATCTGGTCGGAGGCACCCTCTAAAACGAAAGGCGCAAGCGATTGACGGCCGTCAATGGTGACTTGCCTCAGTTCGCCGGTGCTCATCGGGCCACCGCCATAAACGATCGTCCGGCTGTCGGGTTGCCAGGCAAACGCAGTGATCGGCGCCGGAGCCGTTACCAGCAGCTTCGGCTCTCCGCGCGGCTGCGGGACCGCCCATAGCGCGTATGTCGCGCCGTTCTCCCAGCGAAGGTAAGCGAGCCAGCGGCCATCCGGGGAGAAGGCAGGGGAGACATCCTGCGACGCATCGGGGCCCTCGGTCAATGGATGTTCCCTCCCCCCGGATATCGGAAAGCGGTACAGGCGGAGCGCAAAGCCCGCTTTCACCCGGTGCGCCGCTACCAGCGCATTGCCATCGGGCGTCCACGTCAGGTATTTGCGCGCGGCCGGCCGGAAACCGGGCAGACTGGCGATCACGCGTTCAGGCCCGCCACCCGAGGGGATCACGATCGCCTGAAGAGTCTCTGCGTTGATTCTCCGCAGGAAGGCGATCTGAGACCCGTCGGGCGACCAGACGGGATTGGAATCGTCCTGGGACCCCGAGGTCAGGACGCGTGGCTGCGTCGATTCGGCGCGGCCGGAACCCAGTCCGGCCAGACTGCGGGTCATAAGGTGATGAATCCCGGGCGAACCCAGGTCGGAGGCGTAAACGACGCTGGCGCCATCCGGCGAAAAGGCAGGCGCCTCTTCCGAGGCCGGCTCGCTGTCCAGAGGCACGCTCCGCAGCAAAACCGGCCTGAAGTCCGCCCGGTGCGACGGGAGCACGCGCCAAGCTGCCATTCCGCTGAGCCCACAGACGGCAAGCGCGCCGGCAACCCAAACGGTCCTTCGACGGAACATTCGCGGCTGAGCCATGGCGTCGAGGCGCGCGGCCACCTCGGAAGCCGCCGGGCGATCCGCCGCCGATCTGCTTACCATGGCGCGAACCAGACGTTCGAGTTCCGGCGGAACGCCTTTCCCCTCCGCGGCCATGGGAGCCGCATCCAGTCCCTGGACCAGCCGTGTCGTGGCGCCGGGGGAGCCGCCGCGAAGCGGATTGGCTCCTGTTGCGAGTTCGTGCAGGACTATGCCGAGGGAGAAGATATCGCTCGCGGCCGTGATTGGCCGCTGCAGAATTGCTTCCGGCGACATGTAGCCGAGGGTGCCTGCCGCCGGTTCGCCGTCTCCCGGACCGGCTCCGGCTTGCCGGGCGAGTCCGAAGTCGAGGACCTTGATATAGCCATCGGGGCGCAGCATCAGGTTCTCCGGCTTGATGTCCCGGTGAACGATCCCCCGGGCATGCGCCGCCGCCAGGGCGCTAGCGATCTGACGTCCCCAGAAAATCACCTTCTCCACGGGCTGGGCAGTCCCGCAAAGGTTTCGCAGAGATGTTCCCGTGACGAGTTCCATGGCGATCGCGGCCGTGGGACCGGAGCGAATCACGTCGTACACGGTCACGATGTTCGGATGGTTGAGGGCCGAGGCCGCCTGCGCTTCTCGAAAGAAGCTTTCGTGGCCGGAAGCTTCGGCGGGGTGTCCGATCACCTTCAGGGCAACTGCGCGATTCAGGTCGGGGTCGTGGGCCGAATAGACCTTACCCATCCCTCCTTGGCCGACAAATCCGGTGATGACGAAACGGCCGAACTCCGTGCCATCCGGCAAGCTGCCGGACACCGGATCAGCCGCGGGATTTCCCGAACGGGCCGGCTCGAGCGAAGCCTCCCCATCCTCGCTCGCCGCCATCTCCTCGAGCATGGCGAGCACTCGGCCGGCGATCTCGGTATCCGGGGCTACGGTATGAACATACTGCTGCCGTTGCGCCTCGGTCAGTTGAGCCGCGCTCTCGTAGATCGCGTACGCCAGGTGCCAGCGCTCATTCGTCACAGTCGCGAAGTCCGGGGGAAGGCTTGCTCCAGATGTTGTTACCAGACAGTTTAACCGCGCCGGAAAAAAATTGAAAGTTCTCGATACACTCCGCCGCCCTGCTCTCCCATCTCCGTTTGACCGGTCCATGGAGATCGCGTTCTGCGCGCCGTGGACAGAATTCGAGGCGCATATCCGGCCTCAGCAGGAGAAGCGACATGATCAACCGGCATCTTTCCTTCGCCGATTCCGGCTCGACCGGACACGCAACCCCGAAGAAACAGATTCCCGCGCCGTGCAGAATCGGTCTTGCGCTCGGCGGCGGCTTCGCGAGAGGGATCGCTCATGCCGGTGTTCTGAAGGTGCTCGAGGAGAGAAACATCCCTATCCATTGTGTCGCCGGTGTGAGCGCCGGCTCGCTGGCGGCGGCTGCCTTCGCGAGTGGCGCCAGCGCCGCGGAGATTGCCCGGATCAGCTCGGCGATGCGCTTTCGCGACGTGGCCAAGTGGACTCTCAGCCGCATGGGACTTGTCGGAAGTGAGCGCATGGTGGTGTTTCTGCGAAAACTGCTGAAGAGCTTTCGCTTTGAAGATATGCGTATTCCCCTCGGTATCGTCGCCACGGACCTCGAAACCGGAGAACCGGTTGTTTTCCGCGGTCGAGGTGAAGTGACCATGCCTCTGCGCGCAAGCTGCTCCTACCCGGGCCTGTTTCAGCCTGTTCGGGACGGCGCCCGGCTCCTCGTCGACGGCGCGATGAGCATGGCAGTGCCGGCGCGTGTCTGCCGCGCTCTCGGAGCCACTCACGTGATCTCTGTGAATCTACCCTCGCAGGGCTGGAAATCGGCGGGAGCGAACGTCTTCAACGTAGTCAACCGCTGCTTCCAGATCGTGCAGTCCCGCGTTGTTCCCGACTGGCGCGAAGCGTCCGACGTCGTCATCACGCCGGAAGTCGGGTCCTTTGGCTGGAGCGGCTTCAGCAAGGCGGAAGACATGATTCGCGCCGGCGAACAGGCGGCGCATAAGGCCATCGGCACGATCGAAGACTGGATCTCGGCGTCGAGCCGCGAATGGAAACGAACGGCGTAGACTCCATCCGGCGCCGCCCTCCGGTCACAGTTCGGGTGTCCCGGCGAGAGTCTCCGCCAGCCAGTTTCGCGCGAAGCTCCAGTGGCGGGCGACCGTGGCGGTGCCGCAGCCCATTTTCTCTGCGATCTCCTCGCGCGTCAGGCCTTCGAAGACCCTAAGTTCCACCACCCGGCGCAGTGCGGGATTGATAGCGGCGAGCTTGTTCAGAACATCGTCGACTTCGAGCAAAGAATGTTCCGTGGCGGAATGGCTGACAGGAAGGTCGGAAAGCTCAACTTTCACCGACCGCTTCGAGAGCGGCCGGGCATGATGGATGAGCAACCGCTTCATCAGGAAGGCCGCCAGCCCCAGAAAAGCGGCCTTATCGTCCGCTCCATCCCCAGCCGCCGGACGAAGAGCTTTGACCTTCACGAGTTCCAGATAGAGTTGATGGACCACCGCGGTGGGCTGCAGCGTGTGATCCACCCGCTCAGCCCGCATGCGCGCGGCAGCGATCCGGCGCAGCTCAGGGTAGAAAAGCTCGACCAGCCGGCCGGCAGCTTCCTGGTCGCCGTTGCGGAAGCGCTCCATCAGCCTCGCCACGGTATCGGGCTGAACGGCGGTTTGAGGCGACATCTGAGTACCTCTCTCTAACCAGAAAAAGTCTAACAAAAAAAGTTCAAAGCAGTGATACGGACCGCCCGCCTGTTCTCCCAGTATGAGCTGACCGGTCGATGAAGACCGCATCGGGGACCCGGCAGTCGATGCCGCGGATTCAGCCTTCGATGCAGTCCGGAGAAAACCTGAACCAGAAATCTGAGGAGAATCCAAATGATCAATCGTTACTGTTCCATCAGCGCCTCGAGTTCACTCGGACGCGAGCGCGACTTCCCGATATCACCGGCGCCGTTCCGCGGCGCTCGCGGACGGTTGACAGCCGTGCTCGCCGCTGCGCTCCTTTCCTTTGCCGCATCGCCGCTGGCCGCGCAGAAGCCTTTCACCGAGGCGCCAGGGAGTCCATGGCCTGTGGGAACCAGTCCCGTTCATGTGGCGCTCGGCGATTTCGATGGTGACCGCATAACCGATATCGCTGAGGCGAATCTGTACGGCGAGGAGATTTCGGTTCTGCCGGGCGATGGGAAGGGCGGCTTCTCTCCCGCGCGCAATTTCCCTGCGGGAACCGGATCGATGCAGACTTCACTGGCGGTCGGCGACTTCAACCAGGACGGCAAGGCGGATCTTCTGGTGGGCCACAGGGACACCGGTCCGACGCTGCTGCGGGGCGATGGCGCGGGTTCGCTTACCGCTATTCTTTCCGATATTCCCGGGACCTCGAATGGCGGCAGCGATTCACTGGTCACCGGAGACTTCAACGGGGACAGCAAGAGCGATATCGCTTCGGTAGGCAAGACGGGCCTCTCCGTGCTGCTGGGCAACGGCACAGGAAAATTCAAAGAGTCGTTTTCACTCGCGATACCTTACGCAGGCAAAGCACAGCTGCTGTCACTGCACGTCGACGGCGACCTGCTATTGGATCTTGCAGTGAGCACCCCTGCCAGTGTGACGGTCCTGAAGGGAGACGGAACGGGGAAGTTCACTGAAGCCCCGGGGAGTCCTTACGCAGCCGGCGGCGGAAGCATTGTGACGGGCGACTTCAACGCGGATTACAGGCGGGATCTTGCAGTGGCGGGACCGGGCGGTGTCACGGTGTTGCTGCGCGACCGGAACTATAACGACGTCTTCACCGTGCCCCTGCGTGGTCCATTCGCGCCTGAAACGGGCAGCCCGGACGCGTCGCTGGCGGTAGGAGACTTCAACGCGGATGGCAAGCAGGATCTTGCCGTGACAAACTCCCTCGGCAACAACGTCGTTGTGCTGACGGGGGACGGCAACGGGAACTTCGAGGTGGTGGCGGCCCCGGTAGATACGGGAATCCTGCCGGCATCCCTGGCGACGGCCGACTTCAACGGCGACGGCAGGCCGGACCTCGCCGTGGCAAACACGGTCAGCCAGTCGCATCCGGGGGCGCAGGGGAGTGTCACCATCCTGCTGCTGAGCCCGATTCAAGCCAATCCAGGCTCTCTGACCTTCTATGCGCGAGCAGGTTACGCAGCTCCAGCGCCCATTCCCGCCTCGGTCGCTACTCCGGCGCCGGGGCTCTCTTATACCGCGACATCGAACCAGCCGTGGCTCAAGGTAGATGGAGCGTCCGAGATCACAAGCGACGCTGCCGCCGTGATGGTTTCGGTCGATCAGACATCGCTGGCGGCCGGCACGCACTCGGGCAGCATTCAGATTGCGGCGCCCGGCGTCGCGGGATCTTCAATCGCCGTGACATTTCACGTCGCGAACCCTTCGGGAACGCTGAAGACCGTCTCGAGCCCAGTAACAGGATCCAATCCCGTATCGGTGGCGGTCGCCGACTTTAACGGGGACGGCAAGCAGGACCTCGCGTCCGCGGACTGGGGCGGCAATACCGTCACCGTGCTGCTTGGCGATGTGGCGGGCGGGTTCACAGCGGCCTCGACCCTGGCGGTGGGGTCAAAACCTGCCTCCGTCGTGGCTGGAGATTTCAACCGGGACGGCAAACCGGACCTTGCCGTCGCAAGCCACGAAGGGTCTTATCCCGGCAGCAGGTTCTCGGTGTTGTTAGGAGATGGGTCGGGGAACTTCACCCGGTACCGGGACTATGTTGGCGGGTGCGCGCTTGTATCCCTGGCAGTCGGCGATTTCAACGGGGACGGCAGGCAGGATCTCGCCCTCCAGGATGGCGGCAATGATGAAATGCGCCCTTCGGCCCGGGTAGCGTTAGGCGACGGAGCGGGTGGGTTTTTCGCTGGAGGCTGTCTGTCTGCGGCGGGGAATGTCAGCATACATGGATCCGTGGCAGTCGGAGACTTCAACGGAGACGGAAATCAGGACATGGCGGCGGTTCGAGCCGATAGCGGCGATGTCAAGATACTGTTGGGCCATGGAAGGGGAGATGCCGCGTTGGGAATCGAACCCGATTTCACCGAAGTGCCTGGCCCAACCCTGGCCGGAACCAGCTCCGGATTCGTGGTGGTCGCGGATTTCAATGCGGACGGCAAGCAGGACCTCGCCGTGGGAGACACTCGCGACGGCATAACGCTGGCCCTGGGTAACGGAATGGGCGAGTTCACAGCCGCACCGGGCGAAAGATTCCTTCCGTTTGCTGAAATCCGCTCTCTGTCCGTGGGGGACTTCGACGGTGACGGCACGCCGGACTTGGCTGCGGTCTACGCCGGAGGTTTCCACGTGTTGCTGGGCGACGGAACGGGAAGGTTTCCGCGCTGGAGTGACTTCGCTCCTTTGCCGCTCGATTCAACTCTTCCGTTAGCCGCGGCCTCGGGAGACTTCAATGCCGATGGCAAGGCGGACTTCGCCGTGCCGGCAAGCTCCGGCGGTCATGTGTCCGTGCTGCTGGGTGATGCGGTCAGCACGGTATCCTCTCTTCACGCGACGCCCGGTACGACGGTTGCATTCGGGACGCCCATCCGCCTGACGCTGCTCGTGTCTGGTGTAACGCAGCCGTTCGCTCCACCCTCTGGTTCCGTCACGTTGTACGACGGAGAGACGCCACTGATGACTCTGGCCGGGACGACCGACAAGTATGTGTTTGAAGCGCTCAACCTGGCGCCGGGCACACACACACTCACCGCCAGGTATGGCGGAAATGCCAGGAGCGTCGGTTCCACGAGCAACACCGTCAGCATTGAGGTTCGCCTGGGGAATCCGGTGGGGTCTGCTGTTTCCTCCGGGACCGGCGCCGCCTCCCCGTTCAACAGCCCTGGCCTGGCGCAGAACGAGATGCTGGTCTCGCCCAACGGGAAGTACGCCGCCGTAATGCATAGTGACGGAAACTTCGTGATCTACGCACAGGGCAGTGCAATCTGGTCTACCCAAACGCAGGGCAAAGGGCGCGCACCCTACAGGCTGGCCGTGCAGCCGGACGGCAATCTGTTGATTTATGGATCTTCCGAAACCGATGTGAACTTGCCGGGCTTCGGGGTCTGCAATGCGAATTCGGCGTGCATTGCAATATGGTCCACGCGCCCTCTGGGCGGCCAGGCGCCGTACACCCTGAAAATGCAGGATGACGGCAACCTGGTGATGTATGACGGCGCCTCCCGCGCTGTCTGGGCCAGTTGGACCCAGGAGCGTTAGCGTCCGGCGATGTAGAGCCACGGCGGCTCCGCCGCTTTGAGCAGTGTTAGATGCCGGGCCAGGCGACTCCTCGCCTGGCCTTTTTCACGCTAGCGCAAAACTGTGTTGAGCCCCCCCCGCCCGATGATCCTTCCTGGCCGTATCTGGCCGTTGATGCTACGCCGGGCTGGAAACTTGCCCGAATCCCTGAGCGCCCCATCGGCGCCCGCTGTTGAATGCCTCTGCCGCTCGCTGGCCCGGCCCAAGGGACGCGCCTTGTGGTTCAGTTCGTGTATCCAGACCCACCTGGAGCGCGACGTGAGAGCGATCGTGAACATCAGGGATCTGGCGACCTTCCGCCGCTTCCTGGCTTTGCTGGCCAGCCGGCGCGGACGGATCCTCAACCGAACCGATCTGGCCGCGCCGCTCGGCATCTCTGTCCCGACGGACCAGATCATCCTAGCGCCGCCCAACTTCGAGAACTTTGGTGAGCGCCTCATCAAGTCACCAAAGGTCCACATGGCGGACCCCGGCCTGCCGTGTCGTCTCCTGGGGATTACCACGGAGGCTGAACTGAACCGTTCGCCGTTTCCTGGCGCGCTGTTCGAATTCGTGGCCTCGGAGATTCTGAAGCACCAGGTCAACCGGGGACGTCTCAAGGAACTCTATCATTTCCGCGATCAACAAGGTCTCGAGGTCGACTTCCTGTTCCCGCCCGATGGAGGCGGTCTGTGGATGGTGGAGTGCAAGGCATCCATGACCGCCCAGCCGGGCATGGCGGGGCCGCTGCAGTCCTTGCGGCGCTCCATGAGA
>JADZAF010000157.1 GCA_020852755.1 Bryobacterales bacterium
GGGTCAAGCCCCGGCGTTGGAGCATGGCGGCCTCGGCGCGCTGGCGGAACAGGAGGTGCGGGCTCTGGTCTCCGGAGGCGCCGGTCATCGGATAGATGAACAGGTCCGGGCCATGGCGCTTGCGCAATTCGGTCCGGACATCTCCCCAGAAGTCCGCCGAAACATAGTACTCGCCCTCGACCTCCTGGGAAGGGCAGGAGATGTTGATGGCCACCCCGGTGAGCCTGTTGCCGTTCCAGAAGTACAGCAGGTCCACGGCGTGGTCTTCGTAGCCTTCGATGTGGCTGAAGTCTTCGCGGTCCGTCTTGCCGTACATGGTGGTTTTGCCGTCCATGTAGGCCGCGCGCCGGTTGCGCGCCACCTCGGCGAAGCCCAGTCCCCAGCTCACCCCTCCGGGCTTGCGATTCTCCCAGGCGCGCACCGCCACCTCAGCCAGCCGGGCGATGAGGAACTCGCGGTACTCTGCGATAGGCATCACACCCTGGGCGGGCAAAACATAGGTGCCTTCCTGGGTTTCCGGCGCGGTGTGCGTATGCGTGCCGTGCAGCAGCAGGTTGCTGGTGTCGAAGCCGGGCAGCCGGACTTTCACCCGCTCGCGGACGGGCTCGAGGATGCCGCTGCGGCCGGCAAAATCGACGGAAATCATCACCGCCTGGCCGGTGGGCGTCTGCAGGGCCAGCGCGGTCGCCATCAACGGATCGTGAACCGACTTCGAGATCCGGGTGTGCATCTGCCCCGCCAGGGCCACGGGGCGGTCGGGAGTGATGTCCACCGACGCCCAGCCCACCTGAATCTGGTCTTGCGCCGCAAGCAGTCCGCCTGCCAGCGTCAACGATAGGAAGAAAAAAGGGAGTCTCATGAGTGTTCTCATTCCGGGAAGCGGTATCCGGTCGCCATCCAGACCTGCGGGATCCCGTCCGCGTCCGAGTTGAAGAAAACGGCTTTGCCATCGGGGGAAAAGAACGGGTGAGGATGCATGGGCTGGTCCTGGCCGGAAGTCCGTGTGTCCAGCAGGTACTGCATCTTGAGCAGCGGAGATTCGCCCCCGGCCAGTGTTCCGATCACCAGGTGAATGCGCCGCCGTCCGGTGGCCGGGTCGGCGCCGCTGGTATCGGAGACGACGCGCATGCCCGACGCGTCCACGCTGAAGTGCCAGAACTCGGGAGCTTCGATCTCGCGCGTAAGGTCGTTCGACCGGCCGCCGGGAATCCGGCTGCCGCGGTGCGACGTGCCTTCCGCCGTCGGGATGGGGAAACCCTCCAGGATCCGTTTCTTTCCCTTGCGAATGCTCATTGCGCTCAACACGGAAGGCAGGCGCCCGCGCCATTGCTGGTGGCCCTGCACGTATTCGACGCCGTCGCGGCCGACAGGTATGTCGCGCCAACGGGTGCCGTCATCGCGGATCACGTGGAGGTCGGCCCCGTCTCCGCCGACCAGCCGGATGGTCTTTCCGCCGGGATCGACCAGCGAGCCGTGGTTGTGCTGCACCAGGATGTCGTGCGCCAGTTCCGGATCGGTGGAACGGCAGTACTGCGGATGCATGTTGTTGAAGTCGGGGCCCAGAGGGAAGACCCGCACCGAGGGCTTCTCCAGCGCGAACACCAACAGCCCGAAAGGGGCGTTGTCCGTTTTGCCGTTTCCCAGAAAACAGCTCGTGGCCAGCCGCCGGCCATCCGATGAGATGCTCGAAAGCGAATAGGCCCGCGACGGCCGGAAGGAGGTCCCCGGGAGCGTGTCCCGGACGGCCAGCACGGTATGGCGGCGGTAATCCTTCAGCGACACGCGCTTCAGCAGGAGAGCCGCCCCGGTGGTCTCGGGATCCTCGACGAGGTAGTAGAACCACTTCCCGTCCGGCGCCATGGCAGCGCCCTTGGCGTTCTTTTCGCCGGTGAGTTGCCGCAGGGCGAAGTTGTCCGCGACGTCGCACAGCCAGTAGTTGCGCTCCCGGACGAAAACGAACCGCTTCCCGTCGGGCGTAAACACCGGAGCCTCGGTGTACACGTTCCAACTGGCGCGTTTCGCATCCGTAGTGACCTGGATTACGCGCAACCCGGCGGGCGATCTTGCGTCCAGTAGGTCGGGCCGGACGCGGCTCTCATGCAGCACCGGTCCTCCGGCCGGCGGCTCCGCCGGGGAGGCTGCGGCCGCCAGGGCCGGAGACAGAGCGCATAGGGTCACGAAAGAAGCGAACGGGCTCCGATCCATGCTGCCTATCATGCCCCAACTGGCCGGCCGGATGCTGCGCCGCCGCAAACCGGGCGTTTTGGCGTCAGGGGCCTGCGGCCCGCCCCACCTGCTGATGGACCGGGAACGCCGTTTCCGGGAGGCGACCAGGCGTGACCAAACGGACCGGACTGAAATCCGCCGTATCTGGATTAAAATGGTAATTGTGGTGTGGCCTGTAGTTTTGCTGGCGCTCGGCCTGTCTGCCACCTTGCCTGCCGAGACCCGTTTCTTTCCTTTGAAAGACATCAAGCCCGGCTTGCAGGGGGTGGGAAAGAGCGTCTTCACCGGCGACCGGGTGGAAGAGTTTCAGGTGGAAATCCTGGGCGTACTGGAGAACGTCGGGCCGCGCCAGTCGCTGATTCTGGGAAGGCTTTCCGGCGGACCCATCGAGCGGACCGGGGTGATGCAGGGCATGAGCGGCAGCCCGGTCTATATCGACGGGAAACTGGCCGGCGCGGTGGCCATGGCCTTTCCCTTCGCCAAGGAGCCGGTGGCCGGAATCCGGCCCATCGGGGAGATTCTGCCGGTGGGTGAAAACCGGTCGGCCCGGGCGGCCCGCCCCGCCAGACAGCGCGCCTCGCTGGCCGATACCGATTTGACGCGAAGTCTGCCCCGGCCGGTGGAAACCACAGTGGGAGAGACCAAGCTGGTCGATATTGCCACACCGGTCTCCTTCAGCGGTTTCACCCGGGAGACCATAGACGCCTTCGCGCCGCAACTGCGAGCCCTGGGCCTGGAGCCGCGCAGCGGGTTTGCCGGCGGCGGCGCCGCCTCGACCCGCCTGGGCGACACATCGCGGCTGCAGCCCGGCTCCATGATCAGCGTGCAACTGGTGACGGGCGACATGAGCATCGGCGCGGACGGAACGGTCACCCACATCGACGGCAGCCGGATCTATGCTTTCGGCCACCGCTTCCTGGCCATCGGCGCCACCGACCTGCCGTTTGCGCGGTCCGAAGTGCTGACGCTGCTGCCGTCGCTGGCGACGTCATTCAAGATCTCCAGCGCCAAGGAATTGATGGGCGTGATTTCCCAGGACCGCAATACCGCGGTATTCGGGGAACTGGGACGCCGGGCCGCCATGGTCCCCCTGTCGATCGCCGTCAAGCATCCTTCCGGCAAACGATCGGTCTACCGGATGGAAATGGTCAACGACCGCCTGCTGTCTCCCTTCCTGGTGCAGATGGCGGTCTTCTCCGCGATCGACGCGACCGAGCGTGCGGTGGGCACGGCCAGTTACGCGGTGAACGGCGAGATCGAGTTCTCCGATGGAACCGCGCCGGTGAAGCTGAACAACATGTACGCGGGCGACAGCGGTTCCGCCATGCAGGTTTCACTCGGTACCGCCATCCCGCTGGCCTACGTGCTCCAGGGCGGGTTTGAGGATCTGCAGATCAAGAAGGTGGCGCTCGAGATCCAGGCTTTCGATGAGAAGAAGCAGCTGCAGATCGACCAGGTGGCGACCGGCCGGCGGGAGGTGCGCCCAGGGGAGACAGTGGAACTGCACGTCACGCTACTGGGGGAAAACGGCGTGGAGTTGACCCGCAAGGTGCGCTACCCGGTACCCATCGGCGCTCCCGCCGGGCCGTTGAACTTCACTGTGGCCGACGGCGCCACCGCCAACTGGACCGACTTGCGCCAAGTCCTGACCAGCACGCCGAAATCTCCCGCCCAGCTGGTTTGGATCGTGAACCAGTTGCGGGCCAACACCAAGGCGTACGTCCGGGCCTGGCGTCCGGATCTGGCGTTCCAGATCGACGCCGACGACCTGCCGGCGCCTCCCCCCTCGGTTTCGCTCATCCTCTCCGATTCCCAGTCCCTGGTGGGAGGTCTGGGCCAGACCCGCAATTCGAAAGTGGCCGAGTTCGAGATCGCCGCGGGCGATTACGTCATCACCGGCTCCAAGACCATACAGGTGGAAGTAAAGGAATGAATTTGAAAGAACCCGGATCTCCCCGCCTGGTGCGGTTTGCCGCAGGCCTCTGTCTCTCGGCGGCGCTGGGGGTGGCCGGAATTCCAGCCTGGGCGGCAGGCACCGCCGTCTGGGAGATGAACACTTTCCAGGACTTCATCCGCGGGCGGTTCCAGGGCGTGTCCCTCAGCCGGGACGGGCGGGTGGTTCTGGCGCCGGCGCTGGAAACCGTGTTCGCCTCCGACCAGCCGGTCGTTTGGAGCGTGGCCCAGGCGCCGGACGGCAAACTGTACGCGGGCACCGGGCATCGCGGCCGCCTCTTCGAAATCGACAAGGCCGGCAAGGCGCAGGTGGTGTGGACCGCCGACCAGCCGGAGGTCTTCGCCGTGGCCGTGGACCGGAAGGGCGCCGTTTACGCGGCCGGATCCCCGGATGGCAAGATCTACCGAATCGAAGGCGGCAAGGCGACCGAATACTTCGCGCCGAACGCCCGGTACGTCTGGTCGCTGGCGGTAGGGCCCGACGGCGCTCTTTACGCCGGCACCGGCGACCAGGGCAGGATCTTCCGGATCGCCTCGGCGGGCAGCGGCGAGGTTTACTACGAGACAGGGCAGGCTCACGTCACCAGCCTGGCCGTCGACAACCAGGGCCGCCTGCTGGCCGGCACCGAGCCGAACGGGATTTTGTACCGGGTGACGGCCAAGGACAAGGCCTTCGCCCTTTACGATGCCGGCCTCCCGGAGATCCGGGCCATCGTTCCGGCCCCCGACGGCGCCATCTACGCCGCCGCGCTGGGCGGATCGGTGGCGCGGCGCGCGCAGAGCGCCCAGCAGGCCCTGCAGGGACAGACCGCGGCGGGGTCGACTCCAGCCGTCACCACGACCATTACCGTCGCGGCCGAGGCCGCGCAGGCCGCGCCCGACCTCAAACAGCCGGAAGCGGCCAAGCCTGCCCAGCAGGCGGCCCAGCCGCAGGTGACCACCCAGTTTTCACCCCTGGTGGACCTGGCGGGCGTGGAAAAATCGGCGCTGTTCAAAATCAATCCGGACAACACCGTCGAGACGCTGTTCAGTTCCAAGGAAGAGAACATCTACGACCTGGTGAACCTTCCGGACGGCATCCTCTTTTCCACCGACTCGAGCGGCCGCGTCTACCGGCTCTCTCCCGACCGGAAGGTGACCCTGCTGGCGCAGACCAATGAGTCGGAAGCGGTGCGTCTGCTGGCCGATTCAGGCGGTGTGCTCGCGGCGACCGGCAACATGGGCCGGATCTACCGCCTGGGCAGCCGGCGCGGATCCACGGGGACGTATGCGTCGCCTGTGCACGATGCGGGCACGGTAGCCCGCTGGGGCCGCTTGAGCTGGCGCGGTGAGGGCGGCAGGTTCGGTTTCCAGACCCGTTCCGGTAATTCCGCCCGGCCGGACAAGACCTGGAGCGGCTGGGAGGACGTGGCTCCCGGCGACATGACCGTGCGCAGCCCGAATGCGCGTTTCATTCAGTGGAAGGCCGAGTTCGTCCCCGAAGGCGGCACTGCCCCGGTCCTGGATTCGGTGGCGGTCGCCTATCTGCCCCAAAACAGCCCCCCCGCGGTCAAGAGCGTTCAGGTGTCGGCGCAGCCGGGCGCGGCAGCGCCGCCGAAGCCTTCGCAGCCTACCTCAGGGGCGTACAGCATCACGGTGACCGACACCGGCGACGTGACCACCACCAGTTCGGCGGGCACCCCCACGCAGCCCCTTTCCCGGGCTTCCGAGCAGCAGATCAACATCACCTGGCAGGCCGACGATCCGGACAGCGACCGGCTGATCTACGCCCTGTATTTCCGCGGCGAGGGCGAGCAGGAGTGGAAGCTGATCAAAGGCAGCCTGCACGAAACCAGCTACCTGCTGGACGGCGATGTGCTGGCCGACGGCAAGTACTTCTTCAAGGTCATTGCCTCGGACAAGGAAGTAAATTCACCGTCTTCGGCCCGGGAAGCCGAACTGATCAGCGCTCCGATCCTGATCGACAACACGCCTCCCACGCTGACTGCGTCGCCGGTGCGCCGCAGCGGGAGTTCCGCCGAGATCGAGTTTCAGGCTTCGGATGCGGCTTCGCCCCTGCGCCGCTGCGAATACTCGCTGGACGCGGGCAACTGGATCCCGGTGGACGCCGCCGACGGAGTGGTCGACTCGCTTCAGGAGCGCTTCGTGCTGCGCCTGGAGAACCTGGCGCCGGGAGAGCGGCTGGTGGTGCTGCGTACCTTCGACAGCGGGAACAACGCGGGGCTGCTCAAGATCGTACTGCGGTAGCGCTCCGGCAGCGGGCCGCAAGGGTGCGGCCGCCTTAATTCCGCCCTTTCCCCAGAAACTGGAGAAACTCCTGAGGATCCCGGGTCAGCCCGGCGAAACTGGCCAGCACCTTCTCGTCCGGATTCAGAATCGCGTAGTACGGAATGGCCACGGTCGAGAACCTGCTCTCCTGAAGCTGCTGGTTCAGCCGCGAGGCCTCGTCGGCGCCGTCCGTGTACAGCTCGACCAGCACAAACTGCTCCAGCGCGGAAGCGATTTCCGGCCGCGTGAACAGGTTGGCTTTCATCCAGTGGCAGTTGGTGCAGGCGTACCCGGTGAAATTGAGGAACACCAGCTTGTTTTCCGCGCGCGCCCGTTCGAGCGCATCGCGGTACTGGTTCTTCATCCAGGCCAGCCCTCTTTCACCGCCCGAAGACGGCGCCACCGTCGAGGCGGGAACGTAGGCATCCAGCTCTCCGAGGCGGCCGCCGAACATGCCGGGAACCAGGCTGATGGAGAACGCCAGGAAGACCGCGGCGACGAGCAGGCGCGGCAGACCGAGGGGTTCGTCCCGTCCGGCGCCTTCCAGCCGCAGGAAGCCGAGCAGGTAAAGGCCGGCCAGGGAGAACAGCACGATCCAGGCCGCCAGGAAGCGCTCCCGCGTCAGCAGGCTCCACTGCATCACCTGGTCTACGTTGCTGGCGTATTTCAGCATGGCGGCCAGGATGACGAAGCCCATCACCACCTTTACCCGCGCCAGCCACCCGCCGCTCTTCGGCATTCGTTTCAGATAGGAGGGAAACAGAGCCAGGAAGAAGAATGGAAGGGCCAGGCCGGATGCGAAGGAAACCATGCCGGCAACCGGGCGCAGGCCGCCGCTTTGCAAAGAGGCGGCCAGCAGGGTTCCCACGAAAGGCCCGACGCAGGCGAAGGAGGTGAGCGAGAACGTCAGGCCCATCAACAGCGTGCCGGCTACGCCTCCCTTTCCCGAAACCCGGTCCAACCTGGTGAGAATGCCGGACGGGATGGTGATCTCGAAGGCGCCCAGCAGGCTCAGCCCGAATATCAGGAAGATGGCCGCGATGAACAGGTTGACCCAGACATTGGACCCCAGTTGCACCACGCCGAACGGCCCCAGGATGGCCGTGGTGATCAGGCCCAGGCCGGAAAAAAGCACTACGATCCCCAGCGAGAAAAGCAGAGCCTGAAACAATCCCTGTCCCCGGCTGAGATTTCCTTTTTGCAGGAAGAAAGACACCGTGATGGGGATCATGGGAAACACGCAGGGGGTGAACACGGCCGCCAGGCCCAAGCCGAAGGCCACTAGCGGGAACCAGCCCAGAGACTCTTCCTCAGCCGGGCGGGTCGAGGGCGGCGTATCCGGGGCGGGGCCGCCGGAGGGAGCCGCCGCCGCGGAGGCTCCGAACTCGCTGTACCCCGATGGGATCGAGACGGCTGCCGGCCGCGCCGCTGGATCGACGCTCAGAACGGCAGTAGCCGATTTCCGCACGGGAGGGATACAGAGTCTGTCGTCGCAGGCCTGGTAGCGCACTAGGGCGGTCAGTTCGGTCCTGGCCGGTCCCGCGTCCGGCTTCAGCGTCACTTCCAGAAGAAAAACGGCGGATGTCTCGTAGGTTTCGGTGTCCAGGTTGAAGTTCCGGTCGAACGCCCGCACAGGTTTCGGCTGATGGACCTTGTAGCCCAGGACCGATTGGTTCTCCGCCAGGCGGATGGTAGTCGGGATGGGCCCGCCCTTGGGAGTGGATAGCGAGTACAGGTGCCATCCCGGCTGCATGCGCGCCTCCAGCCGGGCCAGCACGGTGGCGCCCGGCGGGGCGGAGGGGGTTTCGAGTGTCAGCGACCACTGGATCGGGTCCAGCCGCTGGGCCTGCGCAGGCAGGCTCCAAGCCAGGGCGGCGACAACGAAGAGGGCTCGTCTCATCGTCTTGATCGTACCTGTCTTCTTACTTGGATGGATTCAGACGGCCCTAGGTGACACCGACTTGATTTCGGCCCAGCTTACGCTCGATGTGCTCGTTGATGTGCCCCGCCGAGAACGCGGCAGCCACGCGAATGGCGTTCTTGATGGCGTTGGCGTTGGACCGCCCGTGGCAGATGATGCACACGCCCTTCACGCCCAGCAGGGGGGCGCCGCCGTACTCGGAGTAGTCCAGGCGTTTCTTGAAATCGGTATAGGCAGCCCGTGAAAGCACGTAACCGATCTGGCGCGTGATGGTTGCCTGGAGGGACTCCTTTAACATGTGCTTGATGGCATCCACCAGGCCTTCACTGACTTTCAAGGCCACATTGCCGATGAAACCGTCGCAGACGATCACGTCCGCCTTGCCGGTATAGAGGTCGCGGCCTTCGACGTTGCCGATGAAGTTGATGGGCAGGCTCTTCAGCAGCGGCCAGACCAGGCGCGTGGTCTCGTTGCCTTTGTGCTCCTCCTCGCCGATGGAGAGCAACCCCACCCGGGGGTTGGGGATGCGAAGCACCACGCGCGAGTAGATCTCGCCCATCACGGCGAACTGGACCAGCAGTTCGGAGCTGCAGTCCACGTTGGCGCCCACGTCCACCATGACAGCCGGGGTTCCTTGCATGGTAGGGAACAGGCCGGACAGCGCGGGACGGTCCACACCGTCCACGACGCCCATCACGATCTTGGCCGTGGCCATCACTGCCCCGGTGTTGCCGGCCGAAACCACCCCCTGGGCGAGGCCGTCGCGAACCAGCCGGCAGGCCACCCGGATGGAGCTGTCGCGCTTGGTGCGGACAGCCCGGGCGGCGCTGTCCTCCATGGTGACCACCTGCGTGGCGGGAACGATCTCGACGGGTAAGGAGTCTCTTTCGGCATGGAACGAGAGTTCCCGCTCCAGCAGGTCTTTCTTGCCTACCAGCAGCACGCGAACCCCCAGGGTACGAGCCGCCCGAAGGGCTCCCTCGACCTCGCTCTTGGGGGCCTGGTCCCCACCCATTGCGTCCACGGCGATGGTGATCATAGATCCCGCGCGCTGGCGCTAAGCCCTCAGGCTTCTTCGACTTCGATCACTTCGCGTCCCTTGTACTGGCCGCAATGCGGGCAGACCCGGTGGGGCAGTTTCAGTTCGTGGCAGTTGGGGCACTCCGACAGTCCGGATGCTTTCAGGCTGTCATGTGCGCGGCGCTTGGAGGTGCGCGCCTGGGAATGTCGTCGTTTCGGATTCGGCATGGAAAAAACCTCGTTTGCGCGCGCGACCGCCGCCGCAAGGTAGCGCCCCTGCCCCGGATTCGCGGCACAACTATTCTATTTTACAGATTTCGCAAAGCCTTCCACCGGTCATCCACCGGGTGGACGTCACAATGGCACTCGGTCTCGTTGCGGTTGACTCCGCAGACCGGGCAAATCCCCTTGCACCCCTCGCTGCAAATCCTTTGCATGGGCAGGTTGAGAAGGACCTGCTCTTTCAGGATATCAGCCAGTTGCAGGCCGCCGCCCTCGTAGAAACCGATTTCCGCCTCTCCCTCATCGATACCCACTTCCTCTTCCCGGGCGATATCCGACATGGGCCGGTAGAACAGGTCAAACCCGGCATCCAGGGGGAAGGAAGCGGCGCCCAGGCAGCGGTCACACTCGCATTCCAGGGCCACCGTGAAGCGCCCGCTGATGCGAACCTCGCCGTCGGAGTGCGCCAGCAGGACCGCCGAACCCTCCGCGTGCAGTGGCGTCACCTGCCGGATGGAGGAGTCGGCGAAATCGATCGAGCCGGGCGCGAAGGTCTCGTCGAAACGGACCTTGCGGATTTCCATCTCCTTGACGCTGAGGAACATCGGATACCTTCTCGAGGCTTCGGGACGGGGACCCGGCCGCCCCCGGCTGCCGGGTCTCTCGGCAAATTCCAGTATAGCAGCGATTCGGATCTCCCCTTGGGTTTCTCCGAACGCTCAAGCAGTTGAAGACAGCCCTCCGGCCAACCGTCTGCCCCCGGGCTGATTTCGGCTTGACTTGCCTGAACCGGCTGTGATATGGCTAACGCCAAACACTGGTGGTAGGGCATGATGTGGGGCTTTTGGTAAGACTTCGCGGCACACGATCTCAACATGCTGTGGCGGCACTGCTGCCCCAACCTGTGAACGCAGCCGCCCTTTGGCTGCGGCGGCGGCCGCCCAACCTGCCCCAGGTTTTCCGGAGGATCGAATGAGACGCAAGCCATACGCTTCCGCGGCAGCGGCGCTGCTTGCCCTGCTGCTTGTTCTTGGCCTGCCCCTGGCCGCCCAGGACTACCGTGCCCGGCTGCAAGGCAACGTGACCGACCAGTCCCAGGCGGCGGTGGTCGGGGCCAGGGTCACCCTGAAGAATGCCGAAACCGGCGTCGAGAATACGCGCGAGACCGACGGTACGGGTCACTTCATCTTCGACTACGTGCCGCCGGGCATCTATTCGGTTACCGTCGAGATGGCCGGCTTCAATACCTTCACTCAGGAAAAGATCACCGTTCTGACTCGCGGCGATGTAACCGTGAACGCCCAGCTGGTGGTGGGCGGAGTCACCCAGTCGGTGAACGTCGCCGAAACCGCGGTCGCCCTGGAGTTCAACACTACCACCATGGCCCAAACCATGACCGGCAAGATGCTGCGGGACATGCCCCTGCTGGCCCGCAACCCCTTCACCCTGGTGTTGCTGGACCCGGCCGTCGTCAACCGCTACTCCTACGTGGCCTACCGCAACCCTTACTACATGCAGGCCGCTAACGGAGTGGACGTGGGCGGCAACACGGGCGGCCGGAACGACATCCTGCTGGACGGTGTGCCCATCGGCGTGGATTCGCGGGGATCCTACTCGCCTTCCATGGACGCGGTGCAGGAGGTTTCCATCCAGCAGAACAGCGTGGACGCGGAGTTCGGCTTCAGCGCCGGCGGCAACATGAGCGTATCCATGAAGTCCGGCACGAACGAATACCACGGCACGGCTTACTACTTCGGGCGGAACCCAGCCGCCAATGCCCTGGCCAACCGCTATACCCGCAGCAAGAACCTGGTGCGCCAGAACATCTACGGCGGCACGGCCGGCGGACCCATCCTGAAGAACCGCCTGTTCACCTACTTCTCCTACGAGAAGTGGAAGAAGACCGAGCCCCGGGAAGGGACCCGGACGCTGCCGACCGAACTGGAGGAGAGAGGCGATTTCTCCCAGTCGAGAAACAACGTGGGCGGGCTGCGCGCCATTTACGACCCCTGGAGCACCAAGCTGGACCCGGCCACGAATACGGCTTCCCGCACGCCCTTCCCCGGCAATGTGATTCCCCAGGACCGCATCGACCCTTCCTCCGCCATCGTGATGAGCGACATCGCGAAGATCCGCACCGGCGGGACGGGCAGCTACGGACCGGGCGACGACATCACCGGCATCAACAACTACAAGGTCACCTATGCCTGGTGGACCAACTACAAGAACTTCTCCAACCGCACCGACTGGGTGGCGAACTCCGCTTTCCGCATGTACACCCGCTACAGTTACTTCCGCACCCGCCTGGACAATCCCAACTGGGGCGGTTCCCCGGCCGTTCCTTCCGACAACGGCGGCCTGATGGATTCGCTCAATGCGGCGGCCGACGGCGTCTGGACCATGAACCCGACCACGGTGCTCAACTTCCGTTTCGGGGCCACGTACCTGGAGGACGACTACGACTCCGACTGGGCCAAGGTCGGCGAACCGGGTCTGGCCAAAGTGTGGCCCGGCAATACGTGGTACAACTCCTACATTCAGGGAATCCCCGCGATCTACTACCCGGCCATCAGCGTGGCCGGCAAAGGCGGCTTCGGCAAAGGCAGCACCTGGTTCTACCGGCCTCGCAAATACAGCTACCAGGCCACCCTGGCCAAAGACCGCGGCCGGCACTACATGAAGGCCGGATGGGCCTACCGCCATTCCTACGGAACCAGCGTCAACCCCAACCTGATGAACTGGAGCTTCTCGCCCAACTACACGGCCAATACCTACATCAGCCCGAACACGGCGCTGTCGGGCGACGGATGGGCCACCTTCCTGCTGGGGGCCATCGATAACAGTTCCAACGCCAATTTCAAGACGCCGCAGAACATCATTCGCGACCAGTGGGGGTTCTTCTTCCAGGACGATTTCAAGCTGAACCGGAAACTGACTCTGAATCTTGGGATCCGTTACGAGTACGAGACTGCGCCGGTTGAGGAGTTCGACCGCATGTCCCGCTACCTGGACCTGACCAGCCCGATCCCGGAAATGCAGGCGAACCCTCCGGATATGCCGGCCGCCGTAACCGCCATCCGGACCGCCCCGCCGATCTACAACGGCGCCTGGGTATTCACGGACAGCAAGAACCGCCGCCTGTACAACGCGCCCAGGAACATCATCCTGCCGCGTTTCGGAATCGCCTACCGGGTGAATGACAAGACGGCCCTGCGGGTCGGCTACGCCCGCTACGCCATCCCCATGGTCAACGCCATCGGCTCCAGCTGGTACATCCCGGTGGACGGCTACAACGCCACCAGCAACCCGCTGCCCGCTATTCAAGGGACTCCGCAGGCCAAGTTCAGCGATCCGTTCCCCGCCGGATCGAATCCGCTGATCCCTTCGGCGGGAAAGAAGTGGGGGCGCTACACCAACCTCGGCCAGGGAGCCACCTGGTTCCAGCAGGATCTGAAAGTAGGCATGAACGACCGCGTCAATGTGACTTTGCAGCGCGAATTGCCTACCGGCATCCGGGCCGACATCACCTACTTCTACTCATACAACCACCATTACCAGGCGCCCAACATCTGGGGCGGCACGGGCTCGCTGGACAACACCCTGAACATGACAGACCCCTCGCTCTCCTACAAATACAAATCGGAGCTGGACAAAACGGTTCCCAACCCCTTCTACCGCTACATGACGCCGGACACCTTCCCCGGATCGCAGCGCAACCAGCCCAACGTCAGTATCGGCAGCCTGCTGCGGCCCTATCCGCAGTACGGCAGCCTGGCCCTGGCCTTCTGGGACATCTACTCGAACCGCTACCAGGCCTTGCAGGTGAAACTGGAACGTTCGTTCGCCAACGGGTTCAGCTTCCTGTTCGGGTACAACTTCAACCGCGAGAGCACGACCGAGTTCTTCAATGCGGACGATCAGTACGCCCATGAGCTGACCTGGCTTCCCAGCAACAACCCGCGGCACCGGGTCAGCACGGCCGGAACCTTCGACTTCCCGGTCGGCAAAGGCCGGAAGTTCGGGGCGGGCATGCACCCGGTGCTGAACGCGATTGTCGGGGGGTGGTCCACCAGCCATATCTTCATGTGGAACTCCGGCCCCTTCCTGCGCTTCGGCCAGCTGAACGTGAGCGGGGACCCGATTCTGTCCAATCCGACCAAGGACAAGTGGTTCAACACGGCGGCGTTCGCCATCGCGACCCCGTACACCCCGCGGACCAACCCATGGCAGTACGAGGGACTGACCGGGCCGGGCTACTGGAGCTGGGACGGGACACTGGTGAAGTACTTCGACCTCACTGAGCGGTTCAAGTTCGAACTGCGCCTGGAGGCCTACAACGTCTCCAATACCCTGATGCTGAATCAGCCCAACTTGTCGGTTACCAGTTCGCTGTTCGGCAAGAGCGTCAACCACGCCCCCGGAAACTTCGGACGGGAGCTGCAATATACCGCCAGGATCCACTTTTGATGGAATACAATCACACTGGAGGATCCATGCGCCGAATCGTAGTATCGCTTCTCTGCTTCCTGGTCCTGGCCGGAGTTGTCCCGGCCGCCGAGAACAAGCTGATGCATTGCTTCGCCTTCACCCAGATCGACAGCGCCGGGGACGCCGACTGGCAGGCGTTTTTCAAAGCCACCGACGCGCTGGCGGGCAAGATCCCGGGGCTGTCCCGGGTCTGGTACGGGAAACTGCGGATGCCGCTCAACGTCTTCAATCCGGATGCGGAAACCCGGAAGAAGTTCACCAAGGAGAACCCTAAGGCCAGCGGGGAATTCACTCGCCTGCAGCGGCAATTCGGGGTTTGCATGGAGTTCGCCGACGAAGCGGCTCTCAAAGCCTACGCGGGACACCCCGCGCACCAGGAGTGGGTGACAGTCTACTCCAAAGTGCGCCAGCCCGGCACCACTACGTTCGACATCCTGCCGGCCCGGTAGAGACAAAGGGGACAGAGGGATTTTCCGCGTCCCGAATCAAATCCCTCTGTCCTCTTTTCTTTCAGCGCCCGTTGAATTCCCTCAGCGCGTCGAACATGGCCGCGATGTTCTCCACCGGGGTGCGGGCCTGCACGTTGTGGATGGGGTTGAAGACGTAGCCGCCGCCCCGGGAGAAGATTTCCAGCCTCCCGAGCACTTCCTCGCGTACCTGCTCCGGGGTCCCGAAGGGCAGCGTCTTCTGCGTGTCCACGCCGCCGCCCCAGAACACGATCCGTTCCCCATAGGTGGATTTCAGGTGCTCCGGGCTCATGCCGGCGGCCGAGCACTGCACCGGGTTGAGGATGTCGAAGCCGGCTTCGATGAAGGACGGGATGAAGCGCTCGACGGACCCGCAGGAGTGTTTGAAGGTCTTCCAATTGGTGTTCCGGTGGACCCAGTCGTTGACCCGCTTGTAGTACGGGAAATAAAGCTCGCGCAGGGTGGGCACCGAGCAGAACGTGGAGGTCTGGGTGCCGAAATCCGTTCCGCACAGGAAGACCGCGTCCACCAGGCCGCCTACCACGCCGCGGATCTTCTCGAGGTTAGCCAGCGCCGTTTCGCACTGGCGCTCGAAGATCTTGTGGACGTACTCGCGCCGGCTGCTGGTGGACATGTACCACTCGGCGACGTCCCGGATCCCCTTGGGGTACTTCAGGAACGGGCCCGGCACCAGGGCGATGTCCCCGAAAGCGGTGCCGCCGAAATTGGCGATCACGGCGCGTCCGGTGGCGGCGGCGCGCCGGGCCGAGCGGCGGAAGTGTTCCAGGTCTTCGTCCTGGATGGCCTTGAACTCCTCCAGGTTATCCTCGACGTTCAGGTTCTCTTCGTCGATCGGCTCCTGGCGGATGATGGTGTCGAAGAAGTAGCCGCCGCTGGGCATGCGGCCGCTGGGCGGTGCGGTCAGGTCGCCCTCGGGATAGATCAGGGTGTCGCCCTTCTCATCTACTGTGACGTTGAAGTTCCCCGGAACCAGCACGTCCAGTCCGTCGAACCGCCACGGTTTCCAGTTCTCGACCGGAAAGCCGAACATGGTGTTGCGGCCGATCACGCCCTCCACGTCCAGGCCCAGGGCGGCCTTCAGGTCTTCCTCCACCCAGCCGAGCATCTGGTAGGGCTCGTGGATCTTGACCGGCCGCTTCTCCAGGCCGTAATAGTCGCGCAGCGCCGCGACGCAGGTGACGTGGATGCCGGTGACGGCGGTGCCGCCGAGATCGACGGGAACCCCGTCGGGCTCGCGGTGGTTGAGGGCATTGAGAACACGTTCTTTCGCGGTCATGCGAATCAGGCCTGAGTTGTGTGAATTTCGGAGTCTTTTCGTAGAATAGGACAAATGCGTCTCCTTGTCACCCTGGCGCTGTTCGTGCTGCCGGGTCTGCCCGCCTCTGCGCAGCGCGCCGTTGTGCCGCTGGACGGGGAGTGGCGGATCGCCGACAGTATTTCCGGCGCCGCGCCGCCGCGCGCCTACCCCCACACGGCGCCGGTTCCCGGTCTGGCCAACCTGGCGCAGCCGCCCTTCGCGGACGTGGACAAGTTCGACAGCTACGA
>JADZAF010000158.1 GCA_020852755.1 Bryobacterales bacterium
GGCGCGCCTGCGGCATCAACCGGGTCAGCCTCGGCGTGCAGTCCTTCGTCCCCGGCGAGGCGGCCCGTACCGGCCGCAAGCACACCCCCGAACTGGTGGCCGCCGAAATGGAACTGCTGCGGCGGTCGGGCACCGGCAACTTCAACATCGACCTGATCGCCGGCCTCCCGGGCCAGACGGAGCGCACCTGGCGGGAATCGCTCGACTGGGTGGAGCGCCTGGCGCCCGAACATGTCTCCGTCTACATGTTCGAACTGGACACCGACAGCCGCCTGGGCGCCGAGATGCTATCCGGGGGCGCGCGCTACGGCGCGGGTGACATGCCGCCGGAGGACACGGTGGCGGAGTTCTACGAAAGGGCGGTGGAACGGCTGGAGGGCTGCGGTATCCGCCGCTACGAGATCTCCAATTTCGCGCGGCCGGGCTTCGAATCGCTGCACAACCTGAAGTACTGGCGTCTGGAACCCTACGCCGGCTTCGGCGCCGACGCGCACTCGTTCGACGGGCGCGTACGGCGGCAGAACGCCGAGTCGGCCGCCGGCTACGTCGCCCGGGGCGCCGAGCCTTGTGTGGAAAGCCGCGCCGCCGCGCCCGCCGAGGAGCGTTTCTTCGTCGGTCTCCGATTGAGCGAAGGCATACGGCTGGAAGAGGAAGAGCGGCGCCGCTTCGCCGCTCCCATCCGCAAGTTTCTCGACGCGGGCCTGCTGGAAGCCGCGGACGGCCGCTTGCGCCTCACCGCCCGGGGCGTGCTATTGTCCAACGAAGTACTCCAGGAGTTTCTGATCGAATGAACGAGGTTTTCATCGACCTGCGCAGCGACACGGTCACCCGCCCCACCCCGGCCATGCGCCGGGCCATGGCCGAGGCCGAGGTGGGCGACGACGTCTATGGCGAAGACCCCACCGTCAACAGGCTGGAACAGCGCGCGGCTGAAATCATGGGCAAGGAGGCCGCCCTGTTCGTCCCCACCGGCACCATGGGAAACACCATCGCGGTCAAGCTGCACACCCGCCACGGCCAGGAGGTGATCTGCGAGGCTCGCTCGCACGTCTTCAATTACGAGCTGTCCATGATGGCCTGGTTCTCGGGCTGCGTGCCCCGCCCTATCCAGGGTGAAGGCGGCATCCTGACCTG
The DNA here is from genome assembly GCA_020852755.1 of Bryobacterales bacterium. GTDB lineage: Bacteria > Acidobacteriota > Terriglobia > Bryobacterales > Bryobacteraceae > JADZAF01. The sequence goes on from JADZAF010000158.1 coordinate 1,135, forward strand.
GGAGCGGATCCGGGACGAGATCCGCCCGCTCGCCCCGCACTACGCGCCTACCGGGCTGATCGAGTTGGAGAATACCCACAACATGGCGGGCGGCGCCGTCTATCCCACCGCCGTGGTGGACGAAATCTGCGACCGCGCGCATGAACTCGGCCTGGCCGTACATCTGGATGGCGCGCGCATCTTCAACGCCGCCGCCTTCCTGGGCCAGCCCGTCGACCGGCTGGCGGCCAAGGTGGATACGGTGATGTTCTGCCTGTCGAAGGGGCTGGGCGCGCCGGCCGGATCCATGCTGTGCGGGCGGGCGGAGGCCATCGACCAGGCGCGGCTGTACCGCAAGCGCCTGGGGGGCGGCATGCGACAGGTGGGAGTACTGGCGGCCGCGGGCCTCATCGCCCTGGAGGAGCATCCCCGGCTGCTGAGCTGCGATCACGCCAATGCCCGCTTCCTGGCCGAGGGGCTGGCGGCGATTCCGGGCATCCGCGTCAGCCCGGCGGTGACCAACATCGTGATCATCGACGTCAGCGCAACCGGGTTCACCAGCTCGGAACTGAGCGCCCGGTTCAAGCAGAAGGGCGTGCTGGTCAACGGCATCAACGCCCGCCAGATGCGGCTGCTGACCCACTACGACGTCGACCGTGCGGCTTGCGAGCGCGCTTTGAAAGCGATCCGGGAAGCGGTCACTTCAGATACTTGCGCACGTCGGGAAACAGCAGAGACTTGACCTCCGGTTTCTCCAGATCCTCGCGCACCACCACCCGGGCGTTCAGGTCCATCTGCCTGGCCGGTGCTTTGCCGCCGAGTTTGTCCACCAGGGTCTTCACCGCTTCGTAGCCGATCCGGAAGGGGTCCTGCACGACGATGGCATGGAGGGTTCCCTGCCTGAGATCCTCGATCATGCTGTCGCTCGAATCGAAACCCACGAACCTGACCTTCCCGGCCAGCCTGCGTGCTTTCAGCGCCAGGGAGATTCCGGTGGAGCTGGGCTCGGTGGAGGCGAAGATGCCGTTCAGGTCGGGGTGGGCGGTCAGGATGTTCTCGGCGGCCGCGCGCGCCTTGGCCCGGTCGGACATGCCGAACTGGCGGGCCACGATGCGGATGTTGGGGAACTCGGCCTTCATGACCCGCTCGAAGCCCTCCTCGCGTTCCATGGTGGAACGGCTGCCTGGGGCGTGCAGCACCACCGCGGCCTTGCCCTTCCCTCCGAGCAATTCGCCCAGCTTGCGGGCGCCCATCTCGCCGGCAGCCACGTTGTTGGTGGCCACGAAGGTAACGTAGTTGGTGGAATCCAGGCCGGAATCGAAGATCACCACGGGGATTCCGGCCGCCATGGCGCGGTCCAGGGGCCCCACCAGGGCCACACGGTCCGCGGCGGCCAGGGCCAGCCCGTCCACGCGCCGGGCAATCATGGAGTCCACGATCTGGATCTGGCGGTCATACTCGGTTTCCGTGGCCGGGCCGTTCCAGAGTACGTCCACGTCGAAGTCCCGACCGGCGGCCAGCGCTCCCGCCTGCACGGAGACCCAGAACAGATGCGAGGTGGCTTTCGGGATGACGGCGATGGTTCTGCGGTGCGAGTCACGGCAGGCCGTGACGGCCGCCAGGCAGAGCAGCACTCCCGCCAGCAGGACACGGGGAAGGGGCTTGGATAGCACGGCCCCGCTATTGTAGCATCCGCTCCCCGCCGGTCCGGCGCGCTTCACTCCGCCGCGGGGCTGGGCGGCTTGAGTTCCGGCACGTTGCCGGCGCCCGGCGCGCGGCGCACTTGCCGGGGCTCCATCAGCGGCTCGTGGCGACCCAGCAGTTGAAGGGTGAAGTAGAACAGAAAACGCGGGTTGTGCCGCAGGTAGCGTTCGGCCAGGCGGCGCGGTTCACAGAGCAGGCGAAAGAGCCACTCCAGGCCGGAACGGGTCATCCAGGCCGGGGCCCGGCGCCGGGCGCCCGCCAGCAGGTCGAAGGCCTGTCCCACGCCCAGCATGACGGCGGGGATTGCGCCGCGATGCGCGGCGATCCAAAGATCCTGTTTGGGCGTGCCCAGGCCGACGAAGAGAATTCGGGCGTTCGATGCCCGGATCCGCCGCACGGCTTCCCGATCCTCTTCTTCCGTCAGCGGCCGGAAGGGCGGCGACCAGGCGTAGGCGACTTTCAGCCCGGCAAACCGCTGCCGGACCCGCTCGACCAGAGTCTCCAGAACCTCCGGACGCCCGCCGTAGAATCCCACGGGAACGCCGTGGTCGGCCGCGGCTTTGAGCAACAGCGGCATGAGGTCCGGACCGGCCACCTGGGTCGCCTTCTTCACACCCAGGCGGCGCAGCCCCCAGACCAGCGGCATTCCGTCCGCCGTCGCGAGATCGGCCGCGTTGGCCGCTTCGCGGAACTCGGCCGAGTCATAGGCCAGCATCACGGTGTACACCGTGGTCAACAGGACGTAGCGCGACTCGCCGCCGTGCGCCCAGTCGATCACTTGCCGGACTACAGCGTCGCAGTCCGCCGCGGAGACCGGCAGCCCGAGGATTTGCCGGTGGTTGTGCCGCGTATTCCTACCCGCCATCGGCCCTGCCTTTCTCAAGCCCGGTATCCGCCGGTTCCGCAAGCGGCGGCCAGAGATCGCGCAACGCGGCGGCCGCCTTGTCGATTCCGTACCGCTCGGCCATCTTCAGCGAGACGGCCTCCGCCCCGGGCAGGAGGATGGCACGGCGCACCGCCTCTGCGAAAGACGCCGCATCCCGCTCGCCGAGAATGAAACCGTTGCCACCCTCCACGATCATCTCCCTGGCGCCGCTCACATCCGTCGAAACCACCGGCTTGCCGCAGGCCAGTGCCTCCAGCATCGCATTACTCCAGCCCTCGCGGTAAGAGCCGAACAGGACGGCGTCGGCGGCGTTGAGGAATAGCGCCACGGTTTGGGGACGCTGGAAGCCCGCCACGCGGGCGAACTCTCACAGGCCCATCTTCTCCGCCGCGCGCTCCAGTGCCACGCGGTCCTCGCCGTCCCCAACGAACCAGAGCTGGACGCTGCCCAGCCGGAAACGGGAGAGAACCTCCAGCAGCAGTTCCCATCCCTTGTTCCGGCTGATGCGGCCCACGGTCACCAGGATCGTGGCGCCGTCCGGCAGACCCAGGGCGCGGCGGGCGGCGGCCCTCTCCATGGGATGGAAGACGGCGGGGTCGACGCAGGTCGGAAATTTCACCAGATCCCGGGGTTGGAGGATCCCCTTGCTGCGCGCCGCCAGCGCCGCCATGGCGGCTTCGTCGGCATGCACCAGGCGCAGACGGGCCTGGCGCGCGGCGCGCAGATGCGCCGCGTCGAACCACGCCGCCAGAGGCCGAGCCCAGCCGTAGCGGCTGCCGGCGAGCGGATTCTCGATTCCCGAGAAGTGGTAGCAGATCTCAAGACTCCAGTCCTGCACGGCCATCAAGGTTTCCGGAGCCAGCACCATGGCGTGCCGCGCACCGGCCTCCAGGATGCCGCGGCGATGCCCGCGGAGGCGAAGGAAGAACACCAGGCGCGCCGGGACCCACCGTTTCGCGGCGGTGCGCGCCACGCGGCCCACCGCGAAGAACGGCACCCGGCGGCCGTCGATCTCCTTTTCCGTCCAGCGGCCCGTTGGCTCGGCCCCGGTCGTGCTGCCTACCAGGGCGAGCCGGCCGGGGAAGGCCCGCAGCATCTGGCGGGAAAACGACAACTGGCCGCCGGGCGGGAAGGCCTGAAAATCGCAATTCTCGATCAGCAGCACGCGGCAGCTGCCCGTGCCCTGCGCCCGCGGAGCCTCAGCCACGGCCGGCCGCCTTGCCGTAGACGCGCATCAGCCGCTCGTAATGGCCGGCGGCCGTGTACCTGGTTTCATAGTCCAGGCGCGCCTCGCGCCGCATATTCCGGAGGAGGCTCGCGTTCGAAAGGGCGCGCGCAAGCACCGCGGCCAGCGCGCCGGAATCCCCGGGCGGCGCGGTGAACCCGTTCCGCCCGTCCTCGACCAGTTCCGCCAGGCTGCCGGTCCGGCTGCACACCACGGGGACTCCGGCGGCGAAGGCCTCCAACACCGCCAGCGGACTGTTTTCGTGGCAGAGGGAAGGAACCACCAGGAGGCCGGCGGTCCTAAGCGCCGCCATGGCCTCGCCGTGGGGAAGCTGTCCGAGCCACTCGATGCCCGGCGGCGTCCCGGCCCGCAGCCATTCCGCCAGCGGCCCGCTGCCGGCGATCTTGAGCGCCGGCGGGGCCTTCAGTTCCTTCCAGGCGGCCAGCAGGACCCGCAATCCCTTTTCCTCGGAAAGCCGCCCTAGGTACAGGACGTGGCCTCCCTCGCCCTTCCCGGCGCCGGGGTCCGGATGCACGAAATTGGGCACGGTCTCCAGCTTGCTCTCCGGCATTCCTCCGGCAATGAAAACAGAGCGGGCGAATTGGGAAAGCGCGATGTAGGCGTCCGCCCCGCCGTCCCGCGCGGCGGCGAGGCTGCGCGCCGAAAGCAGGGCCGCGGCCGCCGATGCAGCGCGGCTCCGGCGGTAGCAGGCGTGAACCACGGCCGGCCACGCCAGCCTCCGTCCGACGCACTTCCGGCACGGCGCGCCTTCGCGCAGCAACAGCCCGTTCGGACAGACGCTGCGGAAATTGTGCAGGGTCTGCACCGCGGCGGCGCCGGAATCCCGCGCGGCCTGGAACACCGAGAGCGAGAGCAGGGGAAACGTGTTGTGAACATGAACCACCGCGGCGCCGCTTTCCTCCACCAGCTCCCGCACCGCGCGGTAGGCCGCCCGGTTCCACAGGGCCGAGGCGGCGAGGCCGCCCGCCCCGGTTCCGGAGATGCGCGCGTTATCGTCGGTGTAACGCTTCACGGTGTGTCCCCGCTCTTCCAGGAGAGCGCACTCGGCTTGGAAAACCTGGTCCTCGCCGCCGGGGTGGCGGTACCAATTGTGCACGGCGACAATGGTCAACTTGCCTGCTGCTCCCCGGGCTCCATCGCGATGGAGTGATCCCTCTCTTCAGCGTAACGCCCCCGGGCCGCGAAGGAGGATGCGGCCAGCACCAGAAAACCGGCCGTGACCGCATTGCCCGCGCCGTCGATCACGTTCTCGGTGGTCATGCCCAGCAGCAGGGCGGGCAGATAGGCGGCCAAGGCCCGTCCCGGACCGGGTTCCGGCTCCTCCCGCCAGGCCTGCACGGCAAACCAGGCCAGGCCGGCCAGCGCGGCGAGAAACAGCCCCAGGCCGACGGCGCCCCACTCGTAGGCCGCCCGGAGCCACTCGTCGTGCATCACCCGGTTGGCGTCCAGAGATTCGGGACGGTAGGCTTGGGGGAACAGCCGGAGGGCGATCCGGCCTCCGCCGGCCGTGCCGTGTCCGGCCAGCAGCCGCCAGGGCTCGCTGTTGCGAAGCTCGTCCAGAACCCCCCTGTAAAGCGTGAGCCGGAAGCGCATGGTGCCCAGACCGGTGCCGCGCGGGGTGTCCTGGCCCGTGAGGATCGCGGAAGCGGTTGCCGTGAGCCGGTTGGCCGGATCGGAGGCTCCCGGCCTGATGGCTCCCCGCTTAATGGAAGGCACCGCGGCCAGAACCGCCACGGCCGCGGCCAGCAGGATGTATCCCTGGAGCCTGCGCCTGGTGGTCCAGGTATAGATTCCCAGTGCAACCAGGGTTCCCAGCGACCACGTGCGGCTGCCGTTGGCCGCCAGGGCGGCGAACACCAGCAGCACCAGCGCGGGGCGGAGGCGCGGCCAGTCCCCGGGAGCCCACAGCAGCCAGCAGACGAAGGCCGCCAGCAGCGCCGCGTACTGCTGCGCCGCCACGAAACTGGTAAAGCGGGGCGGCAGGCCCCGCCCGGCGAATCCGAACGAGCCGTCCGCGAAGAACAGGGCGTTGACCAGCGCCAGCGCCAGCGACCCGGCCAGGAAACCGAGCATCACTGTACGGTCCAGCGATCCCGTTCGGGCCGCTTTTTCCAGGGCCGCCAACGCCAGCATAATGGCAGCCATCCCGGCCGCCAGCTTGATTCCCGCCAGGGGAAACGGGCTCCACAGCGTAGCCGTTGCCGCATACACGGCCAGCACCAGCCAGGCTTTGGCGCCGAAGGTCCCGGCGCTCTCGCCCGGCACGCGCCTCAGCCGGAAGACAAGCCAGCCCGGCAGCAACACCGCCTTCACCCCGTTGATCCAGCCCAGGTTGAGGTTGGATGCCTGCCCGGAGCCGGTGGCGTCCAGGTTGGTCATGAGCAGCCAGGCCAGGACCGCCCAGCGCATCGGGGCGGCCAGTACCGCGGGAAGCAGCAACCAGAAAAGCAGCCCGGCGAAGCCGGCTGCGCCGGCGTCAATCCACTGCGGCATAGGACTTCGTTCTCCCCCGCAGGGTCAAGTCCGCAAAGAAGGCCGCAAGCACCAGGGCCTGGGCGAGATTACTGAGCAGCATGGTTATGGCCGCTCCGGTGACTCCGCGGCTGCTGGTCAGCATATACCCTGCCGTAAGCACCAGGATGGCGGAGACCAGCGAGGCCCAGAAGTGCGCGTCCGGCCGGGCCGCCGCTTTGAGGGCCGTGGAGACGCTGAGGTCGGAGACCCCGCGGATCAGGGTCGCCAGGGCGACCAGCGGCACCAGGCCCGCCGCAAGCTCGTGACCCCGGGTGAGCGGGAACAGCGACAACAGTTCCTGCCGGAACAGGAGCACGACGCCGAGGTAGCCGCCCATCGAGACCAGGCCCAGCGCCATGGCTTTGCGCTGGAAGCCCGCCAGAAAAGCGGCTCCGCGCGCTTCCACCTGCTCCGACACCCACGGCAGGAGCAGAAGGCTGAAGGCGGTGGTGGTCTGAAGCACCGGAGCGGCCAGGTTCTCCACTACACGCAGCTCGCCCGCCCCGGCAAAGCCGGCCGTCAGGCCCAGCAGGGCGGGCAGCGCCGAGTTGGCCAGCCAGTAGGTGACGCAGACTCCCATCATCCAGCGGGCGTAGCTCCAATGGCTCCCCGCCACCTCCCGCAGCAGGGGATCACCCGCCGACCGGGCGGCGATCCGGCCGCGCAAACGCCACGCCAGAACGGCGGCTCCCGCCAGCGCCGCGCATGCGCTGATCAGGAAGATCGCGGCCGGCGATTGCCAGTGCCGGGCCCATACCAGGGCCGCCCCGGCCAGGGAAGCGGTGAGAACGGCGCTGCTGCCCGCCAGGGCGCTGGCCGGATCGCCAGTCACATAGCACATGCGCCGCAGCACCCAGAACGAGAGCATCGCCGGGGTGCTGAGGCTCAGCCCCGCCAGCGCGCCGGCCAGGGGCGGCGCGGCGCTCCACAGGACGGCAGAAGCCGACAGCACGAAGGCCGCCAGCAGACCCGCCAGCAGCGCATGGGCCATCAGGGCGGCGCGGAAATAGCCGCCCAGCTTCTCGCGGAACCGCCGCGGTCCCAGGACACTCATGGGTTCCAGCAGCAGGGCATTGTGGAAGTTGGCGGCGAGCAGGAAAACGGAGAGGCCAATGGAGACGGCCCCGTAATCCCCAGCCGTCAGCCACCGGGCGAACAGCACCAGCAGCAGGAAATTCGCGCCCGCGATGAATGCCTGGTCGGCCATGCTGAGCAGGCCCCGAAAGGCCCAGGAACGGCCGGCGGGCCGGCGCACGATGCCCGGGATTCTCAGAAGAGCCTCCGCTTGGCAGCGACCAGGTTGCGTGTCGCGTCGTCCCCGGGCGCGGGCGGCGCCATCGGCTCGAGGTTGGCGCCGCTCAGAATGTCGAAGCAGCGGTAGCCGAACTGTTCGAGCGTCCGGAGGATGCTCCCGGCCTTCTCACCGAACCGGGAGCAGGCGGAGGGCGAGTATTCCAGAATCCACACCGGCGCCTGGTCCGGCGGCAGCGAGCACAAGCCTGAAGCGCCCAGCAGGACCAGCCGCTCGGCCCCTTCCACGTCGGCCTTGATCAGGTGCGGCAGGATGCGTTTCTCCCGGCAATAGGCGTCCAGGGAGCGCACCGGCACGCGCAGCACGCCGCTCACCTCCGCATCCGGATGAACCGTGCCGGCAGGCTCGAGCGAGGAAGAGGCCGGCTCGCGCCGCTCCCAGAAGGTCATCTGGCCCTCGCGGTCGGCCACCGCGCAGGCGTTCACGGTGACGTTGCCCGCTGCGTTCAGCGCGGCGTTGCGCTCCAGCAGCGCGCGTATTCCCGGCTGCGGCTCAAAGGCATGCACCTGTCCGCCGGGCCCGACCTGCCGGGCGGCCAGCAGCACGTACTCGCCGAAGTGCGCGCCCACGTCGATGAACACCATACCCGCCTTCAGGAACCGCCGCAGAAAAAGTGCGGTTTCCGGCTCGGACGCTCCCTGGTAATAGATCAGGGCGCCCGACCCGCTTTTCGGTATGAGGACGGTAAATCCTTCGGAATGAGCGAGCGGCCAGGGTTCGCGGCTCCGGAACCAGCGCCAGCGCCAGCCGATCCGCCGGCCGATCGCCCGCAAGGGATGTGCCCGGAAATCGGCTCGGTTCCGTAAACGCTTTAGCTTCACCAACAAAGAGATCACTGGCGACTCGGCCGCCTCTGACCATGATAGACCGGTCTATTGTGCCTCCGGGTGATTTGCCTTACGATTGACCCGTATGGGTCCAAGACGCAGTCTATTCACGCCGGTTTCGGTTCTCGTGTTGTCCGCCTTCCCGGCGGCTTCCCTGCGGGCCGATTTCAGGTACCAGCAGACATCCACTATCACAGGAGGGGTGGTGGCCGGCATGATGAAGGTGGCCGGAGTCTTCAGCAAGAAGGCTCGCGAGCCAATCCGGTGCACCGTCTCGGTGAAGGGCAGCCGCATGCTCCAGGCCTGCGGCGAGCAGATCGAACTCACCGACCTGGACGCCGAGACCTTCACGGAAATCAACCTGCCCAAGAAGACCTACTCCACTGTCACCTTCGCGGAGATGAAGCAGGCGATGGAAGAGGCCATGAAGAAGGTATCCGGAGAGAAGCAGCCGGAGATGGAGTTCAAAGTTTCGGTGAACCAGACGGGCCAGACCCGCGAGATTGCCGGGTTCAGCACCAAGGAATCGATTGTCACCCTGGAGATCGAGACCACCGACCCGGAATCGGGCAAGAAGAGCACCATGCTGGTGACCGCCGACATGTGGCTGGCGCCGCGCATGGACGGCTACGATGAGGTCACGGCCTTCCAGCAGAAGATGGCCCAGAAGCTGAATTTCGCTCCCGGCGGCAACAGTATGCTGGCCGCCAATCCGCAGATCGCCAAGGGCATGGCGGGCCTCTACAAGGAATCCGGCAAGCTGGACGGCGTGCCGGTTTTCCAGACCATCCGGATGGGCGCCAAGGTGGAAGGCGCGGAGGGAGCCCAGGGAGCGCCGCCGCAGCAGCAGCCTGAGCCGAAGGCGGAATCGCCGTCGGTGGGCAGCGCGCTGGGGGGCGCGCTGGGCGGACGGCTGGGCGGACTGGGCCGTTTTGGGCGCCGCAAGCAGCCCAAGGAGGAGCCGAAACAGGAAGCGCCCCCGCCCGCGGAGAGCGCCCCGGCGCAGACCCCCGCTAGCGGCGGTTCGGCCGCGGGAACGCTGCTCGAGATGACCTCCGAGATGGCCGGCTTCTCCGCCTCCGGGGTTGCCGACGGCGACTTCGCCATCCCCGCCGGCTTCAGGAAGGTCGAGAGCGAACGCCTGCGCCGGATGAAGTGATTCCAGACGGACCGGCGCCTTTCGCCTGAGGGCCCGGTCCGTTGATGAAGACGCGCTCCCCCTATGCCAGGGCGAAGCCGTGCTGGCGGCGGTGAACCGGGCCGTCGTGGACGTTCATGCTCTTGAAGAGTTCGTAGCGGCCGTCCCCGGCCAGGTCCTTGACCCGCGCTTCGAAAGCCTGGCGCTCCGCAGCACCCATGGGTTGAAAACCGCGGGCCACCGCCACGTTCTGGCGCAACTGCTCGAGTGAGGTGATTCCCGAGACAATCGTGCTGACCGGCTGGCTCAACGCATAGCGCAGGCAATCCCCGACCGCCAGTTTCGCCCCCGCCGTGAGGCGCGCCTCGGTCCCGCCGCCGCACAGCGACTTCATCCCCAGCACGGCCACGTTTTGCCGCAGACAAACCGGCACCACCTGTTTCTGAAAGCTGCGGTAGTGCGCGTCCATCACGTTGATGGGCATCTGGGCGGTATCCCAAAGGAACGGTTTCGCCAGCATCTTCAGGTGAATGCGGGGGTCCTTGTGGCCGGTGAAGCCGATGTAGCGGATCTTCCCCGCCCTGCGGGCCTCCTCGGCGGCTTTCAGCGCTCCCTTCTCGAAAATCCAGTCGGGGTCGTTATCGTAGATCACCTCGTGGAACTGCCAGAGGTCGATGCGATCGGTCTTCAGGCGGCGCAGGCTGTCCTCCAAGTTGCTCATGGAGCCCTGGTAATCGCGCCCGCAGTTCTTCGTCATGAGGAAGACCTTGCCGCGGCGGCCGTCCATGGCCAGGGCCCGCCCCATGATCTCCTCCGACGCCCCGTTGTGATACTCCCAGGCGTTGTCGAAGAAGGTGAGCCCCTCATCGATGGCGGCGTGCATGATGCGGATGGCCTCGGAATCGTCCTTGACAACCCGCAGGTGGTAGCCGCCCAGGCACAGGACCGGCACCCTCTGGCCGGTCCGGCCCAGGATCCGGGTGGGCAGGCCGTGAGCCGCGGCACTGGCGGTTTGGGCAATTACCTGTTCTGCCAGCGCGGCCACGGAGACGGCGCTGGCCGCGTCATGGAAAAACTGCCGCCGGGAAGTGTTCTGCACGTCGGTGGTCCTCCACTGGAAGCTTACTACGCGAAGGACCGGGGAAAGACCGCGCCCCGGGACGCTACAGGGGTTCGAAGACCAGCTGGTCTCCGGGCTGCGTGCCGGTGGTGGCGGCAGTGCCGGCGGGCAACTCCAGAACCGAATGGGCGGTCAGGCAGGCGGAGATCCGCCACGGGGGCACGGCCGCCCGGACCTTGCGCACCCGCTTCCTGCGGTCCAGGAACACGACGTCGATGGCGAATTTCATCCAGAAGGTATGAACCGCTTCACAGGGTGTGATCCACAACCCCTGGCCGGGCTCCAGCCTCGCGTGTTTCAGCAGCCCGGTGCGGCGCGTGCGGCTGTCATCCGCCAGCGTGGCCCGTGCGGCCAGCTCCGTGGCCCTGCTCTGGTTCCAGACGCGGATCTGCAAAGCGTCCTCGCTAGACGGGCTCGCCATCCTGATGCCGCGGCAGGGCGGTGGTGTCGTCTCCGCGGGCTTCGGTCCAGGTCTTGTACTCCTCGACCTCTTTGCCGGTCCTGCCTTTCCGCGTGCGCGCCAGCACGGCCGCGATCTCCTTCTTCGACATCGGCTTGAAGCTCTTGACCACGGCCACGTTGTGCTCCAGCTGCTCGACCGTCTCGACGCCCGACACCACCACGTCCACCGCCTGGCTCAGAGTGAAGCGCAGGCACTCCGCAATCTCCGCGATGCCGTGTTTGGTGATGCCTCCGATGGCGTTGCTCTTCATGGCAATCACGCCCAGGCCCTTCTTGCGGGCCCGCGGCAGGAAGTTCAGGATGAAGCTGTTGTAGTGCGGATCCACCAGGTTTACCGGGAACTGCACCGTCTCCCAGCCGTCGTAGGCGTCCAGCAACTGCCGGAGCAGCCCGGGGTGGGCGTGACCGGTAAAGCCGATGTGCCGGGTCTTACCCTCCTTTTTGGCCCTGACAAACGCCTCCAGCGCGCCGCCGGGCGCCAGGATCCGGTCGACCTCCTTTTGCGAGCTGACCTGGTGGCACTGCCACAGGTCCAGGTAGTCGGTCTTCATGCGGGTGAGCGTATCCTCGAGTTGCCGCATGGCGCTGTCCCGCTCGCGCAGGTGCGCCTTCGACATCAACAGCACCTTCCGGCGCAGGCCGCCGCCGAGCGCCTTGCCGTAGATTTCCTCGCTGCGGCCCTTGTGGTACAGATGGGCATTGTCCAGGAAATTCACGCCCAGGTCGATGGCCCGGTGAATGATCCGCACGCCGGTCTCTTCCCCGTGAACCGCCATGTGATATCCGCCGAGGACAAACCGCGAGACCCGCAACCCGCTGCGTCCCAGCTTCACCGCGGGCATGGGGCCTTCGGCCATGGCCTTCAGATTGAGCGCCAGGCCCGCTGAAGACAACTCCAGAAACGTTCGCCGGTGCATGCTTTCTCCTGTTCTTATCCGCATCATACTACAGGGTCTGAAAGGTAACTTTTCGATTCCGGCCGGCATCTTTACGTGGCGCAGTGTTCCCAGGAGGACAGGCATGAAAAGACGAGTCTTTGTGCAGTGCGGCGCGCTGGCCGCCCTGCTGGCCGCGGCCGGTTGGGCCGCCGGGATCACCGGCAAATGGAAAGCCGAGTTCCAGACGCCGGACGGCAACACCCGCAGCAGCATCTTCAACCTCAAGGAGGACGGGGCGACCCTGACCGGCACGGTGGAAAGCCCCCGCGGCCAGTCGGAGATTCAGGAAGGCAGGATTTCCGGGAACGAAATATCCTTCTCCGTGGTCCGCAATTTCGGCGGCAATGACGTCAAGATGCTCTACAAAGGCACCGTCTCCGGGGACGAGATGAAGCTGAAGGTCGAGGTGGAAGGGGGCGACCGCACCTTCGAGATGACCGCCAAACGCATGTAGCCGGCGGCCGCCCCGCGGGCTCCGCTAGAGCCTGGGCAGGTTGTGCAGGGCCCGGTCGATGGCTTCGGTCGGGTACTCGTAATCCTGCAGCCGTCCCGCCATGTAGGCCTCGTAGGAGGCCATGTCGAAGTGCCCGTGGCCGCTCAGGCAGAAGAGGATCACCTTCTTCCGGCCTTCCTCGCGCGCCTGGATGGCCTCGTCAATCGCCGCCCGGATGGCGTGTGCGGATTCCGGCGCCGGAATAATGGCTTCCGTCCTGGCGAACTGCAGCGCCGCTTCGAAAATCGGAATCTGCAGCACCGAGCGCGCCTCGATGATGCCGTGTTTCAGCAGATGGCTCATCAGCGGGGCGGCTCCGTGATAGCGCAATCCCCCGGCATGAATGCCCGGCGGCACGAAATCGTGGCCCAGGGTATACATCTTGAGCAGGGGGGTCAACTTGGCTGTGTCGCCGAAATCGTAAGTGAAGGCGCCCTTGGTCAGGGTGGGGCAGGCCGAAGGCTCGACGGCCACCAACCGGACCGCGGACCCGTTCAGCCGGTCCAACGCATAAGGCAAAGCGATTCCGGCGAAGTTGCTGCCGCCGCCGAAGCAGCCGACCACCACGTCCGGCTCCTCGCCGGCCAGCGTCATCTGTTCCTTAACTTCCTGGCCGATCACGGTCTGATGCAGGCAGACGTGGTTGAGCACGCTTCCCAGCGAGTAGTTGGTATCGCCGTGGGTGGCGGCGTCCTCCACGGCCTCGCTGATGGCGATGCCCAGGCTGCCCGGGGAATCGGGGCATTGCTCGAGGATGGATTTACCGGCCTGGGTGTGCGGGCTGGGGCTGGGATAGACTTCCGCTCCCCAGGTATTCATCATCATGCGCCGGTAGGGTTTCTGGTCGTAGCTGATCCTGACCATGTACACCGTGCATTCCATCTCGAACAAGCGGCAGGCCAGGGCCAGCGCGCTGCCCCATTGTCCCGCGCCGGTTTCGGTGGCCAGCCGGCGTATACCCGCTTTCTTGTTGTAGAAGGCCTGCGGCACCGATGTATTAGGCTTATGGCTACCGGCAGGACTTACCCCCTCGTACTTGTAATAAATATGGGCGGGGGTGTCGAGAGCCTGCTCCAGGCGCCGCGCCCGGAACAGCGGGCTGGGCCGCCACAGGCGGTAGATGTCCATGACCTCGCCCGGAATATCGATTTCCGGCTGAGGAGAGAACTCCTGCTCGATCAGCGCCATGGGGAAGATCGGCGCCAGGTCGCCGGCGGTCAGGGGCTGGTGAGTCCCCGGATGGAGCGGAGCATCCATCGGCTGCTTCAACGAAGGCAGCACGTTGACCCAGACGGCTGGGATCTGGTTGTCTCGCAATAGGTACTTGACAGAATCAGACAAGAGGAACTCCTTAAACGAAAAAACTGGAAGTGAATATTCTATCGTATGCTTTCCCTATGTACAGGATGGGCTTCGGGGCGGCAGCCATTGCGGCTGTACTATGCGTACCGGCGATGGGGGAGGAGGCGCGGCCCGGCCGCGGCGGCGTGCCCGAGCGGGCGGCCGGCGGATACAGCGCGATCCAGGCTCGCAACCTCCGGGCCGACACTACCTTCCTGGCCTCCGAAGCACTGGACGGGCGGCGCTCCCTGGCCCGCGGCTCCGAAGCGGCCATTCAGTTCGCCGTGGCCGAGTTCGCCAAGGCCGGACTGAAGCCGGCGGCCGGCAACTCCTACCTCCAGCCGGTGCCGCTGATCGAGTACCGAGTGCAGCCCTCCGGAACGCAGGTAAGCCTCGAAAGCGGCGGCCGAACCACCACCTGGAAGTATTTCCAGGACGTATGGGGCGGCGCTCCCAACGAGTTCCGGGTGCGCGCGCCGGTGGTCTTCGCCGGCTACGGCATCACCGCCCCGGAGTTCGGATACGACGATTACGCCGGCCTCGACGTCCGGGGGAAGATCGTCCTCCTTTTCGACCACGAGCCCCAGGAGGGCAATCCCAGCTCCGTCTTCAACGGCCTGGGCAATACACGCCACGCCAATTCCCTGGTGAAGGTCCTCAACGCGCAGAAGCACGGGGCTGTGGGCGTGCTGCTGGCCGCGGAGCCTAATCGCAAGCACCCCTCGACGCAGGATCGCATGGCCCGGGTGCCGGGAGGCGCCGTGCGCATGCGGCGCCTGGCGCCCCAGGCGCTCGCCGAGAGCGAGGCGCGGATTCCGCTGCTCACCGTCAGCGACGCGGCGGCGGCGGAACTTCTGCGCCCGGCCGGCAAATCGCCCTCCGCACTGCAGGCCGCCATGGACCGCGATCTCAAGCCGGCTTCGACTGTTCTGGCGGGCAGCGTGGTCGAGATGCGCCTGGAACTGGAGGAGCGGCGCCGGGGCGTTTCCCACAACGTTCTGGGCGTGCTGGAGGGCAGCGACCCGGTTCTAAAGAGCGAGACCATTCTCCTGGGGGCGCATTACGACCACGACGGCGTCTGGAACGGCGACTTCTACCCCGGAGCCGACGATAACGCCTCCGGAACCGCGGCGGTGCTCGAACTGGCCCGCGCCTTCGCCGCCAATTCCCTGCGCCCCCGCCGCACCCTGATCTTCGCCCTTTTCGCCGCCGAGGAACGCGGCCTGCTGGGGGCCTATCACTATGTGGCGCAGCCGCCGCGGCCCATCGAGCAGACCCGCGCGATCATCAACTTCGACATGATCGGCCGGAACGAGACGCCCAGCCCGCAGACCGACGGCCTGATTCACATCGATGAAGACACTTCCAACCAGCTCAACCTGATCGGCACCAACTACAGCCCGGGCTACCGGGCTGCCGTCGAGCGCTGGAACCGGGTGGTGGGCCTGGACCTCAACTACAAGTGGGACGCGGACGCGGCGCTGAACGTCTACCAGCGCAGCGACCAGTTCCCCTTCGCCCTGCGCGATATCCCGGCGGTGTGGTGGTTTACCGGCTTTCATCCCGACTACCACCAGACCACCGATACGGCGGACAGGATCAACTACGCGAAGATGGAGAAGATCGTCCGCCTGGCCTATCTCACCGCCTGGGAGTTCGCCGACGGCGACCGCGTTCCGGAGTTCGTCTCCCGTCCGGGCCCGCCGAAGCCGTGAAGCCGGCCTGAATCAGCGAGTACGGAAACGCCGGTTGAGGGCGCTGAGCTGGTCTTCCAGACTCGCCTTCTTCGGCTCCGGTTTCCTCGGTTCCGGTTTCTTCGGCTCCGTCTTTCCGGTCTGCGGCTTCTTCGCCTCCGGCCGCTTCTCCGGCGGGGCCTTTTCGGCCGGTGCTTCCAGGGCTTTCATGGAGAGCGAGATGCGCTTGGCGACGGTATCGACGGAGAGCACCTGAGCTTTGACCAGTTGCCCGGCTTTGAGGACCTCGGCCGGCTCCCGGATGAAGCGCCGCGAGATCTCGCTGACATGCACCAGGCCGTCCTGATGCACCCCGATGTCGATGAAGGCGCCGAACTTCGTCACGTTGGTCACGGTGCCTTCGAGGATCATGCCGGGCTTGAGGTCGGCCAGTTCCTTGACGTCGTCGCGCCAGACCGGAGCGACGAACTCGTCACGGGGGTCGCGTCCCGGCTTGCGCAGTTCCTCGCGGATATCGGCCAGGGTGTAGATGCCGACCGTCTCGGTCTGAAAATCCTCCATCCGCACCCGGTCGATCAGGCCGGGGTTGGCGATCAGATGATCCACCGTCACGTCCAGCGACTGCGCGATCCTCTCCACCACCGCATAAGACTCGGGGTGGACAGCGGTCATGTCCAGGGGATTGTCGCCGCCCCGGATGCGCAGGAAACCGGCCGCCTGCTCGAAGGTCTTGGGGCCGAAGCCCGGCACGGCGCGCAACTCGAGGCGGGACCGGAAGCGGCCGTTCCCGTTGCGGAACTCCACGATCTTCTGGGCGGTGCGCTCGTTGATGCCGGAAACATAGCGCAGCAACGCCCAGGAGGCGGTGTTGAGGTCCACGCCCACCCGGTTGACGCAGGATTCCACGGTGCTCTCCAGGCTCTGCTTGAGCTTGCGCTGGTCCACGTCGTGCTGGTACTGGCCGACGCCGATCGACTTGGGATCGATCTTCACCAGCTCGGCCAGAGGGTCCTGCAGGCGGCGGGCGATGGAGATGGCGCCGCGCACCGTGAGGTCGAGGTCGGGAAACTCCGCGCGGGCGATATCGGAAGCCGAGTAGACCGAAGCGCCGGCCTCGCTCACCACCACCGTGAACACCCCCTCCAGCTTTGCCTGCCGGAGGAAGTCGCGGACGAAGGCGGTGACCTCCCGGGAGGCGGTGCCGTTGCCGATGGCGATGGCCCGCACCTGATGGCGTGAGATCAGTCCGGCCAGGGTGCGCACCGAGCCCACGAGGTCGTTGCGCGGCTCCAGCGGGTGGATGACGGCGTGGTCCAGCAGCTTGCCGGTGTCGTCCACCACGGCGATCTTGCACCCTGTGCGGATACCGGGGTCGATCGCCAGCACGGTGAGCATGCCGGCGGGCGGGGCGAGCAGGAGGTTGCCCAGGTTTTCGCGGAACACACGGATGGCTTCGTCGTCGGAGCGCTCCTTCAGTTCCAGACGGACCTCGGTCTGAATGGAGGGGTTGAGCAGGCGGTGATAGGAATCCTCGATCGCGGCTTCCAGGTGGGGCTGCCAGTCGCCCGGCGCCCGCACGACCCGGCTGCGGATGTAAGCCAGCGGCTTGGCGGCCTCGAGTTCGATCTCGAAGGTAAGAAAGCCTTCCTTGGCGCCGCGCCGTATGGCCAGCATGCGGTGCGAGGGGATGCGCGCGGCCGGCTCCCGGAAATCGACGTACATCTTGAACTTGCCCTCGGGATCCTCCACGCCCTCGATGGCCCGGCTGACCACCACGCCCTCGCTCAGCATCAGGGCGCGCAGGTGCTTGCGGATCTCGGCGTCCTCGCTGATCCACTCGGCCAGGATGTGCCGGGCGCCCTCCAGCGCCTCTTCGGCGGTGGCGACGCCTTTCTCCGCGCTGACGAACGATCCGGCCAGTTCCGGCAGGGGCAGTTCGCCCGGCTGCTGGTCCCATAGGAAGCGCGCCAGGGGTTCCAGGCCCTTGTCGCGTGCCATCGAGGCTTTGGTCTTGCGTTTGGGCTTGTAGGGGAGATAGAGGTCTTCGAGCTCGTTCTTCTCGAGCACGCCCTCGATGCGCGCACGCAGTTCCGGAGTCAGCTTGCCCTGCTGGTTGATGGAGTCGAGCACCGTGGCCCTGCGCTCTTCCAGCTCCCGGAAGTACTCCAGCTTTTCCTGGATCGCGCGGATCTGGACTTCATCCAGGTTGCCGGTGGCTTCTTTACGGTAGCGGGCGATGAAGGGGACGGTCCCGCCGCCGTCCAGAAGCTCGATGGCGGCAACCGCGCTCTTGAGCGGCACCTTGACCAGCTCGCACATCCGAAGCAGCGCGGGCATGGCGAGAGGGACAGGCTCGGGCATATAGAAAACGAAACCTCCATGATAAACCCGACCTACCCCGAAAAAACTCACCATCTCCAGGGGATGGGGGATTGGCGGCGGATGGCCGATTCCGTACGCTGGTAGGAAAGCGCCTTTCGCCTGGCGCCTTGCGGCCGGCCCGGCTGACACGCTGGCGGCCGCTCCGCATGCTGTAAGGACCGCTGACAGGGAATGCCTTTCAGATCGCAGGATTGTGTCCGTGTCCCCGTATCCACTTACCGTCTGCAATTCAACCCGTCGTTCACGTTTTCCGACGCGGCCGCGATCGTGGACTACCTGGACCGGCTGGGCATCACGGACTGCTACGCATCGCCGCTGCTGAAGGCCCGGCCGGGCAGCCGGCACGGTTACGACGTGGTGGATCCGGCGGAGTTGAATCCCGAGCTGGGCGGAAGAGAGCAGCTGGCGGAGTTCGCGACGGCCCTGCGAAGCCGCGATATGGGGCTTCTGCTGGACGTGGTGCCGAACCATATGTGCATCGCGGGCGACAGCAACCACTACTGGCTCGACGTGCTGGAGAACGGCCCGGGCTCCAGCTATGCCCGGTACTTCGACATCGACTGGCGGCCGCCCCGCGAGGACCTGGCTCACAAGGTTTTGCTGCCGGTGCTGGGCGACCAGTACGGGCGGGTGCTGGAGGACCAGCGGATCCAGGTGGAGTTCACCGGCGGCGGCTTCTCGGTCCGGGTCTACGATACGGTTTTGCCGCTGGCGCCGCGCAGCTGGCCCGCCGTGCTGAAGCCGGCGGCCGCGGAACTGGCGGCAGTCCTGGG
Source organism: Bryobacterales bacterium (assembly GCA_020852755.1). GTDB lineage: Bacteria > Acidobacteriota > Terriglobia > Bryobacterales > Bryobacteraceae > JADZAF01. Next base: position 19,944 of record JADZAF010000158.1, read on the forward strand.
CGAGGACCACCCCGACGTGGTCGAGTTGGAGAGCGTGCTGACGGCGCTCAATTACCTGCCGCCGCGCACCCGGACCGACCCGGAGAAGCTGCGCGAGCGCCAGCGGGAAAAGGAAGTGATCCGCCGCCGCGTGGCGTCACTTTGGGAAGCCAGCTCCCAGGCGCGGGAAGCCATCCAGGCCTCCGTGGAGCGGATCAACGGACGGCGGGGCGACCCGCGCAGCTTCGACGCCCTGGAGGCCCTGCTGGCGCAGCAGCCCTACCGGCTGAGCTACTGGCGGGTGGCGGCCGACGAGATCAACTACCGGCGCTTCTTCGACATCAACGATCTCGCGGCCTTGCGAGAAGAGGAGCCGGAAGTGTTCGCCGGAGTCCACCAGCTGGTTCTGGACCTGGTCCGGGAAGGCTGGGTAACCGGGCTGCGCATCGATCACATCGACGGCCTGTTCGACCCGCGCCGCTACCTGGAGGACCTGCAGCGGGCCTGCCTGAACGCGCTCGGCGTTCCGGCCGAAGCGGGACGGCGCTTCTACATCGTGGCGGAGAAGATCCTGCTGGGCGACGAGAAGCTGCGGCCGGACTGGGCGGTGGAGGGCACCACCGGCTACGGCTTCCTGAACTTCCTGAACGGCCTGTTCGTCTACCGGCCGGCGGAGCGTGCCTTCCGCAAGCTCTACCAGCGCTGCACCGGCGTGACGCAGCCCTTCGACGACCTGGCTCGCGACTCGAAACGGCTGATTCTGAGAGTTGCGCTCTCCAGCGAACTGAACGTCATGGCGCGACGGCTGGATCGCATCTGCCAGCAGCACCGCCACAGCCGCGACTTCACGCTGGAGAGCCTGCGGTTCGCGCTGCGCGAGGTGCTGGCCTGCTTCCCCATCTACCGCACCTACATCACCGAGGACCAGGCCGCGGCCGGCGAGGAGGACCGGCGCCACATCCAGGCCGCCATCCGGGCGGCCAAGAGAGCCAATCCGGCCACCAGCGAATCCCTGTTCGACGTGATCGCGTCCGTGCTTCTGCTCGAAGACCCCGATGGCCTCACTCCGGAACAGAAAGCGGAGCGCCGCCTGTTCGTGATGCGCCTCCAGCAGTTCACCGGCCCGGTGATGGCCAAGGCGCTGGAGGACACGGCCTTCTACCGCTACTTCCCGCTGGCGTCACTGAACGAGGTGGGTGGGCATCCCACGGTTTTCGGAAGCACACCGGCCCTGTTTCATCGCAAGGCGGAGATCCGGCTGAAGGGCTGGCCGAATGCCTTGCTGGCCACGTCGACGCACGACACCAAGCGCAGCGAGGAGGTGCGCGCGCGCATCAACGTTCTCTCGGAGATTCCCGGCGAGTGGTATCTGGCCGTCACCCGCTGGAGCGAGTGGAACAGGACCCACAAGTCGCCGTTCAACGGCGGCGACGCACCCTATCCCAACGACGAGTACCTGCTCTACCAGACCCTGGTGGGGACCTGGCCGCCTCACCCCATGACGCCGGAAGCCCACGCGGACTTCACCGGCCGCGTGCAGGGATACATGGAGAAAGCCAGCAAGGAGGCCAAGCTGCACACCAGCTGGCTGAATCCCAACGCGGAATACGACGCGGCGCTGCGCGCCTTCGTGGCGGCCGTGCTGGACGCTCGCGCCGAGAACCCCTTCCTGGCCGATCTTCAGAAGTTCGTCGGCCCCGTGGCCCGGGCCGGCATGCTCAACTCACTCTCCCAGGTGCTGTTGAAAGTCTGTTCGCCGGGAGTCCCCGATTTCTACCAGGGCTCGGAGATCTGGGATTTCAGCCTGGTGGACCCGGACAACCGCCGGCCGGTGGATTTCGGCCTGCGGCGAAGGATGCTGGAGGCCCTCGATGCCCACGATCCGGCCGCCCAGCCCGCGTTCGTGCGGCTTCTGGCGGACGCGCCGGAGGACGGCAGCATCAAGCTCTGGGTGACCAGCCGCAGCCTGCGCTTCCGCCGCGCCCACCGGCACCTGTTCGCGCGCGGGGCCTATCATCCGCTGCGCACCGCGGGGGGCGCTCAGGGGCACGTGGTGGCCTTCGCCCGCCGGGCCGGAGAGCAGTGCGCCATCGCCGCCGCGGCCCGCTTCTTCCTGCGCCTGAAGTCCGCCGGCCCGCTGCCCACAGGGCCGGAAACGTGGGGGGATTCGGTGCTGGTGCTCCCCTCCGGTGTCCCGCCGGGAATCTACCGGGACGCGCTTACCGGGACCCGGCTGGAAAGCGTGCGGCGCAAGTCCGCCCACGTGCTGCCGCTGGGCGATGTCTTCCGGACGCTGACCGTGGCGCTGCTCGAGCGGGTTACGTCGAAAACTCCAGCAGGGTGATCGAATGCGGCGGAAACTCCACCAGGAAACGGTCGTTGAGGCCGCTGAGCTCGCCCTCCGCGATCTGAACCGTGCGCGGCGACTCGAACGAGTTCATGGCGTCCGGCGAGGGCCCGTCGATGACGAACCTGCGGCCCCGGCCGCCGGGCAGGGCGCCGTTGATTTCGAAGTGGGCGGCCAACTGCCGGTCGCGGTGGCGGTTCACCACCCCGATGGAGATGCCCCTCCGGCCGGCCCGGGTGGCGCACACGTCCAGGTACTCCAGTTCCCCATGCGCCTTGGTCGCGAAGCGCGGCCCTTCGGTCCAGGTGTGCAGCACGCGGTCGCCGGAATGTGCGCGGTAGAGCTCCATGGGGAAGTAGTTCGGCTGGAGATAGAGTCCTTTCGGACTGGTTATGATGGGGGCGATCACGTTGACTAACTGGGCCATGTTGGCCATGGTCACCTTGTCGCCCCAGCGCTGGAAGACGTGCAGCATGGAAGCGGTCCACAGCGCGTCCCGCAGGTTGTAGGGCTCCTCGAGCTTGTTGCGCACCTGGCGGTTTCGCCCGTCGCGCTTGCGGTACCAGACATTCCACTCGTCGAAAGCGATCTGGGTGCGTGCGGTGGGCAGCGGGATTTCGAAGCCGGGAGCGCGCCGACCGCGCGTTTTCGCCTGCGCGATCTCTATGGCGCTGTCGGCCGCGCGCAGCAGTTCCTCGGCGCGCCGCACCGATCCCAGCAGCTCATAGTAGTCGTCCCCGCCCACGTAGAGGTGCACGGAGATGTAATCCACGATGGAGGCGAGCCGCTCCAGCACCGCCAGGTTCCAGTCCGGGTCGCCCGCCCCGCAGGCCACCAGCTGGATGGAGGGGTCCACCCACTTCATCATCTTGGCGGCTTCCAGGGCGATCTTGGCGTAGTCCTCGGCGCTCTTATGGCCAGCCTGCCACATGCCGTAGATCTCGTTGCCCAGTCCCCAGATCCTGACATTGTGCGGCTCCTTATAGCCGTGACGCCGGCGCATCCCGGCGTAATGCGTGTCCTCGGTCCCGTTGCAGTACTCCACCCAGTTGGCCGCCTCCTCCACGGTGCCGGTGCCCAGGTTGATGCAGAGGTACGGCTCGGCCTTGATACGGCGGCAGTACTCGATGAACTCGTTGGTGCCGAAGCGGTTGGGTTCCACGGCGAACCAGGCGGTGTCAAAGCGCACCGGGCGCCGCTCCCAGGGGCCCACGCCGTCCTCCCAGTGGTAGGAGGAAACGAAATTCCCGCCGGGCCAGCGCAGCACCGGCACCCGCAGCCTTTCGACGGCGGCCTGCACGTCCTTGCGGTAGCCCTGGGCATCGGAAAGCGGCGAGCCTTCCTCGAAGATGCCGCCATAGATACAGCGGCCCAGGTGCTCGATGAACTGGCCGTAGATGCGCGGATTGACGCGGGCGGTGACCTGTTCGGCGTCGATCTTCACCCGGGTCAGGCCGGGGGCCGCGGCGGGCTGGAGGGCGCGCGCGACTTCCCCGGGCGCGGCGAGCCAGGCGGCGGGCGCCAGCGAGAGCAGATTCCTGCGCGAAATCATAGCGTCCGATTGTACCGCGCGGAACCCGCATTCCGGCCCCCCCGGATGACGGACGGGCCCGCAACCGATATGATGGAAAAAGGATTTGCCGCACTTCATGGAGTGGGAGCAGAAAAAACCAGCCAGGCTCAGGGTGCCTGCCTGGCTCGGACCGGCTTTGATATACACCCTCTCGATAGCCTCCCTGGTATGGGTTTCCTACGGGGTCAACTTCCGCCAGGTTCTGAGCGATATCGTGTCGCTGGACTGGCGCTACGTGAGCGTGGCCGTGGCGGTGGATCTGGCCGTGTACCTGGCCCACGGGTGGCGCTGGAAGCTGCTGCTAAAGCCGGTGGCGCGCGTCTCGTACTGGCGGTCGGTGCAGGCCATTTATATCGGCCTGTTCACCAATGAAATCCTGCCGTTCCGGACCGGCGAGGTGGTGCGCTGCTACCTGCTCTCGCACTGGAACCGCTTCCTGATGTCGGTGGCGCTCTCTTCGGCCGCGCTCGAGCGGATCATGGACGGGTTGTGGCTGATCGCCGCCTTCTTCCTCACGGCATCCTTCATCCGCCTGCCCCAGTACCTGGTGGACGGCGGCCAGATCCTGGCGGCGGCCCTGCTGGGCCTCTCGGGTCTTTTCGTTTTCATCGCCCGGCGCAAGCACCATGCCCACAGCGTGTTCACCGGAAGCCGGTGGGCGGCGGGCGTGAAGCAGACCGTGGAGCACATTGTCGAAGGCCTGCACGCCATGGGACACTGGCGCTCCCTGCTGGCCGCCTTCGGAGCCAGCTTCGTCTACCTGTTCCTGCAGGTGGTGCCGGTCTGGGCGCTGATGGAGGCCTACGGGCTGGACCTTTCCTTCTGGGCCGCCTGCGCGGTGCTGATCGTGCTGCGCCTGGGTACGGTGATTCCCAACGCGCCCGGCAACGCGGGGGTCTACCAGGTGCTGTGCGTGATCAGCCTGGGGCTGTTCGGCGTGGACAAAACGACGGCCGTGGGTTTCTCCTGGACCATGTTCGGGGTCCTGACGTTTCCGCTGCTGGTGGGCGGCTTCATCGCCGTGCTGCTGACCGGTCTGAACCTGAAAGAGATCCGCCTCCGCGCCCGGAGCAGCATGCGGCACCCGCATCCCGCGCCGCTGACCGCCGCGGAGAAGTAGCGGGCCGGGAACCACTCCCTCCGGCCGCGGCTCGGCTATAATGCCCCTTCTGAGGAGAGCATCCCGATGAGTGTTCCGGACCCGGTGTCCCGCAGGGAGTTCATCCACGGGACGGGAACGGCCGCCGCGGCCGGCTTCACCCTGGTGCGGCCGGAAGCGGTGCGCGGGTCGCAGGCCAATTCGAAGATCGCGGTGGGGCTGATCGGCTCGGGCGGCCGCGGCAGCTACGACGCGGCCATCTTCCACGCCGATCCCCGCTCCCGGGTCACCGCCCTGTGCGACCTGTTCGACGACCGCATCGAAATCGCCAGGCAGACCATCAAGGTGGAGAACCCGGCGGTCTACAAGGACTTCGAGAAGCTGCTGGCCTCCAGCGTGGATGCCGTGATCATCGCCACGCCGCCCTTCGAGCACCCCCGCATGCTGGAGGCGGCCGTGGAGGCGCGCAAGCACATCTACTGCGAAAAGCCCATGGGCGTGGACCTGGCCGGCTGCAAGCGCGTGATCGCCGCGGGGCGCAAGGCCGACCCGAAGAAGTGCCTGTCGGTGGGCTTCCAGCAGCGCTACGGCCCGGTCTACCTGGAGGCGTACCGGCGCATCCAGGAAGGGCAGATCGGCGAGCTGGCCGCCGCCCGCGCCTTCTGGATCAGCGGCGACCCGTTCAAGCGCCGCCCCTATCCCGACCCCAAGGTGGAGAAGCTGCGCAACTGGTTCTGCTACCGCGACTACTCGGGCGACTTCATCGTGGAGCAGGACTGCCACAATTTCGACGTGCTGCACTGGTTCCTGAACGCCCGGCCCGTGCGGGTGGTGGGGTGGGGCGGGCGCAAAGTCCGGACCGGCATGGACCTGCTGGACCACCTGAGCCTGACCTTCGAGTTCCCCAACGGCATCCACGTGAACTTCGAAGCCAACCAGATGAGCCCGCCGGGCTTCAGCCGGATCGGCGAGGAGTTCAGCGGCGCCAGGGGTGTGATCGCCACTTCCCGGGCCCGCATGGTGCACACCCGCGGCCCCAAGGAGGTGGAAACCATCGAGTCGAAGCGCGACATCACCATGGACGGCATCGAGGGGTTCCTGAACCGGGTGCTGACGGGTGACGTCGAGAACGTGGCCGAGCGGTCGGCCATCAGTACGTTGTTCGCGATCCTGGGCCGCACGGCGCTTTACAGCGGCCGGGAAGCGGCCTGGAAGAAAGAATTCGGAGACGTTTGACCATGACACGTATCGCTGTGTTGGTGTTGGGCCTGGCGGGGTTGACGATGGCGCAGGAAGGAAAGATCCGCATTATCGCGTTCGGGGCGCATCCCGACGACTGTGACTCCCGGGCGGGCGGCACGGCCGCCAAGTTCGCCGCCATGGGGCACGCGTTCAAGTTTGTCTCGGTGACCAACGGCGACGCCGGGCACCAGAGCGAGGGCGGCGGAGCGCTGGCCATGCGGCGGCGCAAGGAGGCCCGGGAGGCCGGCCGGCGCCTGGGCATCGAGTACGAAACGCTGGACAATCACGACGGGGAACTGCTGCCCACGCTGGAAGTGCGGCACCAGATCATCCGCAAGATCCGCGAGTGGAATGCCGACGTGGTGATGGCCCCGCGTCCGAACGACTACCATCCGGACCACCGCTATACGGGCATCCTGGTGCAGGACGCGGCCTACATGGTGGTGGTGCCCAACGTCTGCCCGGACACCCCGGCGCTGCGCAAGAACCCGGTGTTTCTGTACTTCCAGGACGGGTTCCAGAAGCCGGCGCCGTTCCGCCCGGACATTGCCGTGGCCATCGACGACGTGCTGGAGAAGAAACTGGACGCCCTGGACGCCCACACCTCCCAGATGTACGAATGGCTGCCCTGGGTGGACGGCCGGTTCGAGGAGGTCCCCAAGGACCCGGTCGAGCGCCGCAAGTGGCTGGCCCGCAACCGCGGACGCGGCCCGGGCGCGGAGATCCGCAAGGCGCTGGAGAAGTGGTACGGCCCGGCCCGGGCGGCCCAGGTGAAGGCGGCCGAGGCCTTCGAGATCTGCGAGTACGGCCGGCGGCCGACCGAAGCCGACATCCGGCGGCTGTTCCCCATGCTGCGGTAGCTGTATCCGCTGAAAGGCAAATCCCAGCGGCGCTGGGGTATACTTGAAGAAACCGGCGCTATCGTCTAACGGTTAGGACGGAGCCCTCTCAAGGCTCAAATACGGGTTCGATTCCCGTTAGCGCTACCAC
>JADZAF010000159.1 GCA_020852755.1 Bryobacterales bacterium
CGCGGTTTTCACCCGTTGAGTTCCGGGACGCTGCCGAGCTACAGTATCCCTTCGTGAACACCGAGGAGGGGAAGCCCCAGCATTGACCCTCACCCGCGCCCTCATCCCCGCCGCCGGGCGGGGAGTGCGCGCTGCCCCGCGCACCGCCTGCATCCCGAAAGTACTGCTGCGCATCGACGGCATCCCCATCCTGACGCGCAACGTGGCCCTGCTCCGCGACTGCCTGGGTGTGCGCGAGATTACCATCATCGTCGGCCACCTCGGCGGTCAGGTTCGCGCGGCGCTCGGCGACGGCAGCGCCATGGGAGTGCGTATCGGCTATGTGGAGTGCCCCGACCCCGGTGAGGGCCTGGCGCGCGGCATGCTCCACGCCCGCCCCCTCTTCGACGGCCCCTTCGTCACCCTGCTGGGCGACGAAGTGTACGTGGATTCCAACCACGCTGCCCTGCCGGGCATCCTGGACCGGCCCTTTCGCGCCGTCTGCGGCCTGCTGCCCACCGACGACCTGCACCAGATCAAGCGCAATTACAGCGTCGAGATCGAGGACGGCCGCATCCGCGCGCTGGAGGAAAAGCCCGCACAGGTCCGCAACAACCTGCTGGGTTGCGGCACCTGGGTGTTCACCCCGGAGATCTTCGAGGCCATCGAGGCCACCCCGCCCTCGCCGCGCTCCGGCCGGGTGGAACTGGCCGACGCCATCGCCCGCCTGGCCGCCCGCCCTCCAGGCGTGCTGCCGTTTCTCCTCTCGGGCCGCTACTTCAACGTCAACACCATCGACGATCTGCACTGGGCGCAGTTTCAGGTGAGAGAGGCCCGCTTCACCGAGAAGAAGATCAGCGTCGTCATTCCCGCCTACAACGAGGAACAGTCCATCGCCTACGTGGTGCGGGATTTCGGTCCGCGCGTTGACGAAGTGCTGGTGGTGGACAACCACTCGCGCGACCGGACCGCCGCCGCCGCGGCCGCGGCCGGCGCTCGCGTGGAGCAGGTCAAGCTGACCGGCTACGGCGATACCATCCGCTGGGGCCTCGACCACGCCGCCGGCGACATCCTCGTGGTGGTGGAGGCCGACTTCTCCTTCCGCGCCCGCGACCTGAACAAGATTCTCGAGTACCTCAAGGACGCCGATTTCGTGGTCGGAACGCGCACCACCCGCGAACTGGTGGAACAGGGCACCAATATGCGCGGTCCGGTACGCTGGGGAAACGTCCTGGTGGCCAAGATGGTGGAGGCGCTGTGGTGGGGCCAGCAGCCGCGCTTCACCGATGTGGGCTGCACCTACCGGGCGCTGTGGCGCGATGCCTGGCTGAGTATGCGCGGCCTGTTGCGCGGCACCGGCCCCGAGCTTTCCCCCGAGATGATGGTGGCGGCGCTCGAGTCGCGCCTGCGCGTGATCGAAGTGCCGGTCAGCTACCACCGGCGCATCGGCGGCGAGTCGAAGCACTCGGCCAACTACTACCGCATCGCGCGCACCGCGGCACGCATGCTGGCGGCCATCTACCGTCACCGGCTGGGATTGTAGCGTGCTGCTCTGGCTGCTCTGGGAGTTCGCGCTGTTCGCCTTCTCCTGCCGGGCCGCCTGGCGGTGGACCGCGGGGCGCGCCAGGGACGCGGAGGAATTCCTCCTTGCCGCGCTCTGCGCGGACATCGCGCTGGGCTGCTCGATCGCCTCCGCCGTCTCTTACCTGCGGCTGAACGGCGGGCCCGCCTACGCTGTTGCCGCGGCGGCCCTGCTGCTCCTCTCGCGCCCGCGCCGGTTCCCGCTCTACGCGCGGCGCCTCGGTGATGTCGCCGTGTTCCGGCACCCGTTTCTCTCCGCCGGGCTGGCAGCCGCATTTGTCCCCGCGCTCATCCTCTCCCTGCGCCCCGTGCAGGAGATCGACTCCATGAACTACCTGCACTACGTTCTGGAATGGAGCGCCAACCGCCTTACACCCGCCACCTTCGCCCTCAACTTCGTGCCCTTCTGGGAGACTGCCTTCGTCCCCGCATGGGTGCTCGCCCGCACCGATACGGTCTTCGGCCTGGTGGCCCTGAAGCCGGTGGTGCTGGCGGCGGCAGCCGTCTTTCTGGTGGGGCGCGAACTCGGCGTGGCGCCGCGCATCGCGCTGCTGACCTCCGCCGCGAGCCTCGCCATGCGCCACTACTGGTGGCCTTATTCCGGCGTCTCCACTTTGAAGAACGACGGTCTCGCGGCGGCCGGAGCGCTGCTGGTCTGCCTGGCCCTGCTGCGCGCCGCCGCGCGACGGCGGGAGAGCGCGCCGGAGAGCCTCGCGCTGTTCGCCTGCGGCGCGGTCTTCCTGAGCGTGAAGTTCAGCGGTCCGGTTCTGGCCGCGATGGGATTCGCGCTGCTGTACGGGCTGGCCCGCCCGCGGTGGAAGCACCTGGCGGTCGCGGCCGCGGCGGTACTCGCCACTACAGGGCACTACTATGTGCGCAACCTGCTGGTGTACGGCAACCCGGTCTACCCGGTCGAGATCCGGCTGGGCGGCTGGCGGCTGCCGGGCGCAGCCGACGTCTCCTACACCTCCATCCTGCACACACTCCACGATGCGCGGCTGTGGAAGGCCTTCTTCCTGCCTGCCGGGGGCGTCTCGCCGGCCGGGCTGTTATTCCCGCTGGTGCTGGCGGTGTCGCTCGCGCTCTGCGTGTCCCTGGCAGCGGCCGTGTTGTGGCGGCGGGGCCGGGCCATGCCCTCCGCCTGGATGTCCGTGTTCCTGCTGGCGGCCTGGTGGGTCTATGTCCGCAGCCCGTGGAGCGCCAGTTCCCTGCCCGGCGACCTCGGGTACGTTCTCAACCAGCTCAACAGCCTTCGGTATGCGGAAGGGCCCCTGGCCGCCTGCGAGATGCTCATCGCCTCACTCATCGGGGCGCCCGCTGCGATCGCGGTGGCGGTTGTGAGCCTGGCCAGCCGCGCATGGCTGCTGTACCGCGATATCCCGCGCGATCTCTTCTCCTCCGCCGCCGTCCTGGCTGCCTCGGCCGCCGCACTGGCCGTGCTCCTCGCCCTGGCAGCCCTGCCGCGTCCCCGCCTCCGTGCAGCCGTGACGGCGGGCGTGGCCGCGGCGGTCCTCGTCGCCGGCGCGCCCCGGGTCGCCGAGCGAAACCGCCGGCACTGGGCGGACCAGTGGGATCCCGTTACCCTGCCGCTGCGCCGGGCGCCGGCCTCTTCCATCTTCGTGCTCGAAGACCCCGCGGACCTCTTCGCGGCCCATTACGTCGTGGCGGCGGCAAGGCCCGATTGCGATGTCCGGGCGGGCGGCCTGGAAGAGCTCGCATCCGCGGAGCCGCGTTACGTGGTTTGGCTTTCGAGCCCCTATGGTCCCCGCCCGGATCATGACGGTCTGGCCGCCCGCATGGCCTCGCGCGGGTACATCCCGGTCATCCGGAACCGCCTCGGCATCCTGCTCGAGAGAGTGGACCGGCAAGCCGCCGGCCCGGTGGAGGACGCCTGGCTGGTGCTCGATGACGGTTTGGCCGCGCCCGGACTGCCGGTGGACACGGGCGCTCCCGAGCTGCGCTTCCACACGCTCCAGGCGGGCGAATCGGTCTACCTCGCGGGGACGCGGCTTCTGCTGCGCGCGGGAGCCCGGCGCAACACGCTCCTGGAGGCCGCACCCGGCACGGTGCTGCGCTTTCGCAACGGCGCGCCTCCCGCCAGGCCGGCGCTGGACGGCCTGCACGAGCTTCCGCCCGGCAGCTTCATCTCGGTCGAAGCCGGCGAAGGACGCTGGGAGGCCCTCCGCGAAAGCGACGGACCTTTCCTGCGCATACGCGCCGGCGCCGCCACCCGCTGGCTGGCGCTGGTGGCGCCCTACCCGCCGGGAACCGGGTCCTCCCCAGTCACCGTCCGCGTCCGTCTGCGCTGTCCCTCCGGCGCGGACTGCGCATTATGGCAGACCGGCGCCGCCGGCGAGCGCTCCTCCCCGGGCGCCGGCGCCTGGCGGACTCACGAGATCCTCTTCCGCCGCTCGCGGAAGACCGGCGGCGGCCTGGTGGCTGCCGGCCGCCGCAACGCCGGAGCGAACGACTACGTGGATATCCGCGCGTTCGAAGTGCTGGCCGGCTGGTCGCCCGTCACCGGCGAGTTCGGCGGCTGGTGAGCCCGCCGTTCCGCTCAGGACGCGGCCTGGCCTCTGCCCGCGCCGGCCGCCACCAGATTGCGCAGCTGTTCGCCGTTCGACTGCCACCAGTTGTGCAGAATCACGAGGTCCGTGCCTAGCGAGAAATGGATCACGCCCAGGTCGAGGTAGTAGCGCGCGTCGTCCGGCTGCCGTATCTCCGCCCGCGCCGGAATTCCCGCCTTCAGACACGCCTCGATCACCTGCCGCTCCACGCGCCTGGTCTCCGGAGACCGGCTGCCGCCCGGCCGGCCCGCGCTCATCGAATAGTCCACCGGGCCCCACTGGATCAGGTCGATCCCCGGCACCGCCAGGATTTCGTCCAACTGCTCCACCGCGCTCTGCTTCTCGATCATCAGCGCCACGACAACTTCGTTGAGCGCCTGCACGTATTCCGGCGTCCCGCTCTGCGTCATGTAGCAGTGGCGGCGCAGCGACGCGCCATTCACGCCCGGCGAGCCGGGCATGTCCGGACGCACGGCCGCCACGCACCGGCGCGCGTCTTCCGCGCTGCGGGTATCCACGAACAGCACGCTCTGGAATCCCGCGCCGATGGCGCGCTGCGCCACGAACGCCTGCGTGTCCTGATCGATCTTGATCATGGCCGACATGTCGAACAGCTCCACGGCCCGGCAGAAATTCTCCAGGGCGAACAGGTCGTAGGGCGCGTACTCGGCGGCGAACTCGATGTAGTCGAACAGGCGCGTGTGCCCGGCCGCCTCCACCATGTTCGGCCAGCAGCTTATCAGCCGCGTGCCGATGGTGGGACGGCCGGCCTTCAGAAGCTCCCGAAGCTTGTTGGGTCTCATGATGACGAGCACAAGCTTACCGGGAGGGGGGAAAGAGCGTCAAGCACGCCGGGGCAGGCCGCGGGAAACCGGCTCGGCCTCAGAAGCTCCAGTCGTACAGCCCCGGGTCCTTCAATTTCGGATTGAGCCGCAGGTGCAGGCGCAGCAGTCCGGCCGCCGCGTCCCCGGCGCCGGTTTTGGCTTCGTAGTACCGGTCTCCGGGCTCCCGCACGAACAGGCCGCCGCCCGGCGCCTCCACCCAGAACCTGCCGATGGCCAGGTCCGCGTAGTGGCGGGCGTCCTCCAGGTACGCCTTCTTCCCGGTCAGGTCGTAAAGATCCAGCGCCAGGTTCAGCGCGAATCCCAGGCCCTCGATGGAAACCTTCTCCGGAACCGCCGTCTTCCGGGCGATGCGGTGAATGCGGCCGGCCATCTCCAGCGCCGCGGGTTCCTTCTCCGTCCGCGCGAAATACGCCGCCACGCGCCCCAGCGGCAGGATGCTCGACTCGCCATAGGCGAAGTGCCAGGGTGGTGTCAGATCGTCATTCACCGGCTGGCCTTGCGGGCTCACGAGCTGCCGGTATCCTTCCCGCCGCGCATCGTAGAAATGCCGGTCGTACGCTTTGAGGTAGGCCACCGCCCGGTCGCGCATCTCCTTCCGGCGGGGATCTTCGTGATAGCCCTTCAGCAGCCAGTAGGCCAGGTACACCATGCCCGACGATGCGTTGCGCGAGCCCGGCCGGGGATCGTCGATGCAGCTCAGCGTCAATCCCGTTTGCGGATCCCGCCGGTTCCAGTACAGATCGGCCGCCCCGCGCGCCCAGTCCAGCCAGCGCGTTTCACCCGTCTTCCTGTGAAGGAACAGGAACGAGTAAGCGTACAGGCCCGAGTGCTTGATCCAGGGCTGCCCGCCGGGCTTCTGATGCAGCGGCGTCCCCCAGCCGGCATGGCGGTTGTAAAGCGCTCGCGGGTCGTCCGCGTAATAGTGGTAGCGCAGCCCGGCGATCGCCTTCGCGACGGCCCCGGGATTCGTTTCCCACAATTCCGGCCACGGCGGGGTCCACTCGAGCAGCTCGTGGGACCGCCGCTCGGCGGCCACCGCGTCGCGGAAGAAGTCGTAGTAAAGATGCTCGCCCCAGGCCAGCAGGCCGGTTTCCCCGCCCGGCAGCGCCTGCAGCGCGAATCGCATGTACTCGCCCGCGGCATCCCGGTAGCGCCCGTCGCCGCTGAGCGCGCTCAGCACACGGAAAACGCGCAGGGTGACGGCGTCGTGGTACAGGTTGCAGCCGCCCACGGCACGATCCGACTCCCGCACTCCCGCCGGCGCCGGAACGCCGGACGCGGGAACCGTCAGGGAGCGGGCGTCGATCACCCCCGCCCACAGCGGCGTATGCCGCGGTCCGTAGCGGTCCACACCCTTTTCCCTGAGGGTGTCCGCGAACCGGCGCACGTACTCCAGGTAATTGCGGGGAGATTCGGCCGCCCAGCCGGTACCCATGCCCGCCAGGCAGGCCAGCAGCCACCCCGCCGCCGGTTTCATTTCTTAGGGGCGGGGCCCATTTCGTACACGTAGATGGTGTGTACCCGGTTGGCGACTTCCACCTCGGCGATGCGCGCGGGTTTCCAGCCCCGGATCTTGAAGTCGTGCGAAACCACCCGCGCTCCGGGCTTGAGATACTTCTGCAGGTTCGGCTTCAGCCGGTCGTTGGAGCTGGTAAGCAGGTACAGGATCACCACGTCCGCCGGACTCAGATCCACCGTCAGCAGATCGGCGTTGATGATTTCGACCCGGTCCTGAAGGCCCAGCAGCTTCACCTCACGCAGTGCGCGCTGGCACAAGTCCTGGGAAAGCTCCACACCCACGGCCTTCGCCCTGAACTTCTGGGCCGCCGTGATCACCACCCGGCCGTCCCCCGAACCCAGGTCGTAGAGCACTTCGTGCGGCTTCAAATCGGCCGCCTGCAACATCTTCTCGACTACCAGCTGCGGGCTGGGCACGAAGGGCGCCAGGTGCTCCGCCTGGCCCCAGGCCGCGGGCGCCCACGCTGCGAGGAAAAGTACCGGCAATTGAAGAAAGCGCATGACGTCACCTGGACATGGAGTCCGCGCTGCGCCGCGTGAATTTGAAACTCACGATCCGGCCCATGATGTCCTTCCAGGCATAGAAGAGGTCGCGCGGGCGGCTGATGGTGTATTCCTCTCCCTTGAAGAACTTTACCGCATTGCCAATGGCGTCCCGCCAGGGGTTCGCTTGCGGGTTGAAGTTGTAATTCATATAGAAGACCGGGTACTCCAGGTCGCCTACCTCTTTGAGTGTCTCGCGGGGAATCCCCTCGGCCACCATGGCCTTCGGCCCGGCGAAGATGATCGCGTCCGGCTTCTCGCTGACGCTCATCTCGTCCGTGATCAGCTTGGTCAGGAACTCGGTGTCGCCGCGCTTCTGGCTCAGCCGCTTCAGATCCACCGTACCCAGGTTCAGCGATTTCAAGGCGTCGCCCAGCCGCGGAAAGTCCACCTGGTCGGCGTTGTCCTGCCGGTAGATCACCCGCTGCTCCTGTAGGTTGAAGGCCACGATCGAGAACCGCTTGATGCGCGGCTCCCGGGCGATGCTACGCAGGATCGAGACCAGGGCGTTGGTGTCCAGCGGCTGCAGGGTCGCGGCCCGCGAGTTCTGGGGAGCGAAATTGATCAGCACCTTCACGTTCAGCGACTCGCCGCTCGGCTCCCGCTCCACCGGCGGCTCATCCCGGAACGGTTCCCTCTCGGTCGCCTCCACCGCGTGCGGCCGGATGTTCAGGTCCAGCTGCTTGTCCCGCGACGGCAGCGAGGCGTCCACGTCCCAAAAGGAGGAGCACACCCGCTCGGCCCGGTCGCGCATCAGCCAGTCCACCCGGTACTTGCCTTCCCCCACGTCGAAAGACCCCTGCAGATAGGCGTCGCCCTTGGCGTCTTCCTCGATCGAGGGGACCTTGATGCGCTGGGTGAAGTAGACCGCGTCATCCGGACGGTTCTCGGGAACCACCCGGAAGACCATGGTGAGCAGGTCGTCGTTGCCCGCCAGTTCCCTCAGCGGCACCACCACGTCGTAGCCCGCGTGGAACCGCATATCGAACCCCAGTAAGGCTTTGATGGGAACTACCGTGCAGGGCAGGTCCTGCCGCTCCTCCTGCGACTCCAGAACCGCCGCGTCCGTGTTGAAGATGCGCACGGCCCCGGCCGGGCCGCTCCCCAACATCTGAACCTGCGCAAACAGTGATCCGCCATATAGTCCGGCCGTAACCCACAAAATGCCGGTGCGCCAGAAATGGGAGAACCTGCCCGGATTCGTTTTCTGCGGCATTTCCGACCACGAACCTGCTGCTTCCATAGTATCGTGCGGCCAAGGGGGCCGCCACCCGCTATGTCCGGAGGACTCCTGCCGTGACCCGCCCTGCCACCGCCGGCTGGTGCTGCGGGACACGAACCGCGGCTCGTCCGGTTCTATTATGGAACGAAACCGCTGCACCGCCAACATAAGTTAACATCCGCCCCTTGCCGTTCACAGCCCCGCCGGCCGGGTGTTCACGATTCCGGGAGCCCGCCGCCCCTCCCGGTGCATCCAAGCAAATTGAGGACCAGCATGAACCTGACCGAGGACGTCATCATCAGCCCGGATACCCGCCGGGCGCAGCGCCTGCCGCCCGGCCAGGCCCGCACCGGGAAGTGGCCGGTTCTGGACGCATCCGGCCCGCCCCGCATCGATCTCGACCGCTGGAAGCTGCGCATCGGCGGCCTGGCCGCCACACCCCGCGAGTGGAACTGGGAGGAATTTCAGAGACTGCCGCGAATCCGGGTCTTTTCGGACTTCCACTGCGTCACCCGCTGGTCCCGCCTCGATAACCTCTGGGAGGGTGTCTCCACCCGGGAGTTGCTGGACCGCGCCGGCGGCCCCCTGCCCCAGGCCCGCTACGTCCTGGTTCACGCCTACGACGGCGGCTGGACCACCAACCTGCCGCTCGAGGACTTCCTCGCCGAAGACGCCCTCGTCGCCCTTTCCCACGACGGCCAGCCCCTCACCCTGGAGCACGGCGGTCCCGCCCGCCTCCTGGTGCCCCGCCTCTACGCCTGGAAGAGCGCCAAGTGGATCGCGGCCATCGAACTGCTCGAGCGCGACCAGGCCGGATTCTGGGAGAAGAACGGCTACCACATGCGCGGCGACCCCTGGAACGAAGAACGCTACGGCTTCGGCTGGTGATAGCTTGGAGGAGATGCGTCTCTCCCTCCTCCTGATCCTGCTGTCGTCCGCCCACGGGCAGCTCATTCCCGACAGCCTGCTGCGCCAGATCCTGGGCCGCATCTCCGTGGAACACGCCTTGAAGCACACCGCGGCCGTAGCCTCCTACCCCCGCTACGCCAATTCCCAGGCCTTCTTCGACGCCGCCGAATACACCGCGCGCGAGGCCCGCGCCCTGGGCCTCGACAACGTGCGCATCGAGCGCTTCCCCTCCCCCCGCCCCCTCTGGGATGCGCTGGACGGATCGCTCGAAATGCTGGAGCCCGAAGCGCGCCTCCTGGCTTCGCTCCCCGACAACCGCCTCCTGGTTCCCCAGGGCGCCGGCGACTGCGAAGTGAGCGCCGAGCTGACCGCGGACCCGGGAGCCGCTGCCGGCAGGATTCTCCTCACCCCCGACAATCCCACCGCCTCCACCGGCGCCGCGGCCCTGCTCTCCTACGCTGCCAACCGCTTTTTCGGCCGCCCTGCGCCGCCCGCCGCCGTCTCCTGGGGCCGCGCTGCCCCGGACACCTGCGCCCTGATGATCAGCCCCGAGCAGGGCGAGCACTTGCGCTCCCTCCTGGCGGAGAACCGGACCGTCAGGCTGCGCCTGCGCCTGCGGGTGAAGCGGACCGAGCCCGGAGCCATCGGCATGGTCATGGGAGAAATCCCCGGCGCCGTCAAGGACCAGGACGTCGTGATCGTCTCCCATCTCGACGAGCCGGGGACCAACGACAACGCCTCGGGAAGCGGAACGCTGCTCGAAATCCTGCGCGTGGCGAAAACTCTGCCCGCGCCGCGCCGCGCCATCCGCTTCTGGTGGTCCACCGAAATCCGCTCCGAACAGGAATACTTCCGCCTGCACCCCGAGGAAGCCAAAAAGATGCTGCTGGCCGTGAACCTGGACCAGGCCGGCGGCGATCGCGGCGCGCTCAACCACCTGGTGGTCATCTTCGGCCCCGGCTGGCTGCCCTCCTACGCCGACGATCTCGTCGAGAACCTGGCCGAATACATGCAGGAGCGCTACGCCCAACCCGAACACCAGCCCGACCCGCTGTTCTGCTCCCCCTCCGGCAGCCGCCAGCCCATGCACATCGCCTACTGGCCCTACGCCCCCCTCAGCGATCACATCGCCTTCCAGGCAAAACAGGTGGGCGTCCCCGCCATCAGCCTGGCCGTCCCCTCGCTGCACGTCATCCACACCAGCCTGGACACCCTGGACCGCCTGGACCCTACCTGGATCAAGCGCTCGGCCCTCATGACCCTGGCCCCCGCGCTCTGGATCGCCAACGCGCAGGAAAAAGAGGCGCAGGACCTGCTCGACTACGTTTTCCGTCGAGCCGTCCTGCGCCTCGCCAGGGCCGCGGATGTGAACGCTCAGCTTCAGATCGAGCTGCAGCGGCTGGAATCCGTGCGCGCCATCGCGCCCGTTTCAACCGAAGCCTTCCGGCAGAAGCTCACCGCCATCGCCGCCAGCCTCTGAGCCGCGTTGCGGCGCGCGCTTCAACCTGCCGGCGCGCCGCACCGCTCGGTTCACCGCCGCCCCAGGCGGCTGCCGCTGCCTCCGCCCACCAGCAGCAACTCGTCGCGATCGCCCTCCACCTCCGGGGGCCGCGCCGCCTGCACTTTACGCAGGTGCAGGCAGCCGTAAGCCGTCGCCGCCAGCAGCGGCAGCACCCCGGCGGCGATGAAGATCCCGTCCGGAAGCCCCCGCAGCCACAGCAGCATCTCCACCGCCGGCTGGCGGTAGAAGTCGAACGAGCGCGCCGACCAGAAGCCGTTGCGGAAGCTTTCCAGAGCCTGCAGCACTCCCACCGGAACCAGCGTGGTCACGATCATCCCCATCAACCCGATGTTCAGACCCCAGAAGCCCGCCATGATCCACTTCTCCTTCCAGTAGCGCGGCTCCACGATGTTGCGCAGCGAGAACAGCACCAGCGCGATCGCCAGCATGCCGTACACCCCCATCAGCGCCCCATGCCCGTGCGCCGCCGTCAGGTACGAGCCGTGCTGGAAGTAGCTCACGAACGGCAGGTTGATCAGGAAGCCCAGCACCCCCGCTCCGAACAGGTTCCAGAACGCCGTGGCCACCAGGAACCAGAAGGACGCCTTGTACGGGAAGTCGATGCCGCCCTCCCGGATCACCTTGTACTGCCCGTAGGCTTCCACCATCAGCAACGACAGCGGGATCACTTCCAGCGCCGAGAACACGCTGCCTAGCGCGATCCAGGCCTCCGGCGCGCCGATCCAGTAGTAGTGATGCCCCGTGCCGATGATGCCGCTGCCCAGCAGGATGATCAGCTGGAAGTAGGTCGCCCGCAGCGTGGACTGCGCCGTGATCAGGCCCAGCCGCACCATCAGGAAGCCGATCACCACCACCGCGAACACTTCGAACATGCCTTCCACCCACAGGTGGATCAGCCACCAGCGCCAGTAGTCCGCCATGGTGATGTGGCTGTTCCGGTCCACGAACAGCGCGAAGCAGTAGAACACCGGGATGGCCGCCGAGGCGTACAGCAGCAGGTGCGTCAGCCCGCCCCGGTCCGATTCCGCCCGGAGCGCGCCCCGCAATCCCCGGAAGACGATGAACAGCCAGATGCCCATCCCCGCGATCAGCAGGTACATCCACAGCCGGCCCAGCTCCATGTACTCCCAGCCCTGCGTTCCCAGCCACCACCAGGCGTCGCCCAGCAGGCCTTTCACCGAAAGCCACTCGCCCGCCAGGCTGCCCACCACCACCAGCACCAGGGCTCCGAACAGAATGTTCACTAGATGTTTCTGCCCCTTCGGCTCGCGCCCGCTCACCAGCGGCGCGATGAAGATCCCCATGCCCAGCCAGGCCGTCGCGATCCAGAAGATGGCCAGCTGCAGATGCCACGTGCGGGCGATGTTGAACGGCAGCCAGCGCGAAAGATCGAAGCCGTAGAAGCTGGCCCCGTCGGCGTAATCGTGCGCCATCTTGCCGCCCAGCAGGGTCTGCACCAGGAACAGCGCCATCACCACCAGGAAGTACTTGGCGGTGGCGCGCTGCGAAGCCGTCAGCGGCATGGCGTGCAGGTTGAACGAAAGCTTCGGATTGGGCACCTCCACCGCCGTCAGCTGGTAGCGGTGCTGCACGTACAGAATCACGGCCAGCATCAGCAGCAGCAGCGCCACGCTGGCGGCCGACCACATCATCGCCCCCGCCGTCACCGTGTTCCCCGCCGCCGGGTCGTAGGGCCAGTTGTTGGTATAGGAGAACGAAGCGTCGGGGCGCTTGGCCGCCGACAGCCACGCCGTCCAGGTCACGAACGCCGCCAGCTGCCTGGAAGCCGCCGCCGTGTCTCCCCCCTCCGGCAGCAGCGCCTGCGGCGGCAGCGCCCGGGTGGCGTGGCCCTTGTCGAACACGGTCGTGTACTCCGAAACGATCCGCCGCCAGCCTTCCGCCTGCGCGGCCGTGAAGGTCAGCGTCCCGGACGCTTCGTCGTAGCGGTTCTGCTTCAGCTCCTGGGCGATCTCCGCATCCAGCGCGGCCTTCTGCGGAACCGTCAGCCGGTCGTACGCGGCCGCGCCCTTGGCCGACCGCATCCCCTCCGTCATCCAGTGCAAAGCCTCGGCCGTGTAGTCCGGACCCAGGTAGGCCCCGTGCCCCAGCACCGAGCCGTAGTTCATCAAATCGCGTTTGCGGAACAGTTCCTGCCCCTGCTGAATATCGGCGGCGGTGAACAGCGTCTCGCCGCTCGGACCCAGGACCGCCTGGGGAATCGGCGCGCGGCTGCGGTAGATCATGAAGCCGCCTACGATCATTACCGTGAACCCGAATAACAGGGTGATCAGCAGTGCATGTTTCCAGAGACCTGATTTCTGATCGAGCGCGTATTGCATACGAGTTCAGGATAGAAATCCCCGCATTATCCCGCCTATGACTTGAGTCACAGCGCCCCCGCCGCCTGCGCTATGCTTTGTTCCTTATGCGCCGGCTTACCTGGATTCTGCTCGCCTCCGCCGCCTGCGCCCAGACGGACGGCTTCTCCCCCCTGTTCGACGGCCAGTCGCTCAACGGATGGTTCATCGTCAACCGCATGGGGCCCGGCTTCCTCGTCGAGAACGGCCTGCTGGTCTGCCCCAGGGAGGGCGGGCAGAAGCTCATGACCGAAAAGGAATACGCCAACTTCGTCTTGCGCTTCGAGTTCCGCCTGGAGCCCGATTCCAACAACGGCATCGGCATCCGCGCCCCCCGCGAGGGCCACACCGCCACCCAGGGCATGGAGATCCAGATCCTGGACCAGTCCGGCCCCCTCTACGGCCCCATGAAACTGCGCCCCGAGCAGTACCACGGCTCGGTCTACGACGTGATCCCCGCCCGCACCGGCTTCCTCAGGAAACCCGGCCAGTGGAACGAGCAGGAGATCACCGCCGACGGCCGCCATATCACCGTCCGGCTGAACGGCGCGACCATCCTGGACGCCGTCCTCGACATGGTCCGCGAGCCGGACGTTCTGAAGAAGCATCCCGGCCTCGCCCGCCGCTCCGGCCACATCGCCCTGCTCGGGCACGGCAGCCGGACCGAATTCCGCAACCTCCGCATCCGCGTCCTGCCCTGAGCCCGCCGCGGCCCGGCCCCGGCGCCCTTTCGGAGTTGCGGAAAGCCGCGCAGGTCGCTATTATCAATGAGTTTGCACCCATTTAGGAGGATTGCATGGCGGTTGACCAGATCGAACAGAAGGTGAAGCAGATCATAGTCGAGCAACTAGGCGTGGATGAAAATCAGCTTGACAGCACGGCTTCATTCGTAGACGACCTGGGAGCCGATTCGCTGGATATCGTGGAGCTGATCATGGCGTTCGAAGAGGCCTTCGAGCTGGAAATCCCGGACGAAGACGCCGAGAAGATCGCCACCGTCAAGGACGCCATCGACTACATCGAAGCCAAGGCCGCGAAGAAATAGCCCCGTAGTGCCGCCGCCGGACAGCGGCGGAAAAGCCTCAAGAGGAAGGAGATCGAGTTTGTCCCGACGGGTTGTTGTGACAGGTGTGGGCCTCCTCTCCGCGGTCGGCAACACCGCCGCGGAGACCTGGCGCGCCATCTGCGAGGGCCGCAGCGGAATTACCCGCATCACCCAGTTCGACGCCTCGCAGTTCGCCTGCCAGATCGCCGGCGAGGTCAAGGGCTTCGATCCCCTCACCTACATCGAGCGGAAAGAGCTGAAGAAGATGGGCCGCTTCATCCAGCTCGCCATCGCCGCCACCGAGGAAGCCATGGCCAATGCCCGCTTCTCCGTCACGCCCGAGAACGCCGGCCGCACCGGCGTCTATATCGGCAGCGGCATCGGCGGGTTCGAAGTGATCGAGCGCGAGCACCTCGTCCTGCTCCAGCACGGACCGCGCCGCATCTCCCCCTTCTTCATCCCCGCCACCATCGTCAACATGGCCTCCGGCTACGTCAGCATACGCACCGGCGCCAAGGGGCCCAACTCGGCCACCGCCACCGCCTGCACCTCCAGCGCCCACGCCGTCGGCGACTCCTTCAAGATCATCCAGCGCGGCGATGCCGACGCCATGATCTGCGGCGGCGCCGAAGCCTGCATCTCCCCCATGGGCATCGGCGGGTTCGCCGCCATGCGCGCCCTCTCCACCCGCAACGACGCCCCGGAAAAGGCCTCCCGCCCCTGGGACCTGAACCGCGACGGCTTCGTGGTGGGCGAAGGCTCCGGCATCCTCATCCTCGAAGAAATGGAAAGCGCCACCCGCCGCGGCGCGCCCATCCTGGCCGAAATCTGCGGGTACGGCATGAGCGCCGACGCCTTCCACTTCACCGCCCCTTCCGAAGACGGCGACGGCGGCCGACGCGTCATGTGCAACGCCCTCAAGGACGCCGGCATCCGGCCCGAAGACGTCGACTACATCAACGCCCACGGCACGTCCACCGACGTCGGCGACCGCATCGAGACCCTGGCCATCAAGCGCTGCTTCGGCGATCACGCCTACAAGCTCGCCGTCAGCTCCACCAAGTCGATGACCGGCCACCTGCTGGGCGGCGCCGGAGGCCTCGAGGCCGGCCTCACCGTGCTGGCCATCCGCGACCAGATCGCGCCCCCCACCGCCAACTACGAGACGCCCGACCCGCAGTGCGACCTGGATTACGTCCCCAACCACTGCCGGTCCATGCAGATCCGCTACGCGCTCTCCAACTCCTTCGGCTTCGGCGGCACCAACGGCTCCCTGCTCTTCCGCCGCTACCGGCCGGACTGACCGCCGCGGTTCAGAACTTCTCCAGCTTCGCCAGCCACTGTTCCAGTTCCGGCTTCTCCCCCGGCGCGGCCTGCAGGAGGTAGCGCTTCAACTCGGCCGCCGCCGCCTGCCGGTCGCCCCGCGCCGCGTGCACGCGGGCCAGCATGAGGCGCGCGCGGGGAAAATCCCCCGCCACCCGCCGCAGCTTCCCTACCGTTTCCTCGTTCTGCCGGCCCTGCGCCAGCCATGCCAGCGCCTGCACGAAGTGCGCCTGCGAACTGGCCGGGTCCAGCATCGCCGCCCTTCCGGCCGCTTCCGCCGCGGCTTCGAACTCCCGGCGCGCCATCAGCGCCGCCGCCAGGTTGAGGTGCGCCATGGCCGCCCCCGGGTCCAGCTCGCAGGCCTTCCTGGCATGCACCAGCGCCTTCTCGTAATCTCCCAGCCGCAGGTACAGCGACCCCAGGTTGTTGTGGGCTTCCATGTACTCCGGATCGATCTCCAGCGCCTTCCGCAAGCGCCTCACGGCCTCCTCCGTCCTGCCCTTCTCCGAAGCCCGCAGCGCCTTCCCGAATTCCTTCGCCGCCCGCGCCGGCGGTTTGTGCAGCAGCCGTTTGGCCGACACCACCCCCTCCACCGGCCGCTCCGCCTGCCGCGCCGTGAACTGCACCCACACCTCGCCCATGTTGGCCCGCACATTGACGTAGCGCTGATGCGCCACCGCGCCGCTCCGCGTCTTCACCAGCAGCAGGTACTGGCCCCCTTCCACCCCGCCGAACTCGAAGGACCCGGTCGGGTCCACCGGCGCTTCCCTGGAAAGGTCCGGCCCGCGCTCCCCCCGCAGCTCGACCAGGTAGCTGTCCGCCACTCCGCCGTCCGGATGGACCACGCCCCTGACCGGATACAGAACGGGTCTCCGCGCACTGGTCCGCTGCGCCGCCCCCGGGAAAACCACAATCGCCAGCAGGGCAGCCGTCCCCCACACGGTAAGGATTCTCATAGCAGTAGTACTGCTGGGAGTGAATACAGGACTAACTGATGATTTACTTCACCCAGTAAGTAAGATTGGTCTCAACCTATCACACGCCCGCGGCGGCCTTCAAACCGCGAACGTGCTTTTCCTACCAGTAGTATCCCAGGCCCAGCGAGAGGCGCAGCAGGCCCAGGTTCGATCGCGACAGCGCGGTGGAGTCGTAGAGCCGGATCTCCGGCCGCAGGAACAGCCGGGAACCGGCCGGGATCCGCAGGCCCGCGCCCACGCTCCACGCGAACCCCGTTTCGGCGTACTCCAGTTCCTCCATCACGGCCCCGGACGGCGTGGCGCGAATCAGCGCCGTCATCTCCCGCGACCACAGCGCTCCCGCCCCGCCGATCAGGTACAACCGCGGGCCGGCCCCGCCGAAGTAATACAGAACGTTCGCCGACGCCACCCGGGCGGAACGCAAGCCCTCCCGCGCGCTCCCCACGCAGGGCGGCTCCACCACGCCGCATACCGCCGGCTCCAAAGCCGGCTTGAGCACCTGGTTCATCTCGAATTCCACTCCCAGGCGGGAACCGATGCGCAACCCGGCACTGCCCCCGGCAGCCGGTTTGTTCCCGAAAGACCGGTCCTCCAGCCGGAAGACCCGGCCCACGGCGATATTTCCCACAATCTCCGGATGGATGCCTTGCGCCCGGCCATGGCCCGCCCAGCCCAGGACCAGCAGCACGGCCGGGCCCGCGATGAAAATGCGTGTCATGGCGGTTGCCATCACACGCCAGGGGCCGCCGCAAGCAATTGAAAAACAGCTCGCTTCTCCCGGCGCGCCGCCGCCCGGCGAAGACACCTGTCAGCGCAAACTTGCGCTCCCCCGCACCCTATGGCGGGTTTGCGGCACTCCTGCCGCCGCCCCTCAACGCCCCGCCGGCGCCGTCAGCGTCCGCACGTACCCGATCACCTCCGTGATCTGCTGATCGGTCAGCTGCGTCCGTCTCCCATGCGGCACCGCCGGACGCCCCCCCGCCGGCCGGACCGGCTCCATCCTGCC
>JADZAF010000160.1 GCA_020852755.1 Bryobacterales bacterium
CCCTACCATACCCGGTCCCGTAACACTGTACTCTGTAGGTTTGTCTCCGGCGGAGCGCGCCGGCGGAGGCGGATCTCGTCCGGTACACACAATGGACAGTTGGGACTTATTGACGCGGGTGATCATCCTGCTGGGCGTCGCGGCGGGTCTGGGAGTACTGCTCCGGCGGCTGGGCCAGAACGCGGTGGTCGGCTACCTGCTCGCCGGGGTGCTGCTGGGTCCCACGGGCTTCGGCCTGATCGGCAGCGGGCAGCAACTGCGCCAGGTGAGCGAACTGGGCGTGGCCCTGCTTTTGTTCTCCATCGGGCTCGAATTCTCTTTCTCCCGCCTGCGCCAGATCGGCCGGGTAGCCGTTCTCGGAGGCACGGCCCAGATCATGGTGACCCTGCTGGCGGTGGCCGGGATTCTGCTTGCAGCCGGGACGGGATTGAACGAGTCTCTGGTGGTGGCCGCCGCGATTTCGATGAGCAGCACGGCTGTGGTCCTGCGCGTCCTGATGGACAACGCCCAGCTGGATAGCCGGCACGGCCGCACCGCGGTCGGCATCCTCCTGGCACAGGATGTAGCCGTGGTGCCTTTGTTGCTGGCGAGCGACGCCCTGGCCGAAAACCTGGGAGGTCCCAGGGCGCTCTCGCTGTTCGGGCTCAAAGCGCTGGGCATCCTCGTGGCCGGCGGCCTGCTGTGGCTGGTGATGCGCTATCTGGCTCCCGCGCTGTTCGCCAGGGCGATGTTGTCGGGCATCCGTGAGCTGCCCGTGCTGGTGGCTGCCTGCGCCAGCCTGGGAGCCGCAGCCGGTGCGCACGCGGTGGGGATTTCGCCCGCCGTGGGCGCTTTCGCCGCGGGAGTGGTCCTGGCGGAGTCGCCGTTCGCCACTCAGATGCGGGCGGACGTGGCCCCGCTGACGGCGGTCTTCGTGGCGATCTTCTTCGCCGCCGTGGGTACCATTGTGAACCTGCCGGATGCCGGGCAGATGGCCTGGGTGCTGCTGGCCGCCGCCGGCATTCTGGTGCTGAAGACCCTGTTGGCCGCCGCCGTGGTCTGGCCGTTCCTGGGGTCGGCACGAGTGGCTCTGGCGGCGGGATTGACGCTCTCCCAGGTCGGCGAGTTCACCTTTGTGCTGGCGGACAACGGCAACCGCCGCGGGCTCATCAGCGCTTCGGACCTTGAGTTCCTGGTGGCCGTATCGCTGGTCACCCTGGTGGCCACGCCGTACGTGATCGGTATCGCCCCGCGCCTGACCGCGTTTCTGTTGCGGCGCGTCCCGGCCCGCGCGCGGCGCGGCCTGGAGCCCCCGGCCCTGGAGAAACGCTGGGAGCGGGTGATCGTGGTGGGCTACGGGCCCGCGGGGCAGCAGGTGGTGGACACCCTGGTGCGAAACGGAGCCGCCTTCCTGGTTCTCGAGTTTAACCCCAACACCGTGGCGGCCTACAGCTCGACTTTGCCCATCGAACTGGGGGATGCGACGCAACCCGAGATCCTGCAGCATGCCGGGGTGGGGCAGTGCCGCGCGGTGGTCATCACCATCCCGGACCCGGCGGCCTCCCGGGTGATCATCGGGCAGGTTGCGGACCTGGCGCCGGACGTCCCCGTGATCGTCCGGGCCCGCTATCATCAGTACGCCCCGGTGCTGGAGGAGGCCGGAGCGGCCTTCACCGTGGATGAGGAGCAGATCGTCGGCGCCGAGATGGCCCGGCAGCTCCTCCGCCAGTTGGCGGTCACCGGAGTAAAGCAATGAGGTGCCGGCCTGCCCGCAGGGGCATCCCGGCGGCCTGGCGGCGGAAGCGCTCTCCACAACCGGTTTCGTCCGGCCTCACCTCTTTCCCGGCGGGCCGGGGCGTCAGTTTCCGGGTCTGAAGCGCGCCCGTGTCGCCCGCGCTGCCTTGCATCTTTCTTTCACAAGGGCTTATCTTCGAGGCAGGACGGTATGTATATCGGAAGAGGCCGGTCTATGCGAAAGCTCGTCTTTTTACTCGCCCTATTCTGTCTTCCTATGTCCGCGCAGTTGGAGAAGCTCGCGCAGCAGCTCGGACAGCTAGGCAAGAAGGTCTCGATCACGGAGATCACCCTGCGGGCGGACCCCGGCGGGGCCGTGAGGCCCTTTGAGACCCTGGTGCTCCAGGCGCGCGCCTACGGCAAGGACGGCGACAAGAAGGTGCGTTTACGGCGCACTGGCGCCACTTTCAAGCCATTGGACAAAGAGGGCGGCTGGGTTTCCAAGCCGTTCGCCTTCCAGGGGACGGACGACGAGAAGTACTTCGAGGAGTCGGATTCCCAGGCGTGGAAGATCTTCGGTGACGTGTCCGGCCGCTTTGTCGTCAAGGACGCGGTCCTGTACACGGCCCCCGAGAAGCCCGGCAAGTACAAGGTGCAAGCCGGCCTCGAAGGCAAACAGACCGAATTGGAGATCGAGGTCAGGAACGACGCGCCCTCCCGGCGGAAGCCCGAGAAAATTACTTTTCCGGCGGCAACCCGGTCGAGCGACCCGCATCGCCGCCTGGCCGAGCGGTACGCGCCGTTCCTGGCCCAGGAAACCTGGTTTCAGCCCAAGTCCGACACGCCCGTCCGTTTCGATTTCGACGGCGACTGGCAGGGCGACAACAACTGGGACTCCCTGGACGACGGCAGTTCCCAGGCATTCGTCTACTACGCCGCCATGGAGACGTCCACCCACTGGTTCCTGATCTACAACGTGTTCCACGCCCGCGATTACTCGGACCGCTGCGTAATCGGCACCTGCCATGAAAACGACAACGAGGGCATCATCCTCACGATCCTCAAGGACGGCTCGGAGTTCGGCCGCCTGCAGGTGATGGAGACGCTGGCGCATAACAACGTCTATTCCATGACCAACGACCGTTCGATCCGTGACGGGCTGCACAACATCGACGGCGGCATCGAGTTCTATGAGGACACGCACCCGGCCGTTTTCGTGGAATCCGGAGGGCATGGCATCTACGGCACGCTCTGCACCCAGTCGCGCTTCAAGCTGAAAAACGGCGAGTTCGACGAGGGCACCGGCATGACCTTGGTCTATAAGGGCATCGCCGAGCGCCCCCTGCACTCCAACCAGAAGCTGGTAGGCTACGACCTGCTGTCCATCCACGATGAGTGGTGGCTCAAAGCCGAGGAGGGCAAGTGGAACCAGCGCACCTTCGACAGCTACTTTACCTACCAGCCCTTCGGGAGCCGGCCGGGGATCAGGAATCCGATCGGAAGCACCTTTTACGGCCGCAAGGAGGCCGAAAATAAGGCCAAGCCGTTTTGGGGCTGGCATGACACCCTGACCCTGAAGAAGAAAGTGCTTTCCGCCGGACAGTGGGGCCTCGATCCGGCCTATGCGGTGAGCCAGAACCTGCGCTTTCCGGACAGTCCGGCTTTCTCGCTGGACTACACATTCAATCCTTATTTGGGCATCGGGCAGGCGCCCCCGCCGCAAGTCTCACCGGCGCCCGTGGCGGATACGCAGGGCACGGTGGGAGCCCTACCGGCTGCGCCGGCGCCGCCGGCCACGCAGGCTGAAGCGGCGCCGGAAGTCTCCAGCGGGCAGGTGGATCTGGAGCTTCAGGTGGACGGAACGGTTGACATTCTGATCCGGGGCAATCAGTTCGAGTACCAGGTGCACAGCGGCCAGCCGGTCATGCGCGACAACATCAGTTTCAGCGCGGCGCTGCCTGCCGCCGCCCTTTCTTCCGTTTCCCTGTCCAAACGGTCCGGGCGTGGCAAGGCCACGCTGCTGGAAAAGCCCGGCGAAGCCAACGGCTTCACCACAAAGATCCGGGTGGAAGATACCCGCGGAGGCGCGGATACGTACCGTCTGCGGCTCACCTGGCAGCGCTGAAGGCTACTGCGAGAACCGGATTGAGTTGATCATCGAAGTGAAAGCGTTGCTCAGGCTGTTCAGGCGGCTCTGCGGCGCAATCAGCACCACATAGAACAGTCCCTCCGGCCGGCTGACGGTCACCAGCGTGTCGATCTCGGTCTCTCCGGAGTACGGGGATTGGGACTGCAGGTTGACCTGGTAGGCCGGCTGGTTGTCCACGCGGATCTGCCGGGAGCCGGCCACCTTCATGCCTGGATTCGAGGAGACCAACTGGCGAACCAGATCGTTGGTCTCGTCCCGCAGATTGGCTTGCCGTTGTGCGGGCGCATGGAACCCGACAACCGCGCCGGCGCCGATGGCGTTCCCCGATCCGCTCTGCACGACACCTTCCCGCGGAGCCACCGTGATACCCTGCGACTGCTGGTCGCTTACGACTTGCCAGTCGTCGGGGTAGGAGAGCGTATAGGTGCTGCCCCGGTGCTGGCGCAGGCGGCTGGAGGGCCGGATGTCCGGAACCGGAACCTGGGCGGCGCCTTGCTGGCCCTGCTGGCTCTGCTGCGCCTGCTGTTTCACCGGCGCCGCCGGCAGGCCCGCGACTACCTTCTGGACTTTCGTGAACGACGAAGCGTCGCCCGTCGTGTATTGCGCCCGGGGCAGATAGCGGATCTCGTTTTCGATGGCCTTCCGGCGATTGCCGGGATTCGGGTGGCTGGAGAAGAATTGCAGACCCCGGTTTCCTCCCTCCGCTTCCAGTTTCTCGAAGAACTGCGACATCTCGATCGGGTTATACCCTACCTTGGCCATCATGCGCGCGCCCAGCAGGTCGGCGTCGCTCTCCGCCGAGCGCGAGAACTTGAGCAGCACTCCATTGAACCCCAGGCCGATGCCCAGTTGGGCAAGACTGCCCAGCATGGAACCCCGCTTGCCCGCCATCGCGCCGGCCAGCGCGGCCGGCAACTGCAGAAGATTGGCCTTGGACGCCTGGTTGGTGCCGTGCCGCAACGCCACGTGGGCGATCTCGTGGGCCACCACTCCGGCCACCTGCGCCTCGTTGTCAGCCGCGGCCAGCAAGCCGGTGTGTACATAGGCCGGGCCGCCCGGCAGCGCGAAGGCATTGATGGACTTGTCGTTGACCACCTTGAACGTGTAAGGGTAACCTCCCGCCTCGGGTGTGGCCGCCAGTTTCTCCCCGATGCGCCGCACGAACGCGTTCAGCTCGGGGTGATCGATGACCGTGACTTGCTTTTCGATCTCAGCGGCCGCCTCCTTCCCCAACTGGACGTCCTGTTCCTTGGAAAACAGGTTGAACCCGGGCTTGAGTTTGCGAGGTCCCTGCGCTACCGCGATGGTCCCGAGCACGAGCAGTATCAGTGCAGTTCGCTTCATCACCATACTCCTTTACACAGACGATGCCCTACCGCGAGTTTACTACTTCCCTCCCGCCCTGGAGTCTCCAGAACGGCCGGCGACAATTCCGGCTATGCCACGCCGTGAGTCCCGGAACCTCCCCTTTTAGCGGGCTGGACGGCGGCCGGCCCGGTTTCACCCGGGCAAACGATTGTCCTCAAACGTCCCTACAACACAATGACGTACAGCTCTGGATCATCGGTTTCGGCGGCACTTGCGGCGGCCGGCTGTGCCCAGGCGGCGGCTGATCCGCGGCAGCCCGGCCGGTCAAACGGGGCTTCGATTCCTGTTACATGGCTTTCCTTCAGATTCCGGTGGGAAGACCGAAAAGAATCCGGGAGTGCACTGGCACCGCACCCTGATGGGTCTTCCTGGCTTGTCGCACCACGCGGCGCACCGCCGGGGGCGCGCAAGAAAGGGAAACATCTCTCCAACGCGCCAGAACCGGCCGCTTGTACTTCTATCAGTTTCAGGGCGTGGTGAATCCCGACGAAGCGGAGCCTGTCTTCGCCCCTGGCGGCCGTCGAGACCTTCGTACGGGCGCAAGAGTAAGGCAGGATCCGTTCATTGGCGCTTCGGCGCACTCCGTGGAAGCGGCACTGGCGTTGACGGACAGGTTCCCGCTCGGCTCGCTCAGGTAATCGGGCGCGCGCGGGCGGAAAGGGTGGCGCGGCTGGCGCAAAGGAGCGCAGGCGCGCCGGCGGCAGGACCCCAGGTGCTGGTGCCGCGCCGTGAAACAGCCCGCCCTGGCCCGGCAGGTTGTCCGGTTCACGCCGAGATGTCACGGCCGCCCTTCCTCCCGGCGGGGAGGGGTTGTGAAGGCGCTCGACGCTGCCGGCGAGTTCAGGCCGCTGAGAGCCGGGGAGCGTAGAAGGTTGCTGGCCGACATGCGCGGACGGGAACCGGTCTTCAAGGCCTGACCGGGGCCATCCATCAACGAAGCCGTTTCAGCAGTCTGGCCGTGGCGGCGTGGCACACTACCACGTCGGGGTCGCGCTGCATCGCTTCGAAGTAGCGCCTGTGGAACCCCCCGCCGTCCTCCCGCGGCGAGACGAGCAGCCGGGCGGCTACGATCAGCCGCTCCGAGTCCCGGGCAGTGGGTGGGTGATCGGAGTCCAGAGTTTCGTCGATCAGCACGATCAATTCCGACAGTTCGTGCAGCCAGGCGAACCAGGGATCGTTCATTACCAGGTTGAGGAACTGCCCGCTGGACCGGATGCGCTGGATGTCCCGTTCGTACACCCGCCGTTCGGAGCCCAGCAGGACCTTGTGCAGGTGCAGGAGCCCTGTTCGCAACTCCTGGAGCGCCGGCCGGACCGGGTCCTGGGACGTATCGGAGGAGGCCATCCTCCTATCCTAGTGATTCCCGAGGGTTGCCACCCGCCCGGGGTGTCTTTATCCGGCGGAACCGGATCTTCAGGTGCTATCATCGTCTTTCTGCCTACCGGCAGGAGCGTCGGCCGCCCCGCGTTTGCCAACCAGTGAGACGTCTACCCGGCCCGGCAATACTCGTCGTTTTGGAGGATTTCTGAATGAGCGTGAGACTTTCCAACGGGATCGAGATCCCGATTGAAATGCACAAGGTCCGGATCGTGCAAAAGACCACCCTGCCGCCCGTCAGGGAAAGGCTGCGGGCCATCGAAGGGGCGGGCTACAACACGTTTCTGCTGCGCACCCGGGATCTCTTTCTGGACATGCTGACGGACAGCGGCACCAACGCCATGAGCGACAACCAGTTGGCTGCCATGATGGTCGCCGACGATGCTTATGCCGGCTCGGAGAGCTTCTACAAGCTGGAAGCCGCCGTCCAGGACGTTTTCGGAATGAAGTATCTGCTGCCCACTCACCAGGGCCGTGCCGCCGAGCACCTGCTGGCCAAGGTCTTCGTCAAGCCGGGCGACGTGGTGCCCATGAATTACCACTTCACCACCACCCGGGCCCACTTCGAGCTGGCCGGCGGCAAGGTCTTGGAACTGTTCACTGACGAAGCTCTGAACGCCGACAGCACCTGTCTCTTCAAGGGCAACCTGGACCTGGATAAGTTCTCCGCCACGATTGAGAAATACGGCGCCGGCAAAGTATCCTTCATCCGCATGGAATGCACCACCAACCTCCTGGGGGGGCAGCCGTTCTCGATGGAGAACCTCCGCGGGGTTCGAAAGATCGCCACGGCCCACGGTATCCCGGTGGTCATCGACGGCAGCCTGGTTTCCGAAAACGCCTACTTCATCAAGCAGCGCGAGGACGGCTACCAGGACAAGTCCATTCTGGAAATCATGCAGGAGATGATGAGCCTGGCCGATATCTGTTACCTTTCGGGCCGCAAGAGCTGCAGCGTGCGCGGCGGGTTCATCTCCACCAACAACGCCGAGTACTATCACACTCTCCGGAACTGGCTCCCGGTCTACGAGGGCTTTGCAACCTACGGCGGCATGTCGACCAAGGAAATCGAGGCCATGGCGGTGGGCGTCCGTGAAATGACGGAGTTGGATGTGGCCGGCAGTTCCGCCGACGGCGTCAAGTACTTCGTGACGCGCCTCAAGGAGGAGGGCGTCCCGGTGGTCACGCCTCCGGGCGGGCTGGCCTGCCACGTCGACGCGAAGCGCTTCCTGCCCCACATCGGTTCCTTCGGATATCCGGCCGGCGCGCTGTCGGCCGCCATCTACCTGGTATCCGGAATTCGCAGCATGGAGCGGGGCACGATCTCCATGGACCGCGATGAGCACGGCAAGGAACTTGCCTCGGATCTTGAACTGTCACGCCTGGCCGTTCCGCGCCGCGTCTACACGATGTCGCACTTCGAGTACGCCACCGACCGGATTGCCTGGCTGTACAAGCACCGCGAGCTGGTCAAGGGCTTGAAGTTCGTCGAAGAGCCGCCGGTGCTGCGCTTCTTCTTCGGAAGGCTGGAACCGCTGGAGCGATGGAGCGAGTGTCTCGCCCAGGCGTTTGAGAAGGATTTCGGTCCCTGCGCCTGATCAGGAAAGGGGACGGAGGCTCGCAATTCTCTCCGTCCCCTGGATTCCGTCAGCGCGCCCAGTTGGCGCCGCGTTTCTTGCGGAACTCGGCGAAATTGAAGACCATCGCTTCCTTGACGGGAGTACCCACCACTTCGATCCTGTTCAGATCGCGCGTCCCGACACCCAGTTCCTCGGCCAGGCGCAGAGTGCTGTCACAGCGCTCAAAGGGCGGCGTGCCGCGGTCGGCCATGGGATCGTAACCCATCACCTGCATGCAGACCACGTCGGTCGCGACGGGGTTGGTGCCCGCCACAATCACCTGCGGGCTTACCGGCGCCGATCCCCGGATCCAGGGCCCTTCTCCACCGGCCATGGATTCGACCGCCTCGACTATCGACAGGTGGATCGGCCGCGCGGCCGCCAGGTCCGCCACCACGCGCGGTACCCGGTAGCCTGCCTGCCGGGGCGAAGCGGGGTCGTTTTCCGGCGGAGCGATTTTGGCGGGCTGGCGATTGCCGGCGTGGAACGGACCGCGGCCGCCGCGAGGCACCGGGCTGGGTTCGTCCACCGGCGAGCGGTCGCCGTAAATGGTGCAGGGCGTGATCCCGAAGCAGTTCTTCATCGCCAGGGTGATGCCCGCCGTGGCATGGTCTTTCATCTTGGCGATGGAGACGAAGACGTCGCACTCCTCATACGCGCCGTTCAGGACGTATTCCTTGAACATGTGGCCGCCTTTGGGCACTTTGAAGCGCGAGTAGGTCTTGCGGAAGGGCCCCAGGTAGTTGGTGTTCTCGAATTCGACGTGGGGAGCGGCGTTGAGGATCTGGCGGGGCTCCCAGTTCGCTTCCAGCATCACTTCTTCCAAAGGGTCGGCGGTATTCCAGGGGCATTCGACCACCCGGATGCGTTTCGCCCCCGCCCGCCCCATCAGGTGGGCGGTGGCCGCGATCACGCTCGGATGCGTGTAATGGGTGTCGCCCGCCGGCTTGAAACCGAGCCGGTAGCTGGGACTGCCGGTCAGGTTCACCTTCATGACGACCGTCTTGCCCTTGACCAGGCGGCCCAACCCTCCGATCTGGTCGAACATGCGCTGCATCGAGGGCAGCAGCTCGGAACCGTAGTTCCGGCACCTGGCCACCGAGACGATTCCGCCCGGCGCCCCGGCACTTGCCCGCGAGCGAACCGGCTGTGCCAGGCAGGCGCCACCCGCGGCTGCGAGCCATTCCCTGCGTGTTAGATTTGCGCTCATCCGGGAAACCCTCCAGCTATGCTACTAAGTCTACCGCACCGTGAACCGGGATCGGAGGCAGATGCACTTGGATCCCGCCTGGCTCTCGCACCGTTTCGAGAGTGATCGGCCCGGGCTGGTCGAACATCCACAGGCGGGCGCTGCGCCAGGGTCCGGCAATCCGGCAGGACATGCTGTCGCGCCCCGTGCTGGTGGCGTAGTTGATCATGTGCACGACCGCCCGCTTGCCCCCTGGAGCCATCAGGAAGAAGGCACAGAGGTTGCCGGAATTCCAGAAACGGATCAGGTCGTGGCGGTGGCTCATCAGGATGCGGGCATCGGACGAAATCACGAAGGGATCGTCGAATTCGCTGCCCACCGCGATACGTCCTTTGCCGTGCCTGACGACCTTGAAGCGGGGATGCGGATAGCCGCCTGCCGGTTCGCCCGCGGCCGCGCCCCACTTCGGCCCGGTCACCAGCAGGCCGCCCGCGCCCACAAAGGCCAGCAGGCGCTTGCGCAGTTCCGGCGAGGGCGCCTGGTCGTCGGGATAGATGACCGCGACCAAACCCGCCAGCGAGGCGGGCCTGACCCTATCCTTGAGGAGGATCTTGTAGGGCTGGTTCTGTCGGGCCGTCAGATTCAATACCTCAGTGCTCATGAACTCGTTGTCGCCCGTGAAGTCGGAAACAACCCCCAGCACCCCGTGGGGCTCGTAGGTGCTCCAATCCCGGTGAGCGCCGAAAAACGAGATGACGGCGCCGATCCGCCGGACAAGATCGAGAGCCGCGGCGTCCCGCCTGGCGGCGCCTTGGCGCGTTTCACCGGCCAGGTTGACGATCCACCGGCCTCCGCAAGCCGCGGCGTCGGCCACGGCCACCAGATGCGTGTTGGGCCGCACCACCTGGTCTTTTTCAGGCTCGGCCGAGACCCAGTACGTTTTGCCCGGCGCCTGGACGCGGGCCAGTTGCACCGCCCAGCCGTTGGAGTCCACCCACGGCGCCCCTGTGGGGCCGCCTTCGGCGGTGTTCTTCTCCCGGCTGAGGCGAATACCGGGCCAGGCGCCCTTGATGAGGTGCACGCTGGACGGTAGGGTTTTGACTTCCAGAACCTGGAGTCCCTGTTGCTCGCCCCGGGCGGCCACCGGGGCGGACTTTTGCCTGTCTTCCACCAGCACGCAGTTGATCGGCGTGCCTTTCAGGATTTCCAAAGCCGAAGGATCGCTCCATTCGGCGGGCCATGCGAACGGTATGAGGTCCATGCTTGCCTGCCGGTACAGCGCTACGGCAGGCCGGCCGCACCATTCCCCCGGCTTGCTCGGGGCGGTTCGGGCCGGCTACACGGAGCCACTGTAACTGTTGATTATAATGAGAACAGCATCCATGCATCAAAAGCTGGCTCCCGCCCCCCTGGATAGAGATAGCGATCTTGACACCCAGCAAACGTCGGAGTGGATGGAATCCTTCGACCAGGTGTTGGACGAAGCAGGGCCCCAACGGGCTGTCTCGCTGCTGGAACGGCTGCTCGAGCGCGCCCAGTTCTTCGGACTCGAGCTGCCCAGCAAGCTGAACACCCCCTACCTGAACACCATCCCGGCTGACGAGGAAGTGCCCTACCCGGGCGACCGCGCGCTCGAGCGCCGCATCAAGAGCCTGCTGCGCTGGAACGCCATGGCCATGGTGGTGCACCAGAACAAGTTCGACTCGGGCATCGGCGGCCACATCTCCACCTATGCTTCGCTGGCCGGCCTGCTGGAAGTGGGTTTCAACCACTTCTTCCGGGCACGGTACGGCGACCAGCCGGGCGACATGATCTACTTTCAGGGCCATGCTTCGCCCGGTATTTATGCGAGGGCGTTCCTGGAAGGACGGCTGAGTGAGAAGCATCTGGAGAATTTCCGCCACGAGCTCCGGGCGGATCCCGGCCTCTCTTCGTACCCGCACCCCTGGCTGATGCCGGACTTCTGGAGTTTCCCTACGGTTTCCATGGGCATCGGGCCGCTGAACGCCATCTACCAGGCGCGCTTCATGCGCTATCTGGAGAACCGCGGGCTGATCCCGCGCACGCCGCGCAAGATCTGGGCTTTTTTGGGCGACGGTGAGATGGATGAGCCCGAATCGATGGGCTCCATCACCCTGCCCGCCCGGGAGAAGCTGGATAACCTGATCTTCGTCATCAACTGCAATCTGCAGCGACTGGATGGCCCGGTGCGCGGCAACGGCAAGGTGATCCAGGAACTGGAAGCGGCTTTCCGGGGCGCCGGATGGAACGTCATCAAGCTGATCTGGGGAGACGATTGGGATCCGCTGCTGGCGCGCGACAAGACCGGTCTGCTGGCCAAGCGCATGATGGAAGCCGTGGATGGAGACTACCAGACCTACTCTACCCGCGGCGGGGCGTACATCCGCCAGCACTTTTTCGGCAAGTACCCGGAACTGCTCGAACTGGTGGCGCATCTTAGCGACGAGCAGCTCACCCGCCTGCGGCGCGGCGGCCACGACCCCCAGAAGGTCTACAACGCCTTCAAACAGGCCATCGAACATACCGGGCAGCCCACCTTGATCCTGGCCAAGACTATCAAGGGCTACGGGCTGGGCGAAGCCGGCGAAGGGCGCAACATCACCCATCAGCAGAAGAAGCTGAACGAGGATGAGATCCTGCGCTTCCGCACGCGTTTTGAGATTCCCATTCCCGAGCAGGCAGCCCGCAACGCCGCCTTTTACCGGCCGCCGGACGACAGTCCGGAAATGCGTTACCTGAAGGAGCGCCGCGAAGCGCTGGGCGGCTACCTGCCGGCGCGGTCCGTCCCGGCGTTTCAGATCGAGGCCCCCGCTCTGGACTATTTCGCGGAATCGGTCGCCGGTTCCTCGGGCCGGGAAGTCTCCAGCACCATGGCGTTCGTGCGGATCCTAACCCTGCTGCTGAAGCATAAAGAACTGGGCAAGTACGTCGTGCCCATCGTGCCCGACGAAGCCCGCACCTTCGGCATGGAGTCGCTGTTCCGCCAGTACGGCATCTATGCCAGCCAGGGCCAGTTGTACGAACCGCACGACCTGAAGATGTTCCTGTACTACAAGGAATCCAAGGACGGGCAGATCCTGGAGGAGGGCATCACCGAGGCCGGTTCGATGGCGTCCACCACGGCCGCCG
Source organism: Bryobacterales bacterium (assembly GCA_020852755.1). GTDB lineage: Bacteria > Acidobacteriota > Terriglobia > Bryobacterales > Bryobacteraceae > JADZAF01. The sequence goes on from JADZAF010000160.1 coordinate 12,566, forward strand.
GCACCGCCTACGCCAACTACGGCGTGCCCATGATCCCGTTCTTCTGCTACTACTCCATGTTCGGATTCCAGCGGGTCGGCGACCTGATTTGGGCCTTCGCGGACGCCCGTGGCAAAGGCTTCCTCATGGGCGGGACGGCCGGGCGGACCACCCTGGCCGGCGAAGGCCTGCAGCACCAGGACGGCCACAGCATCCTCCTGGCCAGCACAGTCCCCACCTGCACCATCTACGATCCGGCCTTCGCCTACGAGATCGCGGTGATCGTTCAGGACGGCATCCGGCGAATGTACCAGGAGCGGGAAGACCGCTTCTACTACCTGACCATGTATAACGAGAACTACCCCATGCCGCCGATGCCGGAGGGCGTGGAGCAGGGCATTCTCAAGGGCATCTACCGCTACAAAGCGTCCGAGGCGGGACCCGCGCAAGTGCAGTTGTTCGGCAGCGGTCCCATCCTGAACGAAGCGCTTCGGGCTCAGGCCATCCTGGCCGAACGGTACAATCTGGCGGCGGACGTGTGGAGCGTAACCAGCTACACAGAGCTGCGGCGGGAAGCCCTGTCCGTGGAGCGCTGGAACCGCCTGCACCCCGGCGAGCCGGAACGGAAGCCCTACATCCAGACCGTGCTGGACGGTGCCGAAGGCCCCGTCATCGCCGCTTCCGATTACATGAAGGCGGTGGCCGACCAGGTGGCTCCCTGGCTGCCCGGCCGCCTGGTGACTCTGGGCACCGACGGCTTCGGCCGCAGTGACAACCGCGAGTACCTGCGGCGCTTCTTCGAGGTCAGCGCCGAGTCCATCGCCGCCGCGGCCCTCTCCCGGCTGGCCCGGGAAGGGAAGTTCGACGCGCAGAAGGCCGCCGCGGCCTTCCAGGAACTGGGCATCGATCCCGAGAAGGTGGACCCGGCCCGGGCCTGATCCGGACTTCAGCCCTGCACTTCCCGCAGCCGTCGCTCCAGGAAGCGGCGCTCGCTGTCGTGTGTGACCAGGGCCAGCGCCCGCCGGTAGTTCTTCGCGGCTCCCTCGCGGTCGCCCAGCCGGCGCAGCAGGTCGGCCCGCGCGGAGTACAACAGGTGGTAGTTCTCCAAGTCTCCGCCCGCGGCCAGCGCGTCGATGATGGCCAGAGCCGGTTTCGGACCCTGGGTCATCGCGACCGCCACCGCGCGGTTCAACGAAACCACCGGAGAGGGCTGCATGCGCTCCAGAAGGCCGTAGAGCGCCAGAATCTGCGGCCAGTCCGTTTCTTCGGCCCGCGCGGCGCGGCAATGCAGGGAAGCGATGGCCGCCTGCACGGCGTAGGGGCCCGGTCCGCCGCGAAGCGCTTCCTCCACCAGCGGCAACGCCTCGGCAATCTGTTGCCGGTCCCAGCGGCTGCGATCCTGTTCTTCAAGAACCACCAGGTCGCCGGCCTCGTCGAGGCGCGCTTCCCTGCGCGCATCGTGGAGC
>JADZAF010000161.1 GCA_020852755.1 Bryobacterales bacterium
GCAAAAGGCCTGATGCGCGGGTTCATCGGCAGCGTGCGCGAAGCGGACGGCAGCCTTACGAGTTCCCTGTTCGTGGTGGATGTCCCCGAGACCGTGGACGTCACTACCGCCGGCGCGGGCAGCAAGACCGAATACCCCACGCCCCCCAAGGGCGTCGCGGTGCGACGGCTGACGCATACGCCGGCTTCCGGCATCGTGCGCGGTTCGCACGACGGCGCCTGGGCCGGCTACTTCGCGAACGCAGGCGACGGCGTCCGCCAGGTGTTCATCATCCGCTCGGATGGCTCGGACCGGGATCCCGACCCGGCCAGGCGCCCGCTGCAAGCCACGGCGCTCGAGAAGGGCGCCGCCGCGGGCTTGCGATGGCATCCCTCGGGCAACTCGGTCGCGGTCCTGAGCGATAACGGCGTGGCGGTCGCCTGCGTCCAGCCGGGCTCGCTGTTCGGGGTTTCCTATTTCCTGACGCCCCACGGTTCGGACCTGGCGGCCCCGGAGGCCCTGGTCTGGTCTCGCGACGGCCGCCGCCTGGCCTTCAACCGCCGCGTTCCCACCTACGACGCCGCAGGCAAGCTGGTGAAGGATTTCAACGGGCGGGACTTCCGGCAGATCTTCCTGACGAACTTTCCCGATGACAACCACAACGGGATCGCGGACCCCATCGAGGCGGGTGTCATCCGGAATGGGGCCAGCTGGGAAGTGGGTAGAACCGCGGCCGAATCCTGGGCCACGGTTGCCGGGCTGAACCTGTACCCGCCCCTGGTCGGAACGCTGGGACGCGTGACCGTGGAGGTTACCGACAGCCAGGGAGCCACTCACGAGGCGGTGACGAATTACCTGCACACCCAGCAGATCAATTTCCTGGTTCCCAGGGAGGTTCGGCCGGGGCCGGCTACCGTGATCGTCAGGACGGGCATGAGCCGGCGGGAGGTGAAGGTGGACGTCGAACCGGTGGCCCCGGGCCTGTTCACCGCCAACGCCAACGGCCAGGGTGTGGCCGCGGCCGTGGCCCTGCACCTCGACCGTCAGGGTCCGGACAACTGGGAGACCGTCTTCCAGTGCAGCGGCGGATCGGGCACCTGCATCCCGAAACCCATCGATGCCGGCTCCGGCGACGTGATCCTGATGCTGTTCGGAACCGGATTCCGGGGCTGGAAGTCCTCGGTGAAGGCCTCCATCGGAGGCCAGTCCGCCGAGGTGATGGGAGCCGCCATGCAGCGCCAGTTCGCGGGACTCGACCAGGTCAACGTGCGGATTCCGGCGGCGCTGGCCGGTAAGGGTGAAGTACCGGTCGTGGTCACTGTGGACGGCAAAAAGGCCAACCCGGTTACGGTGAACATTCGCTGAGTAAGCGCTCCACAGTCTTTTCGCGGCCTTGCTAGGCGGGTCACAATGCCGCTTCCCGGAAACGGCGACAGCAGGGGTGCGCCAGCCGGATAATTGAAGCAGGACGGCAGCCGCCCGGCTGCTCTTTCAGAGTCTGTTCGCAGTGAGGGGCTAACATGAAGCGAAGAACTTTGGCTGTCTGCTGTGTGTCGCTGCTCGGCCTGTTCGGCTGCACCCGGGAGCAACGCACGGGTGAACAGCGCGCCGCCGCGGAAACCGGCCGGCGCGCCGGCTATCATCTGGAGCGGGACCAGTTCGCGCGGGCGATGGCGACACGGCTCAACGATCTGGAGCAGCGCATCAGCCGGATGAGAAGCCAGAACGACAACCGCAAGCAAGTCAACCAGGCGCGCTGGCAGGAGGTTCAGGAGGAGATCGCCGGCCTCCGGCAGGAAGTGTCCGGCCTCAGGACCATCAGCCAGGAGAACTGGTGGCAGAAGACCACCGAGTGGTTCGACCGCTCGGCGGACGAACTGGAGAACCGCATCGCCGGCCGCTCCGGCGTGGAGACCGACGGCAGCCAGCGGACCGCGACCGGGGAGGAAACCGGCGGCCCCATCTCTCGCCAGGAGTACGAGCACCGGCGGGACCAATACGTTTCCCGGATGCAGTCACGGATCGACGGCCTGGAGCGAACCCTGGAGCAGGCCAGGCAGCGGTCCCGGAGCGCCGGCGCGGAAGACCGGCGCAAGTGGCAGGACATCGAGAACGAGCTGAACGATCTGCGGGCCGCGGTGTCCGACCTGAAGGACTCCTCTTACGACCAGTGGTGGCGGCAGACCCGCGGGCGCGTGGAACGCGACTGGAACCGCGTCGAGCGCTCGGCCGGAGAGTTGTAAGGCCCGCGCGGAGGCGGCCCCCGGACCGCCTCCACTTGCGTTGGCCGGGGTTGCATGCGGAACAGCTCCGGCCGGCCACAGCCGGATCGTGCAACTCGAGTGCCTGCGCTCGGCAATCCGGAGCGCCCGCAGCGTGTTGGGCCGGATCCTGGCCCGCACCGGGCGGGGGAATCCAACCGCGCCTTACATCACCTCGATGACGACGTAGCGGATCGGTTCCTTGGAGAGGTTCTCGACCCGGTGCGGCCCGCCGGCGTGATAGTGAACAGCCCCGGCCGCGTACTCGTGCTCGGTGCTCTCCTTGCCGGCGGTGAACCTGACGCGCGCGGGCGTCAGGGAGTAGACCAGCCGCGCAGCGCCGTTGTGCACCGGCTGCTTCTCCCCGGGCTTGAGAGAGACTTCCAGGACCTTGGCGTCCTGGTTCTCGAAGACCACCTTGGCGCTGGCCGGCGCCAGTTCGGCCAGGTTGGAGGTGACCCCCGGGGTCGGATTCGGGGCTTTGCGCGCCACCACCAGGAACTCCGCCGGAATCGGTCCGATGTTCTTCACCGAGTGCATGCCCGAGGAGTGCCAGTGGGCGTCTCCCTTACGGAAGTCTCGCACCACCGGTGTCCCGTCCTGGGGGATGAACTGCAGCTTGTAGTCGCTCAGCGAGTAGACCACGCGGTCGCGGCCTTCGTGCATGGGCAATTCCGCCTGGGAGGCCAGAGTGAACTGCATCACCAGAAGTTGCTCGTTCTCCAGCAGCAGCTTGGCGCGGTCCGGCGCCGCTTTCACGATGTCCGAGACCGGCCCGGAACTGACCGGCTCGCTGTCGCCGCAAGAAAAACAGACCAGGGCGAGGGCCGCCGCCGCGAATCTCAGAAAGTGCATAATCGCCTCCTTAGGTCGATATTCACTTGTCCCCCCTGGATGCTAGCACAGCCGGCCCGCTGCAAGGCCGGATAGTTGCAGATTCGGCCTGCCGGAACCGGTTGTCCGTCCGGCCACGGCGCGCGTTCTCGCTGATTGGCAGCCGGCGTGCGCCGCCGGCCGGCCCTCGCCCGGCGGCGCCCGATTGCCCTCCGGAGACGGCGTTTCCGCCTCCCGCTCCCTCTTGCTCCCTCGAGACCCCGTCTTGACAGCGCTGCCCCGAAAACGTAAGACTAATATTTCCAATCTCTTAGTGGGCAGCCTCATTTCTTGGGGCAACCGCTAACCTTGCGGAGAAGGTTACCGTCTTTTCTATTTGCGGCAGAGGCCATTCCCTTGGGAACTCTGGAAGGAAAGTCATGCAGTCGCAGATGAGCAGCGCTTCGGCTCCCAGTCCTCTCGGCCCCACTATCTCCCCGGGGCGTGCGCCGGCTACCCCCGTGATCGTTCCGCCGGTACCGCGCAAACCCCGCCGGATGGGCCTCTGGGGCTTGCTTTTTCTGTCCGTTGTGGCTATCGCGGGCTTCCTGTACTACACACAGTTCCGGGCGGCGAGGCCGGGCCCGGCGCGTCCGGGACCGGCCGCCGTCCGCACGGCTAAGATCTTCGTCGGCGATCTGAACCGCACCATCTACCTCTCGGGCACCGTTTCGGCCGAGAGGTATGCGGGGATCATGGTGCCCAATCTGCGGGGCAGCCGCGGCGGGCGCGGCCGGAGCGGCCCGGGCGGCGGCGGGGGCGGGGGGGTGTCGTCCGCCTCCACGGCTTCCTCCACGTCCGGCGGTACGTCGTCCTCCGCTTCCTCCTCCTCGGGTTCGATCTTTGCCGGAAGCACCTCCGGCACCCGCTCCAGCCTCGGCACCCTGCGGGGCTCGACCAACCGCTTCAGCAACCGCTCGGCGGTGCGCAGCGGCGGCAGCACCTCCAGTTCCAGTTCCCGCAGCGGCTCCTCCAGCACATCCTCCGGCCTCGGATCCACTTCGTCCAGCCTGATGAGCTTCTCGCGGGGCGGCGGCGGTGGCGGCGGCGGTGACTGGATGACGGTTCTGGTCAAACTGGCCAAGGCCGGAGCGTCCGTACGGAAGGGCGACGTTGTGGCCGAGTTCGACCGCCAGTACCAGCTGAACCGTTTGGACGATTACCGCGCCTCGGTAACCCAGCACGAAGCCAGTCTCAAACGTCAGAAGGCGGAACTGGCGGTTTCCAAGGAGGCCCACAACCAGAAGATTCGGGTCGCCAAGGCGGAGCTGGATAAGGCCGCCCTGGACCTCAAAACCGCCGAAGTCCGCTCCGATATCGAAGCCGAAACGCTCAAGTTGAGCCTGGAAGAGGCTCAGGCGTACCACAAGCAGCTGCTGGCCGAAGTGAAATTCGTAGACCAGCAGCAGCACTCCCAGATCAGGGAAGCCGAGTTGGATTTGAACCAGGCCAAGGTCGAGTTGAAGCGCGCCGAGCTCAACATTGAAAGGATGGTGCTGCGCGCGCCCATCGACGGCATCGTGGTCATGCAGACCATCTTCCGGAGCGGCGAGTTCGGCCAGGTTCAGGAAGGGGACATGCTGCACCCCGGCATGCTGTTCATGCAGATCGTCGACCCCAGTTCCATGGTGCTCAATGCCAGCGTCAACCAGGTGGATGCCGAGGCCCTGCGCCTGTCGATGAAGGCCGTGGCCCGCTTTGACGCCTATCCGGGCCTGGAACTGACCGCGCACGTGATCGGGATCGGGGCCATGACCAAGCCGGGGACGTTCCGCGCCAGCTACATGCGCGAAGTGCCGGTCAAGCTCCGGTTGGAGCAAATGGACCCGCGCGTCATTCCGGACCTCTCGGCCAGCGCCGAAGTCAAGATTCAGACCGAGCGCCAGGCGACCATCGCTCCTCGCGGCGGCATCTTCTATGACGGGGGTTCGCCCTTCGTCTTCCTGAGGACGGCCGGCGGCTTCGAGCGGCGCAACGTGGAACTGGGACTCAGCAATCATACGGCCGCGGTCGTTCGCTCCGGGTTGAAGGAGGGCGACGTCATCGCCCTGGAGCGGCCGCCGTCCAAGGAGCAGCAGTAGATGTCGAAGGATCTCAAACCGAAGCAGAAACTGGGGCAGCGGCGGTCGTCCAAAAAGCGCGCCGTCCTCTGGGCGCTCGTGATCGCGCTGTGCGCCGCCGGAGCATACCTGGCCTACCGCCGTACCGGGACCACCGAGGTGGAGGTGGCGGTCGCCCGGGTGCGCCGCGCCGATTTCATTATCAGCGTCCGGACCCGGGGTGAAATCCGCAGCACCAACTCCGTGATCCTCTCCGCGCCCCAGGTGCCCAGCCCCCGCATCGTCAAGCTGGCCGAGTCCGGCAGGACCGTCCGGAAGGGCCAAGTCGTGGTCGAGTTCGATCCCGTGCAGCAGGAGCAGTACGTGATCGAGCGCACCACCAACGTGCGCACGGCCGACAGCGAGATCGTCCAGACGAAGGCCTCCCACAAGATCGTCAACGAGGCCGACGCCATGAACCTGATGCAGGCCGAGTACAACGTGGAGCGCGCCAAGCTGGAGGCCAGCAAGGCCGAGATCCTCTCCGAGATCGAGGGCGCCAAGAACCGCATCAACGTGGGCATTTCCGAAGGCGAGCTGAGCCAGGTCAAGACCACCATCAACTCCCGCGGCATCACCCAGGGGGCCGACCTCGAGCGGCTGGGAGAACGCAAGAACAAGACGGTGCGCGACCTGGATCTGGCCAAGGGCTACCTCTCCAAAATGGTCATTCGGGCCCCCATCGACGGAATCGTCAATGTGCTGCCCAACTTCCGCTCCGGCGGTTCCTTCGGGTCCACGCCGCCGCCCTTCAAGGAAGGCGACGAGGCCTGGACCGGGGCCGCCATCGCCGAGATTCCCGATCTCTCCAACATGCGCATCGAGCTGAAGCTGGAAGAGGTGGACCGCGGCAAGCTGGCCCTGGGCCAGAGCGTTCGCATCCGGGTGGACGCCATCCCCGAAAAGGAACTCTGGGCGGCGCTGGACTGGATCAGCCCGATCGCGGCTATGAATTTCCGCGGGCCCGGCCTGACCGAGAAACTGTTTCCCGCCCGCGGCACTCTGAAGAACCTCGACCCCCGCCTGCGGCCGGGCATGAGCGCCACGGCGGAGATCATCATCGAAAGGCAGCCGGGCGCGCTCATGATCCCGGTGCGAGCCAGCTTCACCCACAACGGCAAGCCTGCCGTTTACGTGCAAAAAGGCAAGCAGTTCCTCATCCGCAACATCGAGGTGGGCAAGCGCAACGAGGATGACATGGTGGTAACCGGCGGCCTCCGCGAGGGCGAGATCGTGACCCTGGAGAGCCCGGCGGAAGCCGCCCGGCGGGCGCACAAGAAACTGTAACGATGGCGGCTGCCGGAAAATACCGATACGGCGATAGTCCCCGTCCGATCCCGGTATGCCGGTGGTTCGTCAAGGTTGGCTCATGAAGAAGATTTTCATTCGCGTCTTGGCAGTTTTGGCCGTGGCCGCCATGGCCTGGTACGGCTACCGGTTCTTCAACCAGTTGCCCCAGCGCCAGCAGGAGGTCGCCTCCACCCGGGTTTTGCAGGGAGACGTGGTGATCCGCGCCTTCACCCGGGGTGAGCTGCGGGCCGTCCGCTCCGCCACCATCATGGCGCCGAACCTGTTCGGCACCACCCAGGTGACCCGGCTGGCGCCCATGGGGAGCCTGGCCAGGGAGAAGGACCTGATCGTCGAATTCGACGACTCCGAGCGCCGCGCCACCCTGGAGGAGACGCTGCTCGAAGTCGATCAGATCGACGAGCAGATCAAGCAGAAACAGGCCGAGCTGGCCATCCGCAACAATCAGGACCAGGTCGACCTGCTGCGGGCCCGTTACTCGGTCCGCCGCAGCGAACTGGAGGTCAAGCGGAACCCGCTGCTGGCTGAAATCGACCGCAAGAAAAACCTGCTGAACCTGGACGAAGCCCAGCGCAGCTTGAAGCAGCTGGAGAGCGACATCAAGTCCCGCCAGGAACAGGCCCGCGCCGAGCTGGACGTGCTCTACCAGAACCGCAACCGGTCTCTGATCGACGTCAACCGCGAGAAACGGCGCATCGCCCAGACCCGGCTGCTGGCTCCCATCACCGGCCTGGTGGCCATCCGCCAGAACCGCATGCAGGGACGCATGTTCGGCCAGGAACTGCCCGACATCCGGGAAGGCGACAACCTCATGCCCGGCATGCCGGTGGCCGACGTGCTGGACCTCTCCGAACTCGAACTGGTGGCCAAGGTGGGTGAGTTGGACCGCGCCAACCTGCACGACGGCCAGGACGCGGTCATCCAGCTGGACGCCATTCCCGGAGAGAGGTTCCAGGGCCGCATCAAGTCCATGAGCGGCACGGCCAGCGCCAACGTCTGGTCCGGCGACCCGGCCAAGAAGTTCGACGTGATTTTCTCCATCGACATGAGCGCGCTGTTGAAGAAGCTGGGCGCCAAGCCCGAACAGATCCAGCGCATCATGGAGACCGCCGCGCGCAACGCCAAGCGGGCGCCGGTCAACCAGACGGCCTCGCTGTTCGGCGGGGAAGGACCGGGCGGGATGCCCGGCATGGGCACGCCCGGCCAGGCCGGAGGCGCGGCCCGCATGCAGCTGTTCACCATGCCCGGAGCCGGCGGCGAGGCCGGACCGGGCGGGAGCGGCCGGGCCGCCGAGGGTGGCCAGTCCGCCGAGGGCGGGCGCGGCGGCGAGGGCCGGCGGCGCGCGGGGAACTTCGGCGGCATGTCCGAGCAGGACCGCCAGAAGTTCCGCGAGGCCATGCAGAAGGAACTGGGCGGCCGGAATCCCCAGGATCTTTCACCCGAGGAACGCCGCAAGGTTTTCGAGAAACTGAGACAGTCCATGGGAATGCCCGCCCGACAGGCCGGCGGCCGTACGGAAGGCGCCCAGGCCGGCGCGCCAGGCGCTCCGGGAACCGGCCCCGCGGCTCAAATGGGCCGTATGCCCGGAGGGCGTGCCGACACGGCCGTTCCCGCCGAATTCGAGATGAGCCAGGCGGGCATCTTCGGCACCGAGGAAGAACGCGCCAAAGCCAGACTGCCCCTGCCCCCCGAGGAGGATTCCCAGCTTGACGTGCTGCTGCGGCCCGGCCTGCTGGCCGATATCGAGATCATCGTCGAGCGTATCCCCAACGCGATTCATATCCCCAACCAGGCCGTCTTCGAGAAGGATGGACGGTTGATCGCCTATGTGAAGACCGGGAAGCGCTTCCAAGCCCGGACCATCGAGATCCTGAAGCGCAGCGAGTCCACGGTCGTCATCAAGAGCGGTTTGCGTCCCAATGAGATGGTGGCCCTGTCGGATCCCAACGTGAGAACCGATCAGAAAAAGAAGGAAGAAAAGAAGGGCGGCGGTGGCGGCCCTCTGCCCGGAGTCGGCGGCAACTCGAAGGGAGGCAGATAACCATGCCCGTGCTTTCCAGTTACCTGCCCGAACTGTACATGGGCCTTTCCAGCCTGCTGGTGCACAAGCTGCGCAGCCTGCTCACCATGCTGGGCATGATCTTCGGCGTCGGCGCGGTGGTGGCCATGCTCTCCATCACCGCCGGCGCGCAGAAGGAGATGATGAGCTTCATCGACCAGCTGGGCGTGAACAACATCATCGTGGAAGCCCGGGAAGCCATGGACCGCAACGAGCTCCAGCAGGTCCGAGCCATCTCCCCGGGCCTGACCTTCCGCGACTTCCGGGCCATCTCCGAGAACGTGCAGGGCATTGAAGCCCTCACCCCGCGCAAGCGCTTCAAGCCTCAGAAGCTGCTGCCCAAGACCAGCCAGGAAATGCCCATGCTGATCGGCGTGCTGCCCAACTTCATGCAGATCAACAGCCTGAAGCTGGTGGCGGGACGTTTCTTCGATGAGACGGACAACCTGCGCTCCGCCCCGGTCTGCGTGCTGGGCGAGTCGGCCAAGGTGAACCTGCTGGGTTACGAGGACGCCATCGGCAAGTACGTGAAGGTGAACGAGGTCTGGCTTCAGGTCATCGGGGTCCTGACGCCGCAGGCCGCCGCCGATACCGAGGTCGAGGGGCTCTCCTCGCTGAATCGCAACAACCTCGTGATCGCCCCCCTGAACACCGTGATGCGGCGCTTCGAGGATAACAACAGTTACCTCAAGGACGAGATCGACGGGATTTACCTGAAAGTCCTGCCCAATACCGATTCGGTCGAAACCGCCAACGTGGTCAAGGCCATACTGAGCGCCACCCACAAGGACGCGGGCGACTTCACGGTGATTGTGCCGGCGGGCCTGCTGGAGGAGCGCCGCCGCACGCAGTTCATCTTCAGCGTGGTGATGATCTGCATCGCCGGCATCTCGCTGCTGGTGGGCGGCATCGGCATTATGAACATCATGCTGGCCACGGTGCTGGAACGCACCCGCGAGATCGGCATCCGCCGGGCCATCGGGGCCCGGCAGGGCGATATCGTGCGCCAGTTTCTGACCGAAGCCGTGCTCATCTCCATCGTCGGAGGGTTGATCGGCATCGCCTTCGGCTTCGGCCTGTCGCGGGTGATCGCCGGAGCCGCCGGCTGGTCCACGGTCGTGACCTGGTCTTCGATCGCGGTCGCCTTCGGCGTCTCCGTGTTTATCGGCCTGTTGTTCGGCATTTACCCGGCCGTGCAGGCCGCCAAGCTGGATCCCATCGAGGCGATCCGGTACGAATAGGGTTAGTCGACTATGCTGCACCGAATTTTGATTACGGGATTACTTTGCGCCTCCCTGGTCTTCGGACAGGTGAACATCTTCCCCAAGCCGTCCTATTTCCGCGAGACCTTCCGCGCGCCGGAGACTCGCGTCGAACTGCAGGGCCCCGTGCGCCTCAAGGACTTCGTGGTGGGCGGCAAGCTGGAACTGTCGCTGCGCGCCTACCTGGAACTGGTGATGGCGAACAACACCGACGTCGCCATCCAGCGGCTTTCCATCGAGAGCGCCCAGAACGCCATCCTGCGGGCCCACGCGCCCTTCGACCCGTCCCTGACGGCCTCCTTCACCAGCACGCGCTCCAAGACGCCCGCCAGCGATGTGCTGGAAGGCGCCCAGACGGTCAACTCGCTCACCCAGCCGGCCAACTTCAACTACGTCCAGACGCTGGGCACCGGCACGCAGTACAACGTGCGATTCACCGGCCAGAAGCTCTCCACCAACAGCGCGTTCCGGAGTTTCAACCCGGCCCTGAACGCCAACCTGGCCTTCAGCTTCAGCCAGCCGTTATTGCGCAACCGCGGGTCCTACGTGAACAAGCTGCCCATCATGGTGGCGCGCAGCCGCCTGCGGGTGTCCGAATACGCCTTGCGGAACCAGTTGATGCGCCTGCTGTCCGACGCCGAGAACGCGTACTGGTCGGTGGTGTTCGCCCGTGAGAATCTGCGGGTCCGGCAGAGCGGCCTGGACCTGGCCGGCGAAGCGCTGAAGCGCGCGCAACTCGAACTGAAGCTGGGGGCGCTCTCTCCGCTGGACATCTATGAGCCGCAACAGAACTACGCCCGGGCTGAAATCGATCTTTCCCAGGCCCAGTTCAATCTGCAGCAGCAGGAGGACGCCCTGCGGCGGCAGATCGGCGTGGACCTCGATCCCGACGTCCGCAAGCTGCCCATCGTTCTCACTGAAACCGTGCTCCCCCCCGCCGACACCAGCACCATCGATGCCGAGAAGATGGTCGAGCAGGCCCTGGCCAGCCGGCCGGATCTGAAGGCCGCTCTCCAGAATCTGGACATCGACGACCTCAGCATCAAGTCCGCCTCCAACGCGCTGAAGCCGGACCTGGCGCTGACCGGCAGCTACACCTCCCAGGGCCGCGGAGGCATCTTCTATGACCGCCGGAACGTGTTCAACGATGTGGGCGAAAGTTCCATCGTGACTCAGGTGATTCCCGGCGGATTCGGCGATGCCCTGGACCAGTTGTTCGGCTTCAATTACCCGGTGTACGCCTTCGGCCTGCAACTGCGCCTGCCGATTCGCAGCCGGGCCGCCGCCGCCGACATGGCCGATGCGGTCCTCTCCAAGCGGCGCAACACCTTGACCGCCAGGAGCCTGGAGCAGCAGGTCCGGCTGGAAGTCCTCCAGGCCGTCAGCCAGGTGGAGTCCAGCAAGGCCGCTGTCAAGCTGGCCGCTACCGCCGTGGATTTCGCTCAGAAACGCCGCGAGGCCGAACAGCGCAAGTACGATCTGGGCACCAGCCAGATGTACTTCGTGCTGCAAGCCCAGAACGACCTGGTCACCGCCGAATCCACCCTCGTGCAACAGTCCATCAACTATCGCCGCAACCTTCTGAATCTGCTGCTTCGCAACGGCCAGTTGCTGGAAGAACGGGGCATCGTCCTGCAATAATCGGCTATCCTCAAGGGTAGCCATGCCGAACCGTTCCGGGGACTGGTTCCGCCCGGCCGAACGCGGCCTGAAACAGGCCCAGGTGCCGCTTGACGCCAGGCCGGACGACCGGGCCTTTTTCGCCGGCCATCAGGCCGCGGAGAAGGCGGTGAAAGCCTTGCACCTCAGCGCCGGACAGGAAGTCCGGGGGCGCCGCATCGCCCCCCTCCTCCGGCAGTTCCGGCCTGACGCGGCCCGGGGCCCAGGCAGCGATGTGGACCCGGTGATCGCGGCGGAACGCTCCGACAGGCCGTTCCATCGGCGGTCCATCGATTTCGACACCGCCGGCCTGCCGGTTCCCGCCGGCATCGTCGTTTACACTCCCTCGGAGCTTGAGGCGCTGGCCGGCCTGCGCTTCGGCCAGGTTCTCTCCGCCGGGACCGTCCGGGTCTACGAGCGCCGCTGATGGGCCGAATCCACGTACTTTCCGACCAGGTCGCCAACAAGATCGCCGCCGGCGAGGTGGTCGAACGCCCCGCCTCGGTGGTCAAGGAGCTGGTGGAAAATTCGCTGGATGCCGGGGCCACGAGCCTGCGCATCGAGGTCGAAAGCGGCGGCCGCCGCCTGGTGCGGGTGGCCGACGACGGCGGAGGCATGCTGCGCGACGACGCCCTGCTGGCTTTCGAACGGCACGCCACCAGCAAGCTGCGCGACGTCAAGGACCTGGTCTCCATCGCCACCCTGGGCTTCCGGGGCGAGGCGCTGCCTTCCATCGGCGCGGTGTCCCGCCTGCTCCTGGAATCCCGCTCCCCGGAAGAGGCCACCGGCATGCGGATCGAGATGGCGGGCGGCAAGCTGCTGCGCGCCGACGAGACCGCCCTGGCGCCCGGCACCACCGTTACCGTCCGCGACCTGTTCTTCAACGTGCCGGCCCGGCGGAAGTTCCTGCGCACCGAGCAGACCGAACTGGCCCACATCGCCTCCCTGGTCACCCAGTACAGCCTGGCGAACCCGGACAAGACCTTTGAATTGCGCAGCGGCGCCGCGGAACTGTTGGCCGTGACCCCGGTGGCATCCCGGCGCGAGCGCGTCTACCAGATCTTCGGCAGCCAGGTGCTGGAGGAGCTGGTCGAACTGGGCCCCTGCGAGCGCCAGTTGCTGCTGCCCGCCCCGTCCGTGCCTCCCGGCGAGGCCATCGGCGAGTTCCGCCGGGGCCCTCAGGAGCCCCCCAGCCGGAGCTTCCGCCTCGGCGGCTTCGTCTCCCGCCCGCAGGTCCAGAAGGCCAACCGCAACTCGATCTTCATCTTCGTGAACGGGCGCCTCATCCGCGACCGGCTGCTGCTGCACGCCATCTCTTCGGCCTACTACAACCTGATGCCGCCGTCCTGCTTTCCCTTCGCGCTGCTCTTCCTGGAATGCGATTGCGAAGAGGTGGACGTGAATGTCCACCCGGCCAAGACCGAGGTTCGCTTCCGGCACGGACCCTTCGTTCATGATTTCGTCCGGGACGCCATTCGGGAAACCCTGATCCAGTCCCGCCCCGCTCCGGCCTTCCGGATCAGTACGCCGCCCCAGCCGGCCGCCGTGCTGCCCTACTCGGAATTCTCCCAGGCCATCGAAGCGCAGCCCTTCAGCGCTCCCTCCGGCCTCTCCCAGCCCGTGCCACCGGACGCCCCGGTTCCGCCCGCGCAGGCCGCCGGGATGCCCGAATTCACCCTGCGCCCGGACTCGGCCCCGCCTCCCCGCCTGCCTTTCGACGGGCCCCCCATCGACGTAACCGGCCGTCCGGAGGACGGCTCTTTGAAGCTGCCCGTGCCCGAATCCCACGGTGACTTCCTGCGGGCCGCCGCTCCCGATCGCCCGGTGTCGCTGGCCGCGCTGGCCGATCTGCGGTCCATGGGCCAGATTCACGAAAGCTTCATCGTGGCCGCCGGGCCGGACGGGCTGTGGATCATCGACCAGCACGTGGCCCACGAGCGCATCCTGTTCGAGAAGATCCTGGAGCAGCAGGCCGCCGGGCGGGTGGAAGTCCAGCGCCTGCTGGTTCCCTCGGTGCTGGAACTGACGCCCGCGCAACTGGTCGAATACGCCCGCATCGCCGGCGAACTCGAGGCCGCCGGCTTTGAAACCGAGCCGTTCGGCCCGCGTGCCATCGCCGTCAAGGGCTGCCCGGCCGGGGTCGCCGCCTCCGATCTGGAGCCGCTGATCTTCGAGATCCTGGAAATCTCCGAAGCTGAACTGCGCGGCCGCTCCCTCCAGGACCTGCGCCGCGCCCTGGCCGCCTCCATCGCCTGCCGCGCCGCCATCAAGGTCAACACGCGCCTGGAGCCCGGCAAGATCGAATGGCTTCTCGCCGAGCTCGGCCGCACCCAATACCCCATGAGCTGCCCCCACGGCCGGCCCATCGCGCTGCACTATTCGACCAGGGAGATTTTGAAGGCGTTCAAGCGGATATAGGCCTGCCTCACAGCGGCGTCAGCGGCCGGCTCTCCGAACCCGTCCGCCAGGCCCGCGGCGCCGCCTGCCCCGGCGTCGCCAGAATCCGCGGTTTCAGCGTGATCAGCACCACGCTGGAGCTGCGGTCGCGGTCCCGCGTGCTGATCAGCGGCCACAGGACCGGGAGGTTCGAAAGGCCCGCCAGGCCCGAGATGCCGCGCGCCTCGCTGGAACTCATGATGCCCGCCACTACCGCCCACTCGCCGTCCCGCAACCGCACGATGGAGTTCAGCTTGCGCTCCGCGATCACCGGGATGCCGTTGGCCGCCTGCCCCGTCAGCACCTTGAACTCCGCCTCGATCTGCAGCGACATTTCCTCGCTGCCGTGTACCTTCGGCGTCACCTTGATCACCAGCCCCAGGTCCTCGAAGTTGAAGGTCGGCGTGGGCGTCCAGGCCTCGCCGCTGCTGGTGTCCGAGCCGAAGTAGCCGGCCGTCATGATGGGGTAACGGTCGCCCAGGTGGAAGGTGGCCGGCTGGCTGTCGGTCGAACGCACCGTGGTCCGCATCAGGCTGCGCGCGCTCGAGCGGCTCATCCGCGCAATCAGCTCCGCATCGGCCAGCCCGATGCCGAATACCGTCTTGCCGCCCCCGAACAGCGCCAGGCTGGAGATCCCTTTCGGTATCGACGGCACCGCGTTGAAGATCCGGGCGAAGCTCACCACCGGGAAGCTCTTGGTGATGTCCACGCCCAGGCTCAGCGCGTCGGTCTCGCTCATCTCGGTGAATTCTAAGTCCACCGTCACCTCGGCCCGCCGGTTCAGCAGGCTCTCCAGCAGCTCCTTGGCCGGCCCGATCTTGGAAACGGCGTCCCGCATCACCACCACCCGGCGCTGCGTGTCGATACCGAAACGCCGGATCTCCATGGCCTGCCGCACCGCCAGCGCCAGTTCCTGCACTTCCTGCAGCGTCACCGGCTCGGGGACCGGCACCGCCACGGTCACCGACGGCTCGATGTCCCGCCGTTTCTGCAGCGTGTCCTTCGCCGCCAGGAACAGCCGGTCCGAGAGGGGAACGATGAAAGAACCCGTGGCCGCCTCCAGTGCCCGCAGCGCCTCGCGGTAGTCCGCCTGCTCCAGGGTGAAGCGCAGCACCGGCCCTGCCTCGGGGTAATCGCCGTCGAAGACGGCCTCCAGCCCGAAAGCCTTGGCCACCGCTCCGAACAGGCTCCGCGCGGTGCCCTTCAAATTGAAGTCCTTATAGCCCGGCGACGCTTTGAGCGTCTTGGGCGGCTGCGGTTTTCGAGCCTCGGCCAGGTCCTTTTCCGTGACCGGATCGAATTCCGCCGCCGGTCCCTCCGGCGCTTCCGGGGCGGCCGCGATCCTGGGCTTGGGCTTGGCCTCCATCACCGCCCGGCTCTCCACCGCCCGGCTGCGCAGCCAGTAGAGCGGGCTCTCCGGCGCCAAGGCAGCCGCTTGGGAATAAAGCAGATAGGCTTGCGCCATGCGGCCCGCCCGCTCGGCCTCGCGGCCCTTCTTGTACAGGTCCTCGGCCTCTCCGGCCAGGCACGCGGAGACTCCCAGCAGACACACCACCGGCGCCAGTCGAAAGAGCCGCACAAGGGTTTGACGCCCTTCCCCCGCCCTCCGTGCAGGCGAATGCGCCCGCCTAAACCTAAACTTCCTTACCGTTCCCGTCGATCCAATCCCCCGGAGCCGCGCATGCCCGTAATGATGGAAGTCCGCCCCGCGTTCTATCCCGGCATCCCCGCCCGGCTGGACGATCTGCACATCTCCTCCTCCCTGGTCACGGACCTGGTGCTGCGGCGCCTGGCTATGGAGGGCATCGGCAGCCTGCGCTCTCTCGGTTCCTCCCTCAAGCTGTCCGGCGGCGTCGTGGACGGCGTATTCCGGGCCCTGCGCCAGCAGCAGCTTCTGGAAGTCAAGGGCATGGTGGGCAACGACTACACCATCTCGCTCTCCGCGGCCGGACGCGCCGCCGCCGCCGAGCGTTTCCAGATCAGCCAGTACGCCGGTCCCGCTCCGGTATCCCTTGACGATTACCACTCCGCCACCAAGCTTCAGGCCGCCCAGGTGGACATCAGCCGCAAAGCGCTGCGCAACGCCCTCTCCGATCTCGTCGTCACCGATGCCCTGCTGGACCGCCTGGGCCCCGCCATCATCTCCCAGTCCTCGGTGTTCCTCTATGGCCCCACCGGCAACGGAAAGACCAGCCTGGCCGAGCGGCTCCTCCGCGTCTATCACGACGCCGTACTGATCCCCTATGCCGTCGAGGTGGACAGCCAGGTGATCCTGCTCTACGATCCCGTGGTCCACCAGCGTATCGAGATCGACGACGACGAACTGGATCCCCGCTGGGTGCTCTGCCGGCGCCCCTGCATCCTGGTGGGCGGCGAACTGGTGCCGGGCATGCTCGAGCTGCGCCTGGACGAAGCCTCCGGCATCTACTCCGCGCC
>JADZAF010000162.1 GCA_020852755.1 Bryobacterales bacterium
CCGTGACCATACCGCTGGGGCAGACCGAGATCACGCCCCTGACGGGCGCGGTGACGCACATGCCGGATGTACACTCCTCGAACAACTTCGGGGCCTTTCTGCTGCTGCCGGAGCAAGGTGCGGCGCCTCCTCCGCCTCCTCCCCCGCCGCCGCCGCCGCCCCCTCCGCCCCCTCCGCCCCCTCCGCCCCCGCCCCCGCCGGTTCCGCCGCCCCCTCCGCCGCCTGCGACCAACCTTGTCGTCAATGGCGGCTTCGAGAACGGCAATGGAAAGGACGGATGGACCTGCGGCAGCTACGTCTATGCCACAACTGCTCAGCACCAGGGCTCATCGGGCGATACCAGCCTGTGGCACCGGCCGAAGCCGGCCATCACGACCAGTGCGTACCAGCGGATCGACGTGGTGGCCGGGCAGGCTTACGATCTGTCGTTTTGGATGAAGGCCGTCAACGTGACGGTAGGCGCCGCGGTGAACCTTTCCTGGCGCAATGCCGCGGGAGAGGTGATCAGAACCGATACGATAGGGTCCCAGAAAGGCACCTTCGACTGGAAGCAGACCAGCGCCACGGTGACGGCGCCCTCGGGCGCTGCCTGGGTGAACTTGATCCTATTGGTACAGGCCGACCGGGCCTACCCGTCGGTGTACTTCGACAACGTGAGCCTGGTTCGCAAGTAGCCGGTCCGGCTCGGGCCGGGCGGCTACTCGAAGCGGTACTGCGGCTTCAGCTCGCAGCGGTACAGCTTGGTCCGGTCCGAGCCGACCTCCAGCCTGCAGTCGGCCCACGACAGCGCGATGCGCGGGCCCAGGGGGAAGACGATGGCGGCTCCGTCCACCTCGGCTTCGATGCTGGGCCCTTGCGCCATGGCGGGCAGGGTGAAGTTCATCGAGCGTCCGAAGATCGCGGGGTAGGAATGGCGGATCACGTCGCTGTCGACCGCCTGGGCCACCTCGGCTTCAACCAGGTAGGTGACGCTGTCCGACCAGTTGCGGACGGTAACGGTGATGGCCCGGCCGCCGCGGGACTCGCTGCCGGACTCAATGCGGGTGAACGGGCACGGCCCCGCGATGCAGGACACCCGGACGTTGCGGAATTCCTTTCCTGATCCGGCGTCCAGCGACAGGGACCGCTGCGCGGCCTTCCACCTGCCGTCCGGAGAGCAGGGAGGCCGGCCGCCGCAGGGGACGTTGCCCTGGTTAGGGATCGAGAGGATCCGCACGGCGCTCCCAACATCCACGATGTCGGTTCTCTGGAGAGCGTATCTCACCCGCACGTTGGCGATCGCGACACTGCTCTGCGGGGCCTTTTCCCCGGGCGCCAGCGGAGAGAGACGCAGGACGTGAATCCGGCCGTCGGCCGGCACCGTGGTCTCGAAGGCGGCGTATTCCGGATGGCGAACGGCGAGGCTGACGGGTTGGCTCAGGACCACCGGAGGGTTCAGGCTCAAGCGGAAAAAGCCCGATTCGTTCGAGAGGCACGCCACCGAGAAGGGGCCGGAGCGAGCGATGACCGTGGCGTTTCCTACAGGTCTCTGCTTGTTGGGATCGGCGTCATCCCTCAGAACGGCGCCGGTGAGAAACGCGACCTCACCACGGTGGGCTAGACGGAGGACCAGGAAGGCGGCCGCTCCCACAGCCGCGGCGGCCCCGATCCCGACAGCGAACTTCGTCCCTCGCCGCATCACCCCTATCCCGATTTTAGGTTGGCGGCGCGAACACCGCTACGGGACCCTGCAGACCTCCGCCACCCGAGCGGCGTGATCGTCTAAATTGTGAATAGATGGGGGCCGGACTGCGCCATGGGAAAATGCCGTCGCGCCGCGCGTTTCTTCTGCTGGCGGCCGGCGGCCTGGCAGGTGCTGCCCAACCGCCCGGCTCCCTTTCCGCGGAGGACGACGCCTTGCTCGATGAAGTCGAGCGGGCGGCCTTCCTCTATTTCTGGGAGCAGGCCGATCCGCACACCGGGCTGGTGAAAGACCGCTGCAACGTGCGGGCGCCCTCCGACGACGGCACGGTCGCCAGCATCGCCGCCACCGGCTTCGGCCTCACCGCTCTCACCATCGGAGCGCGGCGCAAGTTCGTTCCCTTTACCGACGCGCGTGAGCGGGTGATCGCCGCGCTGCGCTTCCTCAACGGCAAGATGCCGTCTCACCGCGGGTTCTTCTACCACTGGGCCAATGTGCGGACCGGCGAGAGAATCTGGGATTCGGAAATCTCCTCGATCGACACCGCCATTCTGCTTTGCGGCGTGATCGCCTGCCGGCATCACTTCCGCTATCGCGAGATTACCCGCCTCGCGTACGACATTTTCAACCGCGTGGACTGGACCTGGCTCTCCGCGGACACCTCGCTGCTGCCCCATGGGTGGACGCCGGAGCTGGGCTTTCTGCAGCACCGCTGGGACTACTACAGCGAACTGATGATGCTCTACCTGCTGGGACTCGGGTCTCCGACACACCCGCTTCCGGTCGAGGCCTGGCACGCCTGGAAGCGCACCACATTCGAATACGACGGCCTTCGCTACATCGGTTCCTACGCTCCCCTGTTCGTGCACCAGTACTCGCAGGCCTGGTTCGATTTCCGGGGCAAGCGCGACCGCTATGCGGACTACTTCCGGAACTCGGCGGTCGCCACCGAAGTGCACCGCCGCTTCTGTCTGGAACTCTCCTCCCGGTTCCCGCACTTCAGCGAGGATCTGTGGGGCATCACGGCTTCGGATTCGCAGAACGGGTACGTAGTGTGGGGCGGACCCCCGGAGATGGGACCCATCGACGGAACGGTGGTGCCCAGTGCCGCGGGAGGCTCGCTGCCCTTCCTGCCCCGTGAGACGCTGCGGGTCCTGAAGACCATCAGGAACCGGTACGGGTCGCGCGCCTGGAGCCGTTACGGTTTTGTCAACGCCTTCAATCCCATGACCCACTGGTACGACACCGACGTGGTAGGCCTGGATACGGGCATCACCCTGCTGATGGCGGAAAACCTGCGTACCGGATTCGTGTGGCAGACGTTCATGCAAAGCCCGGAAGTGCGCAAGGCCCTCGTGCGGGCCGGGTTCACCCGTGCAGCGGAGGCCGGCCAGCCTTCGGGCTGAGGCGGTGTCAGCGCGCGAGCAGTTTCAAAATGCCTTCGCGGTACTCTCCGAAGCTGTCGCCGGGGGGCGAATTGGAAACCAGGTACCGCTCGATCAGCCTGGGGTGCTCCACGTTTTTCGGTCCGCCCTCGAGGATGTGCTCCAGCAGAGTGCCGGTGGGAGCACGCAGGTAGCGCGGCACGTTTTCCTCGAGATATCCCTTGAGCGGCGGCAGGCCCAGAAAGTGATTGGCCATCACGGCTACGTCCGGGCTCTCCGCGTAGGCGATCGTCGCGCCGCGCCTGATCCCCGGCCCGTACAAGGCCAGGAAGCCCTGCCAGGAAGAGAGGATCGACGGTGGATGGTCGCTGCTGCTGCTTTGTCCCATTCCGTGGTCGGACGCCAGGATCACGTACGTTCTCTCCCAGGCGCCCGCGCTCTCGAGCGCGGCCTTGACCTTGCCTAACAGCGGGTCCACCGTCTTGACGAAATACTGAATGTACGCGGACCCGGGGTTGCGCGTGTCGGCCGGACCGCTCCAACTGCTGCGGATGCGCTGAAGATGCAGGCGGATGAGCCGGGCGCCATCCTTGCGGAAATGTTCGAGGCCGCGCTCCACCACTTCCTCGTCGCTCAGGTTGCCGTAGTAAAGATGGCTGGCGGTGTCGAACACCGAGTAGTTGCCCGCGCCGCCCGCGAACACCGAGACGATGCCGGCGCGCCGCGCGCTGAGGAAGATATCGTCCATCTTCCGCGACTCGAACACGTGGCAGCCGGTGTGCATCGCCACGTTAGCGCTGGTGGTGGTTCCCCAGGGGAGGGAGCCATCGGGCAACACCATGCGCGGCGCCGGGCTCGTGCAATAGAAGCTCTCGACGGTGACGCCCTGTCGGAGCGGTCCGGCCAGCGTGCCGGCTCCGTTCGCCGCCGCCGTCAGGGCGGTGTTCCGGTCAACTCCGTCGATCACGAACAGGACGACGATGGGATCCTTCACCCGCGGGGCGGCAGCCGGAACCTCCCTCCTGGAGGGTGCCGTATTGCAGGCCGCGAGGATGGATGCCGCGCAGCAAACCGCCAGAGGTTTCATGGACATCATTGTCCGCTCCCGCCGGCGCCCGCGTCAAAGCGCTGACGGGCGCCGCGGCCCGGCAGGCGCCCGTTTTCCGCTTCCCAGCCGCGGCCAAGTTTCCGACCGCGACCCAGTTTCCGAGCCGCGGCCAAGCTTCCGAGCGCGGCCAAGCTTCCGAGCCGCGACCAAAGGGAGCGGTGATTCGCCGCGCGGCGAATCGAGGCCTGCAGCGAACCGGTTCTTCCCCTCGCGGCTCAACGCCGCAGCTTCGCCGGCCGGCAGCCGCTATACCCCTGGATGGAGCTCCGAATAGTGGCGCATGTGGAATCCCGCCATGTAGCAGTTCCAGCGCGGGTCCGTGCGGATCAGGTCGAACATCCGGCGCGCCATGGCGACCCGCGCGCTCTCGTGCTCCGGCTTGCCGGCCAGGTTCTGCGGGTCGGGATCGTTGAGATCGTAGAGTTCATCGACCGCCGAACCCAGGTTGTAGGCGAACAGGTGGGCGGGGCCGCCCGGCTCCCAGCGCGCCGTTCCACACGCCGGGTTTCCGGTGATCTGCCAGCCCGTCTGGAACATCAGGCCGCGGCTGGCCGGGGGGCCGCCGCCCTTCAGGCAGGGGAGCAGGGATACGCCGTCCAGCCGCTCCAGCGGCTCCACTCCCGCCACGTCGCAGACTGTGGCCGCTATATCCAGCAGCGACACGGGCGTTTCCACGGTGAGGCCGGGTGTGCCGTAGGCCGCCGGGGGCTTGATGATCAGGGGAACACGCTGTGTCTCCGGATGGATGTAGCAGCCCTTGTCGACGATCGCGAGATGGCAGTTCATCTCGCCGTGGTCCGCCGTCAGGACGATCAGCGAGTCGTCGTAGAGCCCACGCTGCTTCAACTCCCGGATGAACTCGATGAGCGCGCGGTCGATCACTTCCATGGCCAGCGCGTTCGCCACCATGTAGTCCATGGCCGCCTCGGGCTGGTAGAAGCCCCAGTAGCGGCGGAAGATGCCGAGCATGGGCGGATCGCCGGGGGCCGGCAAGAAGCCGCGCGCCGCGGCCTGCCGGTAGCTCTCCGGCAGTGCAATCACCTTGCGCAGATGCCGCTCGCGCTGCTCGAAACCCTCTGGAATGGTGAAGGGCTTGTGTGGATCGTATATGTTGATCTGCAGGTACACGGGCGATTTGCCGGCGCTGGATGCCAGCGCGTCGTCCAGTTTCTGAGCGGCCCAACGTGAGAGGTAGTAACTGTACTGGCCTTCCAGCGGAAACGGCTTGCCATCGGACTGCGCGATCCAGCCCCCGTAACCCTGCGACGGCGTTTTCCGATCGGGCTGCGGCGTGCGGATTTCCCTGGAGTAGCGCGGCAGCCTGATTCCCAGGCGGCGCAGGTACGCCTGGTAGCCCTCGTCCCTCTCCAACACGGGCATGTGGGTGTTCCAGTTTGCGTCCAGCTCGTCGAAGGCGTCCATGAACTTCTGGGCGCCCACATGGTTCTTGCCGGCATTCCGGGTGCGGTATCCGATGGCTTTCAGGTACTCCGGGAAGATTATGTCGCCTGCCCGGAGAATCGATTCCATGCCCGGTGCGCCGCCGCCCGGGTTGGCCACCACGTAAGGGTGCCTGCCGGTGTACAGCGAAGCCCGGGACGGGGCGCAGATGGAGATGGTGCAGAACGCGTTGGTGAAATTCACCCCGTCGGCCATGAGCGAGCGCATCGCCGGCATCTGCATTTCGCGCGGCAGGGGCCTTGACGGCAGGTAGTGGTCGGGGCTCACCATGTCCAGGCAGATGAGGAAGATGTGCGGGCGCCGCCCTCCTTCCCGTACGCGGAAGGGATGCGCTCCCGACCGGCGCTCCACGTAGCGGAGCCCGCCGGAAACCGGCTGCGCCGCGAGGCCGGCAGGTGCCAGGGCGGCACTTTCCAGGAACTGGCGTCGATGCATTTGTCGGAGCCTCTGCAGGCAGGGCCACAGTATACACCGGCAGCGGGCGCGGCGGAGCCGGGGGACAGGCTCTCAGGCGAAAGGCTTCTCCCGGCGGCAGGCTCTCCCCTTGCAATTCTAGGGGAACCATGATATTCTCCCCTAGGAAGCAAAGGGGAAGGCCCATGCAGAAGACACAGCTCGAGCTCGTTCGAGGCACCCTGGATGTCCTGATCCTCAAGGCCCTGATCTGGGGTCCGCTGCACGGTTACGCGATCACGAACCTGATTCGACGCCAGACCGGCGAGGCGCTGCTGGTCGAGGAAGGCACGCTCTACCCGGCCCTGTGGCGCCTCGAAAACAAGGCGCTGGTGGAGGCGGAGTGGGGCCTTTCCGAGACCAACCGCAAGGCCAAGTACTACCGGCTGACCCCCCAGGGGCGCCGCCGCCTGCGCGAGGAGACCAGGATCTGGGACGCCTACGCGGCGGCGGTGGACAAGATGCTCCACGCCGCGCAGCCCGCAGCGGCTGAGGATGTCTGAGGATCCCGATGTCTCGTGTTCCTTTTTGGCGCCGTTACGCGCGTTTTTTCGGCCCCGATCCTGCAGCGGATGTGGACGACGAACTTCGGTTTCACCTCGACTCGAGGGTGGAGGACCTGCTCGCCCGGGGCTGGCGCCCGGAGGCAGCCCGCGAGGAAGCGGAGCGCCAGTTGGGCGACCTGCGGCGACTGCGAGAGGTCGGCGAGCGAATGAGCCAGTCGCGCGAGCGGCGCAGGCAGCGCGCCGAGTACTGGAGCGAGTTTGTGCAGGACCTGCGTCTAACTTTCCGCACCCTTCGGAAGGAACGCAGCTTCGCTCTGATCACGGTATGCATCCTCGGCCTGGGAATCGCGGCGAACACCGCGGTCTTCAGTGTCGTCAACGCCCTGTGGCTGCGGCCGCTTCCGTTTCCGGACGCACACCAGCTCGTCTGGCTCGCTTCCGGCCGGGATGCCAGCCCGGAGTTCCGCAAGACGGCCGGACTCTCGGCCGTCACCTACATCGTCGGGGCCTTCGAGGAATTCCAGCGGCAGAACCGCTCCTTCCAGAGCCTGACCAGCTATAACCCGTTCTTCGGGAACAGCGAGTACACCCTGACGGGGCTCGATCAGCCGCAGCACGTGGAGGGCGTGATGGTGGCCGGGAATTTTTTCCAGACTCTCGGGGTCGAGCCGGTTCTGGGACGGACCTTTCTTCCCGAGGAATGCCGCCAGGGCGGGCGCCGGGCCGCGGTTCTGAGCTACCCCTTCTGGCAGCGCCAGTTCGCAGGCGACCCCGGCGTTCTCGGCCGGGCTATCACACTCAACAAGACCTCCGTGACGGTAGTGGGAGTGCTCCCGTCTTCGTTCGACTTCGGCTCGGTGTTCGCTCCCGGGCTGCGTTTCGATCTCTTCGTTCCGGCCGTGATGGATGAGTTGCGGGGATGGGGGAACACTCTGGCGCTGGTGGGCCGACTCAAGCCGGGCGTTTCCGTGGCGGACGCGCAGGCCGAGTTCGATCTCCTGGTCCCGCAACTGAAAGCCGCGCACAAAGAGTGGTGGGGAGACTACACCTCCACGGTGACCGGGTTGAAGGAATTTGTCAGCGGCAAGCTGCGGCGCTCCCTCGCCACGCTGTGGGGCGCGGTCGGTCTCATTCTGCTGATCGTCTGTGTGAACCTGTCGAACCTGCTGCTGTCGCGCGCCGCGGCGCGATCCAGGGAGTTCGCCCTGCGGACTGCTCTCGGCGCCAGCGGAACCCGGCTGTTCCGGCAGGTGCTGGCGGAGAGCCTGGTCCTGAGCGGCGCGGGCGCGGTTCTGGGCTCGGCCCTGGCATTCGCGCTCACTACCTGGCTGGCCCGCCGGGGATCAATCGCGCTTCCCCTGCTCGACCGGGTTGCGGTGGACGGCGCCGCTTTGCTGTGGACCCTGCTGACCGCGGTCGCGATCGCGCTTCTGTTGGGCCTCGCCACGCAACTGAGGCTGCGGGCCGGCGACATCCAGAATGCGCTGAAGGACAGCGGGCCGGGGATGTCGGCGGGCCGCAGGCACGAGCGGCTGCGCGCCTGGATGGTGGTCTCGGAAGTCGCCCTGGCCTGCGTCCTGCTGACCAGCGCCGGCCTGCTTTTGCGGAGTTTCCTGAACGTCCTGGATGTGGACCTGGGGTTCCGGCCCGAACGGGCGGCCGTGATGAAGGTCGATTACGGCGGCGGCGACGGCGTCCGGCGGAGCGCCGTCCTCCAGGAAATGCTTCGCAACGTCGGTGCGGTCCCCGGCGTCGAGGCGGCCGGGGTCGCGGATATGCTGCCTCTCGGCCGCAACCGCAGTTGGGGCCTCAAGGCGAAGGGGCGGGACTACAGGGATGACGGCAGCGTGGGCGCCCTGGTGCGGATCGTGACGCCGGGCTACCTGCAAGCCATGGGGATGCGGCTCAAGGGCGGCCGCGATTTCTCATGGAGGGACGCTCTGAGCAAGGAGCCCCTGGTGATCATCAACGAAGCCGCCGCGCGCCGGCACCTGTCCGGCCAGGACCCGGTCGGCCGCACGGTCCTGACGACCGGCGCTGGAGGATGGCAGGAGACCCGGGTCATCGGTGTCGTCTCCAACGTGCGGCAGTACAGTTTGGAAGCCTCCCTGGACCCCGAGATGTACTTGCCGGTCTGGCAGGCCGATCCGGAGGGGGCGGAACTGGTGATCCGGAGCCAGCTTCCGCCGGAGACCCTGGGGTCCGGCGTGATGAAAACGCTGCGAGCCCTGAACCCCGACCAGCCGGCGGCGGAACTGCGGCCGCTTCAGAGAATCGTGGACCAGTCGGTTTCGCCCCGGCGTTTCTTTGTGCTGCTGGTGGGGGCCTTCGGGTGTCTGGGGGTCTGCCTGGCTTCGCTGGGGATCTTCGGCGTCATCTCGTATTCGGTGACGCGCCAGACGCAGGAGATCGGCATTCGCATGGCTCTCGGCGCCCGTTCCTCCCAGGTGCAGCGGCAGATCATCGGGCGGGCTCTGCGCCTTGCCCTGTCAGGGGCGGTTCTCGGAACCGCGGCGTCTTTGGCCGCGGCCCGGACGATGGCCTCGATGCTCTTCAACACCCGGCCGGCCGACCCGCTGACGTTCACGGGCGCGGTGCTGCTGCTTGTCCTGATCGCGCCGGCGGCGGGATACATTCCGGCACGGCGGGCCTCGCGCATCGAGCCGGTCACCGCTCTACGCACGCAGTGATGGCGCTCCGGCGGAACCGGGGCGGGCGGAGAGAGGCGGGTACAAGTGCGCGGCCGCCATGGTTTCGCGGGGCAGCACCACGGTGAAAACCGATCCGAGCCCGGGCGTGCTGGACACGCGGATCTCGCCGCCGTGCCTACGGATGATGTGCTGGCAGGCAAACAGGCTGAAGGACGCCTTGACCCGCGAATCGCCGAGAGCGAACCCCGGTTCGAACAGCTTCGCTAGGCGGCCGGGGTCGATGCCGCGGCCCGTATCGGCGATTTCCACGAAGAGCTGATCTTCACCGGAAGAGGTGGCGACGCGGATTTCACCGGGGCCTGAAATGGATGCCTCCGCGTTGGCCAGGAGCTGCAGGAAGACCTGGTTGATCTCCGCTGTGTGCCCGAAGATCCTGGGCAGCGGCTGCAGGGCGCGGCGCACCGCGATCTCCGGACGGATCGCGAGGAGCGTGAATGCCCGCTCCAGCGATTCGACCAGGTCCAATTCGCGAAACTCCTGGTCTTCCAGCTCCGTGAAGTTTCGAAACCGCTCGAACACCGATCGCAGACGTCCGGTGGCGCTGGTGAGCACGCCGGCGTTCTTCCTGAGGATTTCGAGAAGCTCGGATATTCTCGGACTTGCTCCCTGGCCGTTCCACGACTGGAGCAGGCGGTCGATGCAGCGCACCGTGGAATCGCAGGCGCTCTGCAGGGCCCCGAGCGGCGAGTTCATCTCGTGAGCCAGGGTGCCGGCGAGATTCGCCAGGGCGCTCCGTTTCTCGCTTTCGACGAGCGACGCCTGTTCGGCCCGGACACGCTCGAGACTGGCGACCAGTTCGCTGGTCTTCAACCGCGCCGCGGCCCGGTCCTGGGCGATGGCGGCATGCAGCGCCTGGTATTCCTTCAGGTGGACGACCGCCTGCCGGAAATTGCCGGCGGACTCGAACAGATCGGCCAGGACCCGGTGTGCCTGGGACAGCTTCGGCTTGACTCCCAGTTCGGCGGCCAGGGCGGCCGCGCCGGAGGCTTCGCGGATCGCGCTTTCGACGTCGCCCGTCTGCCGGTACAGTTCGGCGAGGTCCAGCAATGTAGTGATCTCGGCGCTGCGGTAGCCCTCGCGGCGGCGGATCTCGAGCGCGCGCAGATAGTATTGAACGGCCTCGTCCGTGCGGCCCAGGTCCCGGTAGACCGCGCCGAGGTCGTTCAACGCGCGGGAAATGCCAAGCTGGTTCGCCGACTCTTCAGCCAGCCTCAGCGCTCGCGACACGGCTTCGAGAGCTTCCTGTGTCCGGCCCATGGCGCGGTAGACGCCGCCCTGCACGATCAGCGCGCGCGCCTGGCCCAGCTTCACGCCGTTTTCCGAGAAGATCGCCTGGCCTTTCGCGGCCCAGTCCAGGGCTTCCTCCAGTTCGCCGAAACTCTGGGCGATGGAACCGCGCACCACATAGGTGAAACCCAGCAGCACCCGGTCGCCCACGGACTCCGCAACCGCTTGGGTGCGCTCGCCGAAGCGGAAGGCGGCCTCGTAGTCGCCGACGCTCCAGTAGACCAGCGCCAGCACCGCGCAGGCCTGGCTCTCGGCCATGCGCGCTCCACACTCCTCGGCCAGACGGAGGGCTTCGACCGCCAGGGGAATGGCTGCCTGGAAATCGGAGAGAACATAGGGGACGTAAGCGGCGTGAGCGAGACTGGCAGCCACACCGGCCCGGTATCCCACGCTTTCGGCCAGCACCCGGGCCCTTTCCGCCGCTCCGCGCAGGCGCTCCCAGTCGTCGGTTTCGCGGCAGGCGGCGCAGATCTTCAGCAGCAGGTTGACGCACTCGATCTCGGTCCCCGGCATGCGGGCACGCTCGTCCACCTGCCGCTCCAGCTCCAGTACCGATTCCTGCACGGCGCCCCTCCCTCTTGATTGATTCTATCGCCGCGAGGCGGGACGGTGTGTTATGACACCGGCGGCTCAGGAGAAACGGAACCCATGCTGGTTCTGTCTCCTGATGCACTGCCGCGGTCTTAACATCCCCGGATCGCTGCGGTACATTCATAGCCATCGGGGGGGAGCGATGTTCCGAGGATTGTCAGCGGCACTGCTTTGCACATGGTATGCAGCAGGGGCTCCGGCGGAAATACGTATCGCGGTCATCGAGGGCGACGGAGCGATCAACCGGATCGATTTGGGCCAGGCGAGAACTCCGATCGTGAAAGTGCTGGATACGGCCGGCCGCCCGGTGAAGGGAGCCGCGGTTACCTTCGTCGTACCCAGGACCGGTCCCGGCGGACAATTCGGGGACGGCGAGTCGACTCTCACGGTGACCACGGGAGGGGACGGGCTGGCCCGCGGCAGCGGCCTGCGGCCGAACCGCACGGAAGGGCAGTTCGAAGTGCGGGTGACGGCCTCGCACCGGGGCAGCACCGCCACCACCCGGCTGGTTCAGACCAATGCCGCTCCGCTTGAAGAAACCCGCTTCCTGACGCCGCGGCGCACGGTGATTCTGGCCACGGCGGCGGCTGCCGCGGCGGTCGTGGCGATTGCCATCGCGACCGGCGGCGACAACGCGGCCCGCGCAACTCCCTTTTCGAACAGGCCGGAGGGAAATCGCATTCCGGGCAGTGTGCGGCCCGCTCTACAGCGCTGAGCCGCGGGTCATCTCGTCGGCGGTGGCCAGCACGAAGCCCACCGCCCATCCGGCGTTCTCGTCCCGCACGCGCATCTCGCGCTTCTCGGCCGGCAGCGCCCACAAGTGGTAAGTATTGCGCAGCACGCCGCCGGAGGTCAGGTTGGACTTGACGAATTCCCACGCGCGCGAGGCTGCGGGCGCGTAGCCGGCGGGCAGCCATCCCTTGCGAACGCTCTCGTGAACGCCCCAGGCGAACATGCAGGGGCCGGTGGCGTCGAGAGGCGTGGACGGATCGTCGAGGAGCACGTGAAAACCGCCCTCGGAGGTCTGAACGCGCGCCATGCCGTCCACCAGGCGTTTCAAGTCCTCGCAAAAGCCCGCGAACGAGGGGTGCCTGGGGTCGAGACGCCGGAGCATGGCTGTGATCGACCAGAGCAGCCAGCCGGAGGCGCGCGTCCAGTAGGTTTCCCCGGTGGCGCCTGCGCGGTACAGCGTCTTCGCCAGCCCGGTGTCTTTCATGAGGAATGTGTCTATGGAAGTGCGCAGCTGGTACAGGGCGTCGTCGCGCCAGGCCTGCGCGAGTTCGCGGCCGTAGCGGGCGCCGATCATGAGCGAGCTTACGGCGAAGAAGGTCACGTCCGGGATCGCGAAATCCGAGGTGTCGTCGTGTCCGATGAGCCCGATGCGGTTGCGGGCGGTGCGATGCAGGATGATGCCGGCCACTTCGAGCGCAATGCGCCGGGCGCGGGTGTCGTTCAACTGGTCAACCATCTCCTCGCAAACCAGCGAAATGCCGAAGTGCCCGGCGTAGGTGGTGAGGGCAATGCCGCCGGCCGATACGGCGCGCGACCGGGAGCCCGAGTACTTCGCGACGCCTTTGGTCTTCAGGTGATGGTCGAGCCAGGCCTGGGCGAAAGGTCCCGCTTCCCGCACCCCGCGCCGGCCCCACTTCAAAACGCCGAGCAGCGGCATGGTGCCGAACCAGTCGGTGTTCAGGGATGACGGCGGCTGGGCGAGGATGCGGTCGAGGATGGCTGCCGCCCCCGGCGGTTCAATCCGAGGCCTCGGCTCGCCGGCCGCGTGCAGTGAACCGGTCGCCAGCACCAGGGCCTGCCGCCGGGTCGGGGATGGGCTGATCATGAGTCCTCATTCATGATGCTACAGCCATGCCGGGCGGGTTCCAACCCGGAAAGCTGCCACCCGCCCCGGGGTGAAGTCCGCTGCACTCTCCCGTCTCAGCATCCTGAGTGGATCGGCGCGGCCTCTGCCCCACCGGGCAATCGCGCCGTGATAGGATGCGCGCATGCCGGCAATGCGCTGTCTGTTACTCTTGATCCTTGCCTCGGCCGTGCAGGCAGCTGGGAGCGAGCTGCTGGTGTGCGGCTGGGACGAAGTGTACATCCTGAACCTGGATGCGCAGCCTCGCAAGGTCTTCTCCTGGAAAGCGCAGGACCGCCCCGAACTCCCCGCGGCGTTCAAGGACAAGTTCCGGACCACCGACGAATGTAAGGCTGTCGCCGGTAACCGCATTCTGATCACGGCCTCCAGCAGCGGTGTCGCCCTCGTGGAGCGTGCCACCGGACGCGCCGCTTTCTGGGGGCTCTGCGCGAACGCCCATTCGGCCGACCTGTTGCCCGGTGAGCGTATCGCAGTGGCCTGCTCGGTGAGCGAAGGCGGCAATCGCCTGGCAATTTTCGACGCACGCGCGCCGGAGAAGGAGTTGTTCTCCACCGAACTCTATTCGGGCCACGGCGCCGTTTGGGACGAAGCGCGCCGGCTGCTTTGGGCGCTGGCCGACCGCGACCTGCGCGCCTACAAACTGGTGGACTGGGACTCGCCCCGGCCGTCGCTGGCCCTGGCGGCTTCCTACCCATTGCCGGGGGGAGGGGGTCACGAGCTTTCGCCCGACGGCCAGTCGCTGATCGTCTCCGGCTCCCGCGACGTCTGGCTCTTCGACCGCAACACGCGGAAGTTCTCGCCGCATCCGCGCCTGGCCGGCGCCGGCGACGTCAAGTCGGCTTCGGTGAACGCCGGCACAGGACGGCTGGCATTCACGGTCGCCGAACGGCCGAACTGGTGGACGTCGAAGATCCGGTTCTCCAATCCGGACGGGGTACTGGTGCGGGAGGGCGAGCGGTTGTACAAGGTCCGCTGGGTGAGATGAGGGCGCCATGACGACCCGCAGATCGTTTCTGATGGGACTGACAGCGGCCGGCGCGCGTGCGGCCGCCGCGCCGTTTCGCGACTTCGTGCACGTCACCGACACCCACTTGATCAATCCCGCGGGCGTGCATCCCCGCCTGCTGGAAGCCCGGCGCCATTTCGCCCACACGCGCCGGACGCTGCCGGCCGATCTCAAAGCTTTTCGCCGCGACTGGAGGGCCGAATTCGCTTTTCTCACCGGGGACCTGGTGGACGTGTACTCCTTCGAGGGCGAACGGCGGCAGGTGGTCACCGGACAGGTGGAGGAGTTTGCGAAGATCGCCGCCGCCAGCCCGCTGGAACTCTATGCCGGACTCGGCAACCACGACGTGCAGCATTACGGCCTGCTTGAGGGCAAGGTCGCGGCGGACCAGAGCAACGTGGAGGAGGCCAAGGCCGCATGGATACGCAGCGTGGCTTGCTTCCGGCACGGGACTTACTACGCCTTCCACCGTGACGTGGGCAAGACCCGCTGGCGTTTCCTCATGCTGAACAACGGGTTCTACGGCCACCTGCCGGCCGCCGTGCAGCGGGCCCCGGAGCGGGGACTCGGCCGCGGCCAGGCGGACTGGCTCGCCGGGCAATGCCGCCGCTATCCCGAAGACCCGTTGGTCCTCGGCGCGCATGTTCCTCCCCGGGATGGCGCGCTGGCGGAGATCGAGCAGGCGCTGGGCGAGCGCCGCAGGCTGACTCTCCTGTTCACCGGCCACATTCACGAGAGCAACTACGTACGTGAGCTTCCCTTCCGCACAGCCCGGGCCTTTCACGTGGCGACTCCGGCCTATGCAACAAGGGCCTCGCAATTCAGGCGCGTGCGGCTGTGGGAGGACCGTCTAGAACTGGCCGCCCCGGGCGGCAGGGGCGAATTCGACAGGGAGCTGCCCATCGAGTCTCGGTGACAGGCTTCATAACCCTGAACTCCCGGGGAGCTATGAAGCCTGTCGCCGCAACTTGTCACCGCAACTCGAGGCGGTATACTCCGGAAGACAGGAGGGTCCGATGAAGTTCCGTGTCCCGGCATTGAAGGGGGCCGCCTGGATGCTGCTCTGGTTGGCGGCGGCGCCCCCCGCCCGGCCCGGCGCCTTGCAGGCCGGCGCGGCCCGCGTCGATATCACGCCCGCCGAGGACGCCGCCTTGCCCATGAGCGGCTACTCGGGTCGGAAGCAGGGTTTCCAGGGGATTCACGACCGCGTTCACACTCGTGCGATCGTGCTGCAGGACGGCAGCCGCTACGCCGCCATCGTGGTGTGGGAACTGATCGGCGTTCCCAACCCGGTGTGGGCCGAACTCTCCGAACGCATCGCCCGGGAAGCCGGTATCCCAGCGGAGAACCTGCTGCTGGCGGGCGTGCATACTCACAGCGCCCCGTCGCCCGCGGGCATGTACGGGAACGCCGATCCACGCTCGGTTCCCTATATGGAGAAGGTCAAGGATGCCGCGGTGGAAGCGGTGCGGCGCGCCAAAGCCGGACTGCAGCCGGCGCGCGCCGGGGCGGGAACGGGCAAGGCCTACGTTAATATCAACCGCCGGGAGTTTGTCCCGGGCCGGGGATGGGGCCTGGGCTTCAACCCCGATTTTCCGTCCGACAAGACAGTGGCCGTGGTCAAGTTCGAAACCCTGGCCGGAAAGCCGATCGCCCTGTTCATCAACTACCCGGTGCACGCCGTGGTGATGGGGCCATCCAATCTGCGGGTCTCGGGCGATCTGGCGGGAGCTACGTCCCGTTTCGTCGAGCAGTTCTACGCGGGCGGGCAGACAGACCGGGCGCGCGGCGACTCCGGCGCCGGCCTGCGGCTGCGCTCCGAAGAGCAGGGCAATGATGTCGTGGCCGTGTGGACGAGCGGTGCGGCCGGGGATCAGAACCCGGTGTCGCTTGCTGCGGGCTCGGATTTCACCCTGGTGGAAGCGTTCGGAAAAATGATCGGCGAAGAGGCGGTGCGGGTGGCTTCGCGCATCCGCACGACTCCGGACGCGGTGATTCACGCCGGCCAGCGTGTGGTGACCTGTCCCGGGCGCAGGCTTCCGCCCGGTCCGCGGGCCCCCGGCGAGTTCAAGTTCGTTGACGCCGATCCGGTCAACATCCGCCTCGGGTTGCTGATGGTCAACGAGATCGCCCTGGCCGGCGTTTCGGGTGAGGTGCTGACGGGCATCGCCCGGCATTTGAAGGCAAAGTCGCCCTTCAGCAACACCGTCATGGTCACGCACGCCAACGGCAGCAGCGGCTACATCCCGGACGATGCGTCCTACGATCAGATCAGTTACGAGATCACTACGTCACGCCTCAAGCCGGGCTGCGCAGAGGATGCCATCGTGAACGGCTTCCTGGAGATGATGCGGCAGCGCTGAGGGGAGCAGAGTGAGTATGCGAATCCATCGAGCCGTTCGTGCGGTCTGCATTCTGGCGCTTTCGGCGGCGGCCGCCGCCGGCGCGTCCGGTTCATCCCAGCCTCCCCGCAAGGTGATTGTGGGAACGGCGATGCAGCGCTTCTGGGTTGTTCATCCCGGCCTCGAGAAGCGCCTGGAGGAACTCGGCGGGATCATCGACCGGATGGCCGCCGAATCCCAGCGGAAATATGGCCGGGGACTGGACCTGGCGGTGCTGCCGGAAGCGGCCCTGACCGGGGAGATCGGCCGCGATATCGTCGCCGGCTCGTTCCCGCTGGCCGGGGCGGTCCGGGAGGCCTTCTCCCGCATGGCCCGCCGGCATAAGTGCTATATCGTCGCGCCGCTGTACCTGCTGGAGGACAGGGACAAGCGCCTGGTCTCCAACGCGGCGGTGCTGTTCGGCCGCGAAGGCGAGGTGGCGGGCATCTACCGGAAGCTGCATCTGGCCGTTCCGGCCGGCAGCGACTCGCTGGAGAACGGCACCACGCCGGGCCGGGAGGTTCCGGTCTTCCAGTGCGATTTCGGCAAGCTGGGCATCCAGATCTGCTTCGACATGTCATACGAGTACGGCTGGAAGGAACTGGCCCGCCAGGGCGCGGACCTGGTGGTCTGGCCGACGCAATCGCCGCAGACCTCCCAGCCCGCCTTCCGCGCCAGGCAGGGCCGCTATTACATCGTCTCCAGCACCTGGCGTAACAACGCGTCCATCTTCGAGCCCACCGGCAAGATCGCCGCGCAGATCCGCGAGCCGCAGCAGGTGCTGGTGGAGGAGCTTGACCTCAGCTACGCCATTCTCGGCTGGAGCCGCAATCTCGCCAACGGCGCCGCGCTGCGCAAGCGCTACGGGCAGCGCGTAGGATTCCGCTATTACGAGGACGAGGACCTGGGGATCTTTTGGTCCAACGACCCCGCGATGCCGGTCGGGCGCATGGCCGAATCGATCGGCGTGATGGAACTGGACGCGGAACTGCGGCGCATCCGGGAGTTGTACAGGCGGGCGGGGGTGCCGGGCCTGGAGCCGCGCGAGTGAATAGGCAGAATCCTGGGAGAAAAGATACGTGAATCGCCGAAATTTCATCCAAAGCCTGGCAGCGCCGCCTCTCGCCGCGCTGGGCGCAAATGAGACGGTCACCCGCGAACTGGCCGGGAAATCGCTCGAGGAACTCCGCGACTTTCACAGGCG